>NZ_CP033460.1:1682406-2018887 GCF_003718735.1 Staphylococcus debuckii | reverse complement strand
TGGCTTATTCATATCTGTTGGTTCTTTAATTTGTCCTGTAGCATGAAGTAAACTTCTTGCTGGAGCTTGTTGATCTCCTTTTTTGATTTGGTCGCTTCTCACAAAGATTCCCCCCGTAGATTCAAATAAAAAAACGTCCCAACAATAATTGGGACGTTCATAAGTCCCATTCAATCGGAAATAGGACTTAAACATTTAGTAGTTACAATTACTAAAGTTCGAGTCCTAGCAAATAATTAAAATGACTAAAATATTTGTTGTTGTCGGTCGAGTATTTACTGATGTGGTATTAGTCATTTTAATTTGCTCCTTTCGAATGGTTTATATCATTAATTTGAATTGTCTAAAAATTTGATAAATTTAATTTACTACATGCGAGATATGATGTCAATAGTTTTGTGAGAATTTTTTCAAAATTAGGTTAACTTTCAGATTTCAGCCAACTCTTCAAAAGGTTTCTTTTACGAAGTGAAAATGGTTTAAATTATTCAGAGGGTGTTGCCTGACGTGTTACAATATAGAGGATAAAAATTTTCTGTATCACACAGATTTATAGGAGATTTAAGATGATTAAAATCAACACTATTGATCAAATGAATCGTTTTGCTGGAATCTTGGTGGCGTTTGTTGAACCAGGGGATTTAATTTTATTAGAGGGCAATCTAGGTGCTGGTAAGACGACTTTAAGTCAATTTATCGGTAAGCATTTGGGTGTGAAGCGTACTATCAATTCTCCGACATTCAATATTATAAAATCTTATAAAGGAACGAATATGAAATTTCATCATATGGATTGTTATCGTTTGGAAGATGCTGAAGAGGATCTTGGATTTGATGAATACTTTAATGATCGTGCATTGACGGTGGTTGAGTGGAGTGAATTTATTACTGACTTTCTGCCTGAAGATTTCTTACGTATTAATATTGAAGCACTGGATGCTACGTCGCGTGCAATTTCAATAGAGGCGAACGGTAAACGATATGACAAGATGAAGGAGGAAGTGGAACGTGAATTACTTGCTGCTGGATACATCGAATAAACCGATGTCGCTTGCTGTAATGCAAGATGATAATGTTCTTGTTGAACATACAACGAATTTAAAACGCAATCATTCTATTCAGTTGATGCCTGCCATACAAAGTATTTTGCAGGAGGCAGGAATCGACAAACGAGAATTAGATGCTATTGTTGCAGCTAAAGGACCCGGCTCTTATACGGGATTGCGCATCGGGGTGACAACGGCTAAGACTTTGGCTTATGCTTTACAAACGAAGTTATATGGCGTTTCTTCATTGGAAGCACTGGCGGCCACGTTGCCGGATCTGCAAGCAGGATTGTGGATTGTGCCAGTGATAGATGCGAGACGTGAAGCGGTCTATACAGGCGTTTATTACTATCGGAACGGGCAATTAGAAACGGTGCTGGAAGATCAATATATGACTATTGCAGATTTAAATAGTTACTTAATTGAAAGTAAGAAAGACTATATTTTTGCAGGAAATGATTTGGAAAAAATAAAACCTTTGCTTGAGGGCAAACTGGTTGAAACGCTTCCTCAAGCTTCTAAGATGAAAGCTTTGATTCATGAGCCTGAAAATATTCACACATTCCATCCGGATTATTTAAAACTATCAGAGGCAGAACGCAATTGGCTGAACAATCAGAAGTCCTAGACCAATTAAATATTCGTTTGATGTCTTTGGAAGATGTGCCGCAAGTTTATGATTTAGAGCGTATGTGTTTTGATGATAGTTCATGGACGATTGATGCTTTCTATCACGAAGTGGAACGTAATAAATTTGCGCGTTATTTTGTGATGGAATTTGAACATGAAATCATCGGTTATATAGGAATGTGGACGGTGGTAGATCAAGCACAAATTACGACGGTAGCGATTGCAGAAGACTTGAGAGGATATGGTTTAGGTCAATTAATTGTAAAGTATGCGATGAGCTATGCACGACAAACATGCAACGTAATGAGTTTAGAAGTGAGAGTTGAAAATGGTACGGCACGACATGTCTATGAAAATTTAGGATTTAATTATGGCGGCAAACGTAAGAATTATTATGGAGAAGGTGAGGACGCACTCGTGATGTGGGTGGATTTAAAATGAATAAAGAAACATTAATTTTAGCAATTGAATCGAGTTGTGATGAAACAAGTGCCAGTGTTATCAAGAACGGTAAAGAGATTTTAAGCAACACAGTTTTAAGTCAAATTGAAAGTCATAAACGGTTTGGCGGCGTGGTGCCAGAAGTGGCAAGTCGTCATCATGTAGAAGGCATCACTGCTACGATTGAAGATGCCTTACAAACCGCAGAGGTTACTATGGAAGAAATTGATGCTGTAGCAGTGACAGAAGGCCCTGGATTAATCGGTGCATTATTAATCGGAATCAATGCAGCTAAAGCACTCGCTTTTGCATATGACAAACCTCTCGTTCCTGTGCATCATATTGCTGGCCATATCTATGCCAATAATTTAGAAGAACCTTTTGAATTCCCTTTAATGGCTTTAATTGTATCAGGGGGTCACACAGAGCTGGTTTATATGAAAGATCATTTGAGTTTCGAAGTGATTGGAGAAACACGAGATGACGCAGTAGGTGAAGCGTATGATAAAGTAGCGCGTACGATTGGATTGCCTTACCCCGGCGGACCGCAAGTAGACAAATTGGCAGCTGAAGGTGAAGATACTTATGATTTCCCTCGTGTATGGTTAGAACCTGACAGCTTTGATTTCAGTTTCAGTGGCTTGAAAAGTGCAGTCATCAATAAATTGCATAATTTAAGACAGAAAGACGCAGCTATTATTCCTGAAAACGTAGCGGCAAGTTTCCAAAACAGTGTCGTAGAAGTTTTAGTTGGAAAAGCTATAAAAGCTTGTGAAACCTATCATGTTAATCAATTAATTGTAGCTGGCGGAGTAGCAAGTAATAAAGGATTGCGCACTGAATTGAAGAAAGCATGCGCTGACCACGGAATTAAATTATCGATACCGAACCCTAAATTATGTACGGATAATGCAGCAATGATAGGTGCAGCAGGCCATTATCTATATAAAGCTGGCATGAGAAGCGATATGCAATTGAACGGACATAGCAGTTTAGATATTGAAGACTTTTCAGTTGAGCAGTCATAAATATGGGTATAAAAAATAATGATTATAGATGAAGCGGAAGCTGTGACATTAATTTGTTCGAGCTTCCGCTTTTTTTAAGGATTTACAGTTTTAACTTATTTAATACAGCTTTTACAATTGTCAATAGCGAACGTGCGTACTTATCAACAGAAAGTGTATAAAGTGTGGATAAGTGTGGTGATAAATGTGTATAAACAGGAAAAGCAGTGTGAATAGATGAGGAATAAGTAACTTATTACTTGTGGATAACTAGGATAACTCTGTGGATAGTTGATGTTAAGGGATTTTTAATGTTGATAATTTTGTTAAGGAATTGTAATAAAAGAGGACTAAAATGAAGTAATCATTTTTAGTCCTCTGTAACCTTTATGGATTAAATTATTTTTTCTTGTAATTCTTCCCAACGCTTCATAATATGTTCGAGCTGTTGTTCGGTATGGTTTTTCTCTTCAGCCAATTGTCCAGCTTTTTCAGGATCACTGAAGATTTCTGGCTGGGTCAATTGCTCATCAATTTCTGCGATTTTTTGCTCGCAAGCTTCAATTTCTGTTTCGCAATTTTCGATTTGACGTTCAATTTGACGTTGTTCACGTTTCTGGGCTTTTTGTTCTGAATAAGAGTTGGTAGTATTCTCAGATGCTTTCTTTTCAGCTTGCTCTGCTTCAGCCTTTGCTTGTAAAGCAGCTTTCTCTTCAGTTTTATCCAAGTAATATTGATAATCACCCGCATACATTGTGCCACCAGTTTCATCCATATCGAAAATTTTATTAGCGAGTTGGTTGATAAAGTATCTATCATGCGAAACGAAAATTAAGGTGCCTTCAAAATCTTGCAGTGCCTGTTCCAGCATTTCTTTTGAATCTATATCTAAATGGTTGGTAGGCTCATCCAAGATAAGCACATTATTTCTTTCTAACATGAGGAGGGCAAGTTGAAGACGTGCTTTCTCGCCACCTGATAAATCATTAATCACTTTTTTGACATCATCTTGCACAAATAAGAAACGACCGAGTACTGCACGCACATCCTTTTCTGGCATTGTAGGGTACTGATCCCATACATAATCGAGAATTGTTTTATTTGATTTGAATTCAGCTTGTTTTTGATCATAATAACCGACTCGTAAATTAGCACCATGACTAATTTCGCCACTAATTTTCGGAAGACGCTCAGCAATTGTTTTGATAAAAGTAGATTTACCTATACCATTAGGTCCGATAACTGCAATATGGTCGCCTTTTGTGACTTCAAGTGTAATAGGGGAAGTCACAGGATGATGTTCATAACCGATTTCTAAGTTGCGGATATGATAGACATCATTACCGGTATTGCGATCGAAAGCAAATTGGATAATGGCGCTTCTAGCATCTAACATTGGTTTATCTATACGTTCGATTTTTTCTAATACTTTACGTCGACTTTTTGCCATTCCGCTCGTCGAGGCGCGTGTAATATTCTTTTCCACAAAAGTTTCAAGTCGCTTGATTTCAGCTTGTTGCCGCTCATATTCTTGCATACGTTTTTCATAGTATTGATCACGTTGCGTAATAAACTTACTGTAGTTGCCGACATAATGTTGAACGGCTCCTAAAGCGACATCATAAATTTGGTTGACTGTTTTGTCGAGGAAGAAGCGGTCATGACTGATAATCACGATAGCGCCTTTAAAGTAATTTAAGTAATCTTCTAACCATTGTGTGGTTTCCATGTCTAGATGGTTGGTAGGTTCATCTAGTAGTAATAAGTCAGGTTCACTCAATAACATTTGAGCCAAAGACAAACGTGTTTTTTGCCCACCGCTGAAGTCATTGACTGGCCGATGGAAGTCGTCCTCTGTGAAATCTAAACCATGTAACACAGTTTTAATCTTGCTTTCATATTGATAACCCTCTAAGCGTTCGAATTGGTTAGAGAGGGATTCATATTTAGACATGTGTTCTTTAAATGTCTCAGTTTCGTAGGCATCCGCATGTTCAGCTAACCAATTTGTTTCTGCTTGCATATCTAATTCCATTTGCTTAAGTTTCGCAAACGGTTTCGACATTTCTTCCCAAACAGTATGATTAGTATCTAATGTCATTTGTTGCGTCAAATAACCTACTTTTAAGTTTTTGATTTTTGAAATATGACCTTCATCATAATTGTCAACACCAGCAATGATTTTCATTAGGGTAGATTTGCCGGCACCATTGCGACCGACAATACCGATTTTCTCATGACTCTTAACTTCAAAATGGACATCGCTGAAGATTTCTTCTCCATCAAAAGATTTAGAGACATCATTTAGTTGTAGTAATATCATGCCGTTTAATTTACGAGATAAAGTAGTTGTGGAATATCTCGTAGTCCTCCTTTCTTGGCTCTTTTAATCACTTACTTACCATTATAAGTGCTAAACTTGGATATGCCTATTAAATCTTCTTGATTTTCGAGTTTGAAAAATAATGCAGATTTACATTGAAATTGAAAGTGAATATTCAATTGTATTAAATTTGTTAGGATATCATGTGTTCAAATTATATATTTAATCGTATAATGATAACTACATTGCTGAAAAATAAGTGACAAATTTAACTGTAATTTATATGGATATTGTTTAAATTGTTCATAGAAAGTTACTTTTACAGTCATTTATTTTAGGGGGTATATAAGGTATACTTAGTTAATAAAAATGCTTTATTCCTTCTTGTTTAGGAAGATTAATGTAAGAACAATATAAAACAAAAACTATTTGCATATATCAATTTGTCCGTTGGAAACATATTTAAGCACAACTATTTCTGTGTAGTACCTTCGGGAAATTGAGAAATAGTTTAAAAGATGTGGGGGTAAACATAAATGAGTAATCAAAAAAATAATATTCCTCGTGCGACTTTAAAACGTTTGCCGCTCTATTACAGACTTGTCAACCAACTTCATGAAAAAGGCATTGACCGTGTTAATTCTAAGACAATCAGCGAGGCCTTAGATATTGATTCTGCTTCAATCAGAAGAGATTTTTCTTACTTTGGAGAATTGGGTAAGAAAGGTTATGGTTATAATGTTGAAAGTCTGTTAGAATTTTTCAAGAGTAAAATTAGCGAGCGAGATACCATTAAAATTGGTTTAGTGGGAGTAGGGAACTTAGGTAAGGCCTTGCTCTCATATAATTTCTCTATTCATGATGAGATGTTAATTACTGAGGCATTTGATGTACGTGATGATATTATAGGCCAGCAAATCGGCAATGTTGTTGTGAAAGATATGCAAGATCTTCAAAAAGCCTTGAAAAAAGCTGATTTGGATGTGGTTATACTTACAACACCTGGTCCCGCGGCACAAGAAGCTGCTAATCAACTCGTGCAGAGTGATGTCAAAGGTATCATGAATTTCACTCCAGTACGTATTGATGTGCCGGAAGATGTATCAGTTCATCAAATAGATTTAGGAATTGAATTACAATCTTTGTTGTTCTTTATGAATAATTTACGTACTAATAGCTAAAAAAGATTGCCAAAGCTATTGCTATTAAAAATAGAGTTGGGACCTCATAAGAAGTCCCAGCTCATTTTATTTGCCTGTAGAATGATGTCCATTCTTAATTTTAATAAGTTTTTAAGCTTTTTGAACTGTAATTGTCCAAGAAGCATCTCCAAGTTGTTCATAATTGGTTACTGGATAATTCTTTTCAGCTGCCCAATTCGGAATCGCTTCTGTTGCTTGCGTGCAGTCGAAGTCAATTTTCAACTCATCGCCGATTTGCAATTCTTCCATTTTCTTTTGTGCTTCAATTAGTGGGAAAGGACAAACCATACCTACTGTACCGAGTTCGTATAACATATAAACACCCCTTAATAAGTTTGAAATTATGATTGTGCTGCAGGACGTGCTGCATTTTGATGAGAAGACTTTTGTACGGCCTTCATAGGTTTGACGAATAAGAAGTAACTCATAAACCAAGTACCCAAAATCATAGCAGCTAAAGCAATCCAGCCTTGCCATGATAGAGCTGCTGTAGCTACTAAACCATTTCCGATTGAACATCCACCAGCTACAGAAGCGTCGAATCCCATAAAGGCACCGCCGATAACGCTATTACGCAATGTTTTCTTATCTGGAAGTCTCCAAGCGAATTCTCTAGATCCTTTGGCTGCGATATATGAGCCGATAAAAATACCAAGGACTAAGAACACTCCCCAGTCTAAGAAAGAAGTTTTACCAGATAAAATGAATTGTACAAGGTTGGAAGAAGGAGTTGTAATACCTAATCCGCCCTCACGTCCAGTTGAGTAACTCATCGGCCATGCAAGTAAAGCTATTAATCCGACTGCGATGGCAGCGACGAAAGGATGAAACTTCTTCTCAAAGAAGAAGTGACGTACGCCTGTATAGCGTTGTTTTAATTTTGGTACTGCAATTTTAGGTTTAGGCTTACGTAGTGTTCTGACTACCAGATAACCTGTTATAGCCACAATCGCAATTACCCAAATCCAAGCAGGGATACCAGTGCTTGTTGACATATCAGCATTCACGTTAGTTTTCGAATTTAATTTTTCCATGACTGGTTTTAGTACACCAGCTTTAGTGATGGCTGAAAAGACAGCATATGAAAATAATGCCAGCCAGCTGCCGATTAAACCTTCGCCAGCTCTATAATAAGTTCCAGTAGCGCAACCGCCAGCAAGTACAATTCCTACACCGAAGATAAATGAACCGACGATTGTCCCTGCGATAGGGAAGGTACCATTATCTAAAGGTTTGCCGATAATAGCTGTAAAGACAAGTAAACCGATTGCCTGAACTGATATCGCTATCAATAAAGCATAAAACATTTTATTGTTTTTTTGAACGTACATATCACGGAAGCCTCCAGCTAAGCAGAAACGTGTACGCTGCATAACAAATCCGAGCAAACTTCCGACCAGAAGTCCACTAATAATCATCCATAGCATTAAATCCCCTCATTTCCGATAATGTTAATAAGCTTTATAATAATAAAGAATGTTATCATTTGCAAGAGGAGATTTTTTCTATTTTAATTTTTAATTTTGTTAGGAGCATATAATTTTAATATTCAAGCTTAAAAATGAGATATAAGCTCACAGTGAAATATGCTAAAATATGGATAATGACTATTATCGTACGAAACAGGAGGAGCGCCTTCATGCAACCATGGACAAATGAAACATCATTTCAACGTATAGAACAAACTTCTACGGAAGCACTGACTGAAATGAAACAACAAGTCAGTAAATCTTCCTATACACAAACATTTCATCTGCACCCTCCATTCGGAGCAGCAGGTAAACCTAATGGGATGATATACCATAATGGTAAATATTATATTTCTCATGAGTGGTATCCATTTTATTCTCAAGAAGGCTTAAGTTATGGGTTTCAATATGAAACAACTGATTTAGTACATTTTGAAGCGGACGGCAGTGTATTGCAGCCAGATAGCCGTTTTGATGAGTACGGAATTAAAGGCGGCAGTATTTTTATCTATCAAGATAATTTGCACTATCTTTATACGGGGCAAGGCGCAAGTAGCGATAAAGCGCTGATACCATATCAATTATTAGCATTTATCAACAATCATCACCAAGCTAATAAATATCCTAAACCAGTCGTTGAAAACCCACCTGAAAAGTTCTTGCCTAGCTTGCAAGATCCTAAAGTTTTTTCAAAAGATGATCAGTTTTATGCATTATTTGGTGCACAAACTGAAGAAAAACAAGGCAGAATAGTAGTTTATAGTGCTGAAAATCCTTTGAGTTGGAAATATGAAAAGCCTATTAAAACCAAACTTGCAGATTTTGGCCAAGCCTGGACTTCACCAGATTATTTTACAATAAGCGGCTATGATATATTGATGTTTACGGTACATCATGAAGATAATCAAATTCACTCAGGTTTCTTATTAGGACATTTGGATTTCGAAAGATTAACCATGAATCATGGTGACTATAAATTATTGGATGAAGGATTTGGTTTCACTGCTCCTCAAACGTTTGAAGATGAAGCGGGTAACCGAGTCTTGATGGGTTTACTTGAAGCACAAGGAGATATTGAAGAATTGAATCAAGCTGATACAGCACCTTGTTTATCCATACCAAGAACGCTCTCCATCGAACAAGGCAAATTATATCAACGTCCGCATCCATCTTATACAGCACTTAGATACAATGAAGAAACAGCTTTAGGCTACGCTAATAAATTCACGAAACAACTGCATCCATACGAGGGCGAGCAGTTCGAAATGTTGATTGATATTTTGGAAAATGAAGCGACAGAAATATATTTTGAACTTAGAGCTTCTAGAAAAAATACTACGCTCATTACTTATAATACACATTCTAGATTAGTTACTTTAGATTGCAGCGAGAGTGGGGCATTGCCGAATGAAGCTTATGGCACAAAATGTTCTGTGCAGCTTGCTCAACCGCTTGAACAATTAAGAATATTCGTGGATTCTTCGAGTATTGAAATCTTTTGTAACGATGGAGAAAGAGTCATGTCTTCACGTATCTTTCCTGATGAAAATAGTACTGGTATTAAAGCAGGCACTGAATCTGGACAAGTTTATTTGAAGTTTACAAAATATAATCTAAAACCGATTTTTGGGTAAAAAATACGGTTAAAATCATACTGCACAAACATAAAGCCGATTCAGACATTTATTAAAGGTCTTAATCGGCTTTTAAATTTATATTTTTTTAAGGTTGCGAACTGAGACATAGCAATGTTCGCCGTTTTTAAAATGAATTTCGCGTTCTTTAGAAATGACTTCTTCAATATTGTTGCGGTTAATCACAAAACTGTTATGGCAACGAAAGAAGCGGTCATCTATGTTGCTCAGTTCCTTTAAACTGCCATAAAATTCAATTTGGCGATTATCCAAATGTGCAATTAAACGGTGCGATTTAGAGGAAGATTCAAAGAACATCACATCATCGTAATTCACATATACCGAATTGCTGCCTCTCTTTAATTCAATAGTCTCTACATTGTTTTCTTTTGAAAGAAGTTGCAAACGTGTGAGGGAAGTCTCAAGGCAATCGATAATACGTGATTTCATTTCACTTGGATCGTCTTTAAAAATAAAGTCCATGGCAGCCACTTTATAAACAAAAGTAAGATAAGTGAGTTCGCTGTGACTTGTAATAAATATGATGCTGCCCATCGTATCATATTTCCTCAACTCACTACCGAGTTTAATACCATTAATATCTGCATCTAATTGGATATCCAAGAAATAGCAACAAATTTCGTTTGTTGCTTTCGCATACTCTAATACTTCATAAGGATCCGCAGTTGACAAAACAATTTCTAATGGTTTTTCTTCAATCATAATATAATTATTGATAATTTCTTCGATATGAGAACGTTGTTGCAGATCGTCTTCACAGATAATAATTTTCATTATCTCACTCCTTACGTTTCGTATTGATAATCTCTAGTTTCTGAATAAAGTAATCGTTTTCAATGACTGTGTCCAATAAGACATTATCCTTACTTTCGGATATTTCTTTTAATGTAGACAATCCTAAACCTCTATTATTTCCTTTAGTGGAAAAACCTTCTTGGAAAAGTTCATGCACTTTAGGAATATCTTTCGCACATTTGTTCATAATAATGATCATTACTGAGTTTTCTTCTTTTATAAACCCAATTTGAATCAATGGATTGTCAATTTCTAAAGAAGCTTCAATAGCATTATCTAATATAATTCCAACCATTCTTGATAAATCTATCATATTCAGTGAAATCTCATTAATTTCGTCTGGTACTTCTACACTCACTTGAATATTATTTTCTTGAGCTTGAATAATTTTACTAGTTAGTAAGCCTTTAAGTTCACGTATTTGCAAATGTTCGATACCGTTAATCTTAAATGATTTAGTTTGAATATTATCTTTTAAAGGTGTGATATTTTTATCGAAATAAGTTTTCAAACCTTCCATATCGTCATCTCGTATAAATTCGGACATAGATAATAAAATATTGACATAGTCGTGTCTGAATTTACGCATATCATTATTAATCTTTTCAATACGCACTGTATATTTATAGTAATTATCAATTTCTTGCATTTGACGTTTGTAGCGCATTTCGCGGAGTAACGAGACAGATATGACAATAACCAGTATAACTATTGCTAAAATAAATGCCACATATACTATAATTACAAGTTTGAATGTACTTGATTTATCAATGCTTGATGGCATAAAAGTAAAAAGCATCACAAATGTAAAGAATAGAAATAATGCTACAAGTGTTATGTAGATTTTATTGGTCGATAAATAAGATTGTCTCAAAATTTTAATAAGATATCTCAGTGATAAAGAACAAACTATTGATACAGATACAAATATTAATATATAGATTAAATTAACTATAATTATATTTAAACTACGTATATCAAATAATAAAAATATCAATAGAGTAGACATACTACTGAGATATAAAATTAATATACTTCCAATTATAGTAAGAAAAGAGTAAAGTTTTACTTTTTTATAAAAATACAAAATAGCAGCTATGATTACTATAAATAAAGCAAATCGATTAAAAAAGTAGTAACAAAAACTACCAGTTAAAATGATAAGCAAGATATATAATATATCCTTAGCTGCATATTTAATATTTAAAATTATTTTAGCAATTATGAAAAGCATAACTTCTTGAAAAACTGCTATAAATAAGCTGTTTAAAAGCTCCATGTTTTTTCACACTTTCTAAATAAGAAAAAACTTATTTTTGTTCGTCTAATAGTTCGCTAGGCACTTCTGGTTCATCAAAAAAACCAACACAAGGATTATATTTAGCAATATTGCCAATTTGTTCAAAGATAAAAGCGAAAAGTTTAAAAATACCGTTTAAAATATCCATTTAAATTTCATCCTTTCGATTGTTTTGGAAAAAATATAGGCAATTGTGCAGCACCAATTAAAACGATACCTAACTGTACAAGCTCATTAAAAGGTTGTGGAATAAAGAACGAACCAATGAGCAAAATTACAGTTATACTAATAGCCATAATTTTTTTCTTTTTCTTCATGTGATTTGGAATAGGCTGTTTAAGCGTTGCAGCAGGAGCGTAGATACATATCAATACAAATGCAACCGCTCCCATTACTGTCATAAAAATTGGTGGTATATCGATAGAAACCAATATCCACGGTAAAATTACAAATAACATAATACTTTCTATATAACATGCTAATTTTGATTTCGCATGTGCGCCATGTGCATAGTGTCTAATAATGAAGTAGCTTAAATGAACAGTTAAAGTGTATAAAAAAACATGGAATAGAAGAGCAAGTCCATAAACAACTATTGTTTTAAAAAGATTACTAAAGAAAACTTCAAGACCTAATTTGATTTTTAAATAAGCAATTCGATCTAAGTTATTTCTTTTTTGCAAGGCTTGCGCCCAAGCATCAATACGTCTTTCTAAAGCCTTTTGCATAGCCTCACTCTCCTCATTAACATTATACAACCTAAATGTATGCAATTTTCATTTATTGCCTAACTGTTCATTTATAATTCCTAACTGTACCATTATTGCTAATATCGATATTTTAACATAATTTTGCATACAGTTTTGTAGGAAAAACAGTTATTTAGGGAATTTTTAACAAAAGATTTAAACAAGATGTTTTAATAAGGATGTATCACAGAGATGTGATAGAAGTGAAGGAAGAATTTTACTTATAGACATAGGTGAATATATGTCTAAACCTCAAATTCGAGAGGAGGCGTCGAGATGACAGGCAACATTGTAGACACAGTTAAAAGCTTTGTTAACTTGATTCTAGACACTGTAAAAAAATACGCTAAATAATGCGTTGTTCGAAGATTATTTGTATAGAAGAACAGTTTCAGCATTCTCGTTTGATATTCTTCGCAAAGAAAAGAATGGGATGCGCGACTGACCATTAAAAAATTGTAAAGGAGGTATGTCACATGGCAGGCGATATCGTAGGTACAATCGGTGATTTCGTAAAATTAATTATCGAAACAGTAAACAAATTCACTAAAAAATAATCCCTTTTATTTATTGTCCTTTGAGTATAAGCACTAAATTGTTTAATCCTTTTCAGGAGGGAATGTTTGTCCTTGCATTTCCCTCCTGTTCCTTATAGCTTATCTGTTGGATAGAACATTTAATAGATAAACTGTAATTAAAATTATCGTGAGCATCATTAAATTTATCATATATCGGTAAATTCACTAAAATTTTTCATAATTAATAACATCCCCAAAAATAGATAGAAAAATAACTGTAAACATTCCCTTAATAATAAGTTTAATAGCCCGTGAGTTCCTCCCAAACTCACGGGCATTTTTTCTTTAATTATCATATTTATAAAGGGCAGGTTTGCGATTTTCGAACACTGGAATATTTTCGCGTTGTTTTGTTACTTCAGCTAGATTAATATCCACTGTTAAAGTTTCTTCTTGTTCGCCAGCTTCTGCTAGTATGTCTCCATTCGGATTAATTACCATAGAATGACCCGCGTACTCTGTTCCGCCGTCTTTTTCAAATCCGCAACTATTACAAGCAACAATAAAGCTGTCATTCTCAATGGCTCTGCTTTGTAATAACGTTCTCCAATGATTTAAACGTGCTTTAGGCCACTCTGCTACATAGAAGAGGATGTCTGCTCCATTGATTGCGGGGTGTCTCGCGATTTCAGGAAATCTTAAATCGTAACAAATAATTTGAGACGCTTTGACATTTCGAGCCAGCTGGAAAGTATAAGGTACTTCTTGCCCTCCATTTAAAAATAGATGTTCATCTAACATCGGGACAAGGTGGATCTTATCATATTGATAGAGAAGTTCTCCTGTATTACTGACTGTAAATGCAGTGTTATATACTTGTTGGTTTCTGCTATTCGAAACCGATCCCGCAACAATTGTGACATTATATTGTTGGCTTAATTTCTGGATAAAAGGGAAGTTCTGTTGTAAATCTTGATCCGCTAATTGTTCCAATTTATCTAAGGCGTAACTGTTATTCCACATTTCGGGTATGACTGCGATTTCTGTATCTGAGTCTAATTGCTCTGAAAATAGAGCTTCAATTTTTTTCTGATTAGCTTTTGTATCTGCAGGTTGAATATTGAATTGGAAAAGTTGAATTTTCATTTTGCGTCATCTCCCTCGCTTTTATATTCACTTTACTAAATTACGAACTGAAATTCCAATGTTGCAAATATTCAAATTACTCTTGCATACAATAGTAAATATTACAAATTATTAATAATATTAATAGTTCATTTCAATCAGTCCAACTTATAGAATTTATCTTCATCTTCTTATATACTTAAATTGATTACTATATTTTTGTAAGAAGGGAGGTGCTTTTTGTGATGAAAAATAAAATTATAAAAAATCTATCAATTTCTGTAGTAGCAGCTGGATTTCTTTTTCCATGTGCGCATTTGAATGCTTCAGCCGCAGAATCCCAAAACAATAATGAAGTTCCGCAAGTTAACACGGCGACAGAGGATAATAGTGATGAATCACAACAAAATTCGAGTCAAAAAAGCCGAGATATTCAGAACCAAGGTGTTCAGCCTCCAAATAAGCCGGAAATAAACAATGGTGAATCTGATCCGGCCACTAATGTACCAAAACAAGATGATAGTAATAATCCATCAAGCCCAGCTGATGATAATCACACTTCGAATAAAGAAGAAGCATCACATCCAGATTCTTCAGGTGCTCAAGTTCCATCAAACAATGGGGCAAATGGAAATCAAACACAAAATCCGACTAACCATTCTGAAGAAACAGATGAGAATGCAACAGGTTCAAAACCTAATACCACTCCAAATAATAACGAGAATAATAGTGCAGGTGAAAATGCTGAAGAACATCAACCTAATGAATCAAAACCTCCTGCAAATAATACTAAAAATGAAAATGCTGAAGAACCTAATCAGCCGAATGCACCTTCCAATGGGCAAGAAAACGGAAATGCGCGTCCCACAAACACGGGGGAACACAATGAAACAACAAAGCCGAATCAACAGCCGGGTAATAGTGAAGAGCATCCTTCAAATGTAGACCCGAATGATGGTAAAGGTGGCAGTGGCAGTCACTCAACGCATGTTAAGAATGATGGTTCTGAAAAAGAGGGCGCGGGAACTGCCCAACCAAATAAAGAAGAAAATCATACAAATACAGGTACTGAACAACCAGATTCGCCGAACCCTAAAAAAGATACAGAGTCGACGAACGAGCCTAAACAACCTCAACCACCAAAAGGGAATCAAAATCCGAAAGCGCCATCTCAAAATCATCAAACACCAACGCGTCGTCCTCAACCTGACTTGAATAAGGATAAACAACAAGATACAAATACAACAGGCAGAAAAGAAAATAATTATTATAAAGAAAAGAATGGATATACAAAATTACCGAATAATTCTAATAAAGTTCCGACTAAAAATTGGAATAATTATCCTTATGCAAAAACGAGTGGGGCAACTGAGCAGCAAAATAAAAAGCACCCTAATCGCAATTCATGGAAAGGCAACTTTTATAATAATTTAACTCAGCCTCCAACTCAGCAAAAAGCATCTGATAAGACAATGCATAAGGCTAGTCAATATCTAGTGCCTTTTACTACTATGAATTTAGCAGGCAATCGCTTTGGACATATTGTAACGGGTTCCTTTAAATACAATCCGTTTGTTATCAATCAAGTGAGCCGCATGAGTGAAGATAGTAATACCACTGAAGGCGATATCCATAGTGCTTTAGAACATCAAAATTTTGCGAGTAATCGAGATTTAAATAACCTTCAAGAAAGTACGGGTTATTTTAAATATCAATTTTTCAACCCAACAGATGCTCAACAATATTATGATAATTTGGATGTGCAAGTATTAGGACTAATTACCGGGGATATTGGTTCAATGCCTGATTTAAAACGCACTAAGAAAAGTGCTAATTTCGAAGTAGGGTCTACTAACCATGCTAAAGATTACTCAGAAAAAATTGATAATACTAAGGAAGAGGGAAAAGAAACCAAAACAGAAAGTGAAAAAATTGAAAAAGGTCACCCTCGCTTAATCGCTACATTGTTAGCAACATTCGGAGCAGCGTTTATATGGTTTATTATTTTAATGATTATTCATCGCAGAAATGATGAGAATCAAGAAAAAGAAGATTAAATTGATGAGGACTGTCAAAGTTTATAGCTTTGGCAGTTTTTTTCTAAACAAAAGACCTGATATACGTTTGAATTGTATATCAGGTGATAATACTAAGTAAGAAAAATATGTAGTATCATTTGCATAGATTCTTGCATTTCTTTTATTTTGTCGGCAAATAAGAATTGTATAACCACTACATAGCTGTTCATCAGAATATGAATACATATTGGTACAGCAATCCGTTTGGTATAAATATAAAAGCCGGATAAAATAAAGCCCATACCGAAGTAAACGATAATAAATGATGGATCGTTATGCGCTGTAGCAAATAAAGCTGAACTTACTGTAGCAGCAATAATAAAACGAACTACTTTATTGCCTTTCAGTATTTCATAGATATTGCCGAAAATAACTTTTCGGAAAACAAATTCTTCTAGAAGAGGTCCAGCAATAGTCACTAGAATAATGAAAATTGGAGCTTCTTGAATCATTTTCATAATGCCAGTTGTATTGGGACTCGGTTGATCCACTTTGAACACAAATTGGTTAATCAATGATGCAATCACTTGATACACCAATACGACGATTAATCCTACAAGCGCCCAAGGAATAACGAACCGTTTCTTTACTTTATCGTTTGCTATATCAAGATGTGTAGGGTTTTTTACATGGTTATTCATCCATAATATTAAAATCGCAGCGACAACCATTAAGCCGACTTGCGTATAGGATGTAGCAAGCATTAAGGATTTGCCTTGCAGTCCCTTGTATACACCTGCACTATAGAAACCTTGAACTCCGAATAGTGCGCATGCGTATACGATTAGGGTAAGTATTGAAAACCATAATCGCGACATAAGTTTCAATCCTCCAAATTAATAATTACTTCTATTCTATACTAAAAGAAGGATAGACGAAAATATAATTCTTAATGCTTGATGTTTTGACCTATTTTGATTAATATAAGAAGTAAATTAGCACTCTTGAATTGAGAGTGCTAAAGCAATTTGATTAATAAATAATAAAATTAAAGATTTGAAATGCAATATGCAACATATCAGAGGAGGAACGCTTTATGCTAAAACCATTAGGAAATCGCGTGATTATTAAAAGAGTCGAAAGTGAACAAACAACTAAGAGCGGTATTGTATTAACTGATAAAGCTAAAGAAAAATCAAATGAAGGTAAAGTAATCTCAGTTGGACCAGGTAGATTACTTGATAATGGTGAGCGAGTAACTCCAGAGGTCAAAGAAGGAGACACAGTGGTGTTTGAACAATACGCTGGCAGTGAAGTGCAAGTAGGAGAAGAGAAATATCTTGTAATCAACGAAGAAGAAGTTCTTGCAATCGTACAATAAAAACAATATCAATCACATTAACACAGGAGGCTATAATTTATGGCTAAAGAAATCAAATTTTCTGAAGATGCACGTCAATCAATGCTTCGCGGGGTAGATCAACTTGCGAACGCAGTTAAAGTTACAATCGGACCTAAAGGACGCAATGTCGTTTTAGATAAAGAATACGGCGCACCTTTAATTACAAATGATGGTGTCACAATTGCTAAAGAAATCGAACTTGAAGACCCATACGAAAATATGGGAGCTAAATTAGTTCAAGAAGTAGCAAATAAAACAAATGAAATTGCTGGTGACGGTACAACTACAGCAACAGTATTAGCACAAGCTATGATTCAAGAAGGGTTGAAAAACGTAACAAGCGGTGCTAATCCAGTAGGTTTACGTAAAGGTATTGATAAAGCAGTAACTGAAGCGGTGAAAGCTTTACATGACCAATCACAAAAAGTTGAAAATAAAAACGAAATTGCGCAAGTTGGTGCGATTTCAGCTGCAGATGAAGAAATTGGTCAATACATTTCTGAAGCTATGGATAAAGTAGGTAATGACGGCGTTATCAGTATTGAAGAATCTAATGGCTTCAATACAGAATTAGAAGTGGTAGAAGGTATGCAATTTGACCGTGGCTACCAATCACCTTATATGGTGACAGATTCGGAAAAAATGGAAGCGGATTTAGAACGCCCTTATATTTTAGTAACAGATAAGAAAATCAGTTCATTCCAAGATATTCTTCCTTTATTAGAACAAATTGTTCAATCTAATCGTCCTATTTTAATTATTGCAGACGAAGTTGAAGGTGACGCTTTAACAAATATCGTATTAAACCGTATGCGTGGTACATTTACTGCAGTCGCAGTTAAAGCACCTGGCTTCGGCGATCGTCGTAAATCTATGCTTGAAGATATTGCTATCTTAACAGGTGCACAATTTATTACTGATGATTTAGGTTATGACTTGAAAGATGCAACTGTTGATATGTTAGGTACTGCTAACAAAGTAGAGGTTACTAAAGATAACACTACAATTGTTAACGGTGACGGAGACAAAAATTCAATTGATGCACGTGTAACACAATTAAAATCACAAATTGAAGAAACTAACTCTGATTTCGACCGTGAAAAATTACAAGAACGTTTAGCTAAATTAACAGGTGGCGTTGCTGTAATCAAAGTAGGGGCTGCTAGTGAAACAGAATTGAAAGAACGTAAACTTCGTATAGAAGATGCTTTAAACTCAACACGTGCAGCTGTTGAAGAAGGTATCGTAGCAGGCGGCGGTACTGCATTAGTGAATGTATATAAACAAGTGGCTGAAATTGAAGCGGAAGGCGATGTTGAAACAGGTATCAATATCGTATTGAAAGCACTTGAAGCACCAGTTCGTCAAATTGCTGAAAATGCTGGCTTGGAAGGCTCAATTATTGTTGAAAAACTTAAACATGCTGACCCAGGTGTAGGTTATAATGCTGCAACAAATGAATGGGTAAATATGTTAGATGCAGGTATCGTAGATCCTACTAAAGTAACACGTTCCGCATTGCAGAACGCAGCAAGTGTAGCCGCAATGTTCTTAACTACAGAAGCAGTAGTAGCAAAACTTCCTGAAGAAAATAATGATGCAGGCGGCCCAGCAATGGGTGGAATGCCAGGTATGATGTAAAATAGGTTCTGAACCGTTGGTGTTGCAGTATTTATGTTTTTGGAATGACATAATTATTTGAATAATATTTTTTAAGGCGTTTCCCATAAGATTAGTTAATCTTTTGAGAAACGCCTTTTTTATTACTAACTCTAGTGACTTCAAATAAATTATTTTATATTATATGCGTGGTTAGACTTAAAATATAATGTATAATTTGAGATATAAAAAGATAAAAGGAGATAAAGAATGTGGAACTTTTAGAACTTTTAGCGCTTTTTTTATCAATAGGATGTACCATTTATATTTGTAAAAATTTATTTTTAATTTCCCTCAATTATGTAGGAGAGTTTATATATTCTCTTCACATTTCTAGATCAGAGGATGGAAATCAATTTATTGGTCTAGTGAGTACTATAATCTTTACTCTTATAGCTTACTTCATAATATTGATTTTGAGTTATATAATATTTAAAAGGTTTTTCCTGATTCCGATAATAGCACTTTGTTTATATTTTAGATTTGGAACGGATACTGGTAAATAAATGTGTTATTTTACAGGTTGTCGCTATCTCAATAGATAACGAGCTTGCCTCACGTCTTTTTTTATCCTAGTAGGAGTTAGAGGGCTGGGACGGAAATAATTTTTATTTAATATTATGACTATCCCGCTCTTCAACAAATATAAAAGTAATTTTAAATTTGTTCTATAAGAAAATCTACATCTTTTTCACGTGTAGCCCAACTAGTAGCGAACCGAACAATTTTATGATTGTCATCAAATTTTTCCCAGCATGTAAATTTTACTTTTTTACTGAGTTCAGTAATTGTACGATTATCAATTAAGAAAAACTGCTGATTAGTAGGAGAATCTATATATAATTGATAACCCTTATTTACAAAAGCCTTTTTAATCTTCATCGCCATTTTTACAGCATGCGCGCTGATATCAAAGTATAAGTTGTCCGTAAATAAAGTTGAAAATTGCACACCCACAAGTCTGCTTTTTGCTAAGAGTGCACCATGTTGTTTGATAACCGTGTTGAAATGTTGCGGCTTATATTGTTGAGAAAATACGATTGCTTCGCCATACAACGCACCGATTTTAGTACCGCCTATATAAAATATATCTGCTAAGCGAGCAATATCTTTAATATCCACATCAGCTTCTGAACTAACTAAACCATAACCTAAACGTGCACCATCAATATAAAGCGGAATATTGAAGCTCTTACAAATGTGAGATAATGCCTCAAGTTCTGATTTTGTATAGAGTGTGCCGTATTCTGTTGGATAAGTAACGTAAACCATCCCCGGCGTGACCATATGTGTGTAGTTAGAGTCTTCATACAAGTCGTTGATATATTTTTGTACTTGATCTGCCGTGATTTTTCCTTTTTCAGATGGGAGAGTAAGTACTTTATGACCTGAAAACTCAATTGCTCCCGCCTCATGAACATTGATATGGCTTGTGTCTGCTCCAATAACACCCTCATATTTCTTTAGTACTGCATCAATAACTACTTGGTTTGTTTGTGTGCCACCGCTTAAAAAATATACTGATGCATCTGGTTGTCCGATTACATCTTTAATTTTTTCGATGGCTTCTTTACTGAATGAATCACTACCGTAGCCTGGTTCTTGTATATAGTTCGTTTCAACAATTTTTTCTAAAACTTTTTCATGTGCGCCTTCTAGATAGTCGTTCTCAAATGAAATCATGTGTTAATCCCCCATTAAATGTTGTATTGCAATTTAGTAATATTTATATATTTTAACAGGTTCTGCCGCATCTACCAAGTTATTTTTTTAAATATTCAGAAATTTATTGCTAGACATTAGCTATTTGGAGTATTGGCATTTACTCATTTTAACGAAAATTAAAAGTTGCACTACATTTATTAGAACAATAATGCTAATATATTAAACATAGTAATTTAGTAAGAAATAGAAGGGGATAACACCATGACAAAACGATTAATTATAGTATCACTTATTTTTGCATGCATACTTGCAGGGTGCGGTAAGCAAAGTGCCAAAGAACCTGAGCAAAAGAAATTTACGATTGCTTTTGGTGTTGGTACATATGAAGAGCAATTCAGGAAAGGTATATTACCCATTTTGAAAAAAGAAGGATATGACGTGAAAATCAAAACTTTTTCGCAAAATGATCAAATAGATCCCGCTATGATCAAAGGGGATGTAGATGCTTCAGTCTTTCAAAGTAGAGCGTATATGAATAGTATCAATAACAAAATGAAAGGCCACATGATAGTGAATAATGATGTGCCGACTGCTCCGCAATCATTGTGGTCTGA
This sequence comes from Staphylococcus debuckii, assembly GCF_003718735.1. Taxonomy (NCBI): domain Bacteria; kingdom Bacillati; phylum Bacillota; class Bacilli; order Caryophanales; family Staphylococcaceae; genus Staphylococcus; species Staphylococcus debuckii. The sequence continues at coordinate 1,997,269 of NZ_CP033460.1, read as the reverse complement.
GAAACACTCTTCTTTAAAAGAACTAAAAGACGGTCAAACAATCGCAGTTCCTAATGATCCAGTCAACCAAGAAAGAGCTTTTCGCATCTTTGAAAAAGAAGGCTGGGTAAAAATCGATAAAGACGCAGGGACTGTTAACTTTAATCAAAATAGCGTGAAACCTGGCAAGTATAATTTGAAATTTAAAGAGTTACATCCTGCACAGATTTTACGTTCACTAGATGATGTGGACTATGGCGTGGTAAATGGAAATTATATCGCGGATTCAAAGCGTATCATTGCAGATGGATTATTAGTAGAGAAAACGCCTCAGCAGCATAAAGTTGTTTTGACGATTAATGAGGAAAATAAAGATACTGATTGGGCAAAAGCGCTTAAAAAAGCATATTATTCTAAAGAATTCCAAAAATGGTATGAGAAACAAGATAAATATAAAGGATTTATTGTGCCGAAAGAATGGAAGTAAGTGTAACACCAAAGAATCTATACAAACTAAAACTCCCTATAAAGCTCTGACTGCTTTATAGGGAGTTTACTGTTTAACCATATCAATAATTTTAAATATTAAGCTTTCAAGTCCGCAATGCCTTTAGCAATTGAATCGAAAACATGAGGAATATCATCTTTTTCGATACAGCTAAATGCAACACGGATGTCAGTATCATTTAAAGCAATTGTACCGATGGAGTATTTTTCAATAAGATGCTTACGCAATGTTTCAGCATTAACACCATTAACTTGAATAGCCATAAAGTATCCAGAGTTGAAGTCATACGTTTTCCAAGCATCTTTATATTTATCATCATATACCACTGATTTAGTAACTTCATAACGTTCTTTCAGTGTATTGATATGTTTTTGAACATCTTTATCAAATTGTTCGCGGTGTTCAGGTTGCAATACATATTTAACAGCACTTTGAGAAGGCATTGGACCGCTAGAAATATTACTACGAATTAATCCTTTAACTTTAGCTTCAAGCACTGCTTTCGTCATCTCATCTTGAATACCGAAAGTGATAAAGCCGACACGTAATCCCCATGCGAAGAACTCTTTAGTGGCTCCATCTAATCTAGCAGGCAAGATATTAGGTGAGTGGATTTGTGTTAAAGCTGAGAAAATAGATTGAGTATAAACATCTTCATAGAAAAGACCGAAATATGCATCATCTATAATAGCAATAACTTTAGTTCCGCGTTCTGCAAGTTCTTTAATTGCTTCAGTGAGTGATTTAACTTCTTCTGCAGTAGGCGTATATCCAGTTGGGTTGTTAGGATAATTTAATAATAAAATCACTTTATCATTTTTATAGTTCTTAAGTGCATTTACGAACCCATCAGTCGTATAATGATTATCTTCATCGAAAATTGAATAAGTTTGTAATTCGGCACCGTGACGTGTATTGAAAATTAATTTATAGTTTCCCCAATTTTGTTTAGGTAATAATACAGTGTCTCCTGAATTAACAAATAAATCTGCTAATAAAGATAATCCATGTGTTAATGCATTAGTTACGACAGGTCTGGAAATCTGCTTTTGTGTTAAATCAGTATTCTCTTGCAGAATCTTCTCTTCCCAAAGACCACGTAATTCTTCAATACCTTGAGGCGGTGCATATGGAAAAATTTCATCTGGATCAAGATGTTGATATAAATCATAGATAGTTTGTGAATAAAGTTTTCCGTTATCATCTGTAGCCATTCCAATTGTCGCATTGTACTTAGTAGTTTTTGCTTCTGCTGATTGAGATAAAATACCTTTCGGATAAAACATGTGTTTTCCTAAATCAGAAAGCATATCCAAAATGACAGGATTGGATTGAGTCAGTTGCTCATTTAAGTCTAGTGCTAATGGGTTCATAATAAATTCAGCCTCACTTTTTAAGTCTTAATTTATTACTATCTTATCTTGAATACGTAGAAATATAAAGTATAGTTATAGAAATTTCTGCCAAATTGACACATTTTTTTATCTAAAGAAGAAAATGAAATAGCTTTCATGAATTGTTGCAAGATATGTACGTACAGAAAATATTTGTTATAATCAACTTGTTTGAGGTGAAAAAATGAAACATTTAACAAAAATCTTCGTTGTTATTGCGTTGCTATGTTTTGCGGTAAGTATCTATTTTCAAACGGCCCATCAGGAAGGTTCGGGCATCAAATTAATGCTTGCAGCAATTATGTTTATGATTTGCGCTTTTATTAGTCGCAATAACGATAGAAGAAAAAGAGAAAGAGATAAGTTCAATAAAAAGTAGCTGCATTTATATTTTAAGTGCGGTTACTTTTTTTATCTTTGTATATACTTTATATATACTTTATATATACACTTAGATAAGCAATTTCACTGTATTAGCAATAAAAGTATTGAAAATTGTAGACATCATGTATATATGTGTGTATACTGTGTATATACAGTTATGGAGGAGTTACATGAAAATACTGCTTAATAATAATAGTGAATATCCGATTTATGAACAAATCAAGCAGCAAATCAAAGAGAATATTCTTAAGGGCTATATTTCACCTGGCGAACACCTTCCATCTATGAGAGAACTTGCAAAGGATTTAAGTGTAAGTTTAATTACGACTAAACGCGCTTACGAAGATCTTGAAAAAGATGGATTTGTGACAACGGTGAGAGGGAGAGGCACTTTTGTCAAAGAACAAGATAACGCTATATTGAAGGAAAAACAATTTATTGTGATTGAAGATTTAACGAAATCATTAGTCAAAGAAGCAAAGACCATTGGGATGTCACTTGATGAACTGACTGAAATTTTATCGCTGATTTATGAGGAGGAAAGAGAATGAATCAAAATGCCATTGACGTTAAGCATCTTACTTATCAGACTAGCAACTTTGAACTTAGTGATATTTCATTTCACGTACCAAAAGGTTATGTCACTGGTTTTATTGGTTCAAATGGTGCAGGAAAAACAACATTGATTCGTTTGATTATGAATCTTTTAGCACCTGACTCCGGTACTGTTCATATGCTGGGCGAGAAAATGCCGAACTTTGAAAAAGAAATCAAAGAAAAAATAGGCTTTATCTATTCAGAATTATACTTAAATGAAAAGTGGAATATTACAAAGTGCGAAAAAGTCTTTAGTCTGATGTATAGCACTTGGGATAAAGGATTATTTGAAAAATATATCGCAAAATTTCAATTACCTTTAAATAAGAAAATCAAGACTTTTTCTACAGGAATGAAGATGAAACTCTCATTTGCAATTGCTTTCAGTCATCATGCAGAACTCTATATACTAGATGAACCGACAGCGGGTTTAGATCCTGTAACTCGAAATGAAGTGCTTGAAATTATTCAAGATGAATTAATAAATGAGAAAAAATCGGTTTTCTTTTCTACACATATTATCTCAGATATTGAAAAAATAGCAGATCATCTTGTCTATCTTAAGAACGGTGAAATTATCTTTGATGAACAAAAACATACATTATTGAAAAAATATCAAGTTATACGTGGGAATATCGAAGACCTTGATGAAGAATTAATGAGTTATATTATCAATTTGAAAATAAAACAAACAGGTTATGAAGGTTTAACTAGAGAGGCAGAAGCTTTTAAAGAATTATTCGGTAATCGAGTAGTAATTAAACAGCCTAGCATTGAAGAATTAATGGTGAATATCGAGCAAAGTGGATTAGACACGATTAAATTAGGTGATATTCTATGAAAAAACTCATTATACGTAATTTAAAACTAAGGAAATCATCATTAATACTCTATTTAATTTTACTGATAATCTCGCCTATATATCACTTGTTTATTGATAAAAATACAATGATTGGAGGTTTTTTCTATTCAATTATTGCTGCAATTATAATGCTTATTTCTCTTTTTGATTGCGGAAACGCATTTAGATTGCAATTTAAATTGGGCGGAAATAAAGCTTATTATTTTAATCACAGCTTGCCCTTTAGCGCTAAAGAACAAACCGATGCGCATTATTTAACCACTGTTATTATGTCTCTAGCTGGTGCTTTAATTTTACTTTGCTATTATGACATTCCAGCAAGCGGGGAGATTAATGGTGTAAATATGACTACCCCTTTATTTTTCATAGCAATAAATTTGATAGGACATGCGATTGCATTTCCTAAGTGTTCTGAAATCAGAAGAGATTTTATACCCTATTGGGGATTTGTAGTTGTGATGAATCTTATTATGCCGTTTGTGATTACTTTTGCAATGTTTGGTGTAGTCCGTATTACAAAACCTATGAAAATGACAGATAGTTTTATCAATAACTTTATAAATGGCGCAGGTGTTTTGTTATTGATTCTTAGTTTAGCTTTCTTTAGTTTTACTTATTTAAAACAGTTGAGACGAATTAAAAAAACGAAACAACTACATTAAAGGAGGTAATTTTGATGAAATTAGAACATATCACCAAGCAATATGGCGATAACAAAGTATTGAATGATATTGATTTTAACTTTGATGACAGTCGTATTGTCGGTTTAATTGGTAAGAACGGCGTTGGTAAAACAACTTTAATGAAGATTATGAATGGTAACATTATTAATTATAAAGGAAAGGTAGATTTATCTCCTGAGGATAGAGTGGGATACTTAATTGAACATCCTAAACTTTATGACAATAAAACAGGTTTGTACAACTTGAAAATTTTTGCACAAGTATTAGGCAAAGGCTTTGATAAAGCATATGCACAAAAAATTATCGATGCATTCGGTATGGCACCGTATATAAAAAAGAAAGTTAAAAAGTATTCAATGGGGATGAAACAAAAGCTAGCTATAGCAGTTTCATTAATGAATAAACCGAAATATTTAATATTGGATGAGCCTACAAATGGTATGGATCCAGATGGCTCAATTGACGTATTAGAAACAATTCAAAAACTTGTAAAAGAATTAAATATGCATATCTTAATTTCAAGTCATAAACTGGAAGATATTGAATTGATTTGTGATAGAGCCGTTTTTCTAAGTGACGGTCATTTTGTTCAAGATGTTGATATGTCACAAGGCACACCTCAAGATACAACTGTTTTAACGTTAGGCCATGATTTGACAAATGAAAAGTTCAAAGAAGTTTTAGATTATTTAACTGTGCACTTTAAAATTCTACAGAGTCATAAGGAGTCAGGAGAAATTTCTCTTCAAGCTATAAAAGATTATAAGCCTTTATTAAAAGGTTTGGCAGGGTTAGAAATATATCCTGAATATATTGAAACACGTAAAACTTCATTAAGAGATACTTACTTTAATATTAATCAAAGAGGTGAGAAAAAGTGAAAATCTTTCAATTAGTAAAATTTGACATAATTAGTATTTTAAAAAGTCCGCTCACTTATTTAGCATTCATTTTAACTTTCTTACCATTAATCGGTATTACAGCTTTGATTAATCAACAAATGCATAAAGTTAATGCTGATACGATTATGTCAGCGGGCAGTTGGTTCTTTTCTATAGTCGGTTTACTCTTTGTGATTAAAACAATTACGAGGGATATTGGACAAGGTACGATTCAGCTTTACTTGAATAAAGTCAGCAGTCGTGTGAAATACTTTATTGCTAAAGTAATTTCAATTATGTTTATCGCTTTATTAATGACAGGTATCCTTGATTTGTTTGTATATATTGTCCAAAGTGTAACTAAAGGGCCGGATCTTAAGGATGAGAAGTTTATACAAATTTTATGGTTCTATTTGATTTTCTTCTTATTCTTTGGTTTGTTGCTGTTCTTAATTTCCTTAATTGTGCCAAAACCAGCACTTATTTATGCACTAGGTATTTTCTTAATATTAATTGTGCCGTTTGCAGAACCATTCATACCAATGATTCCAAAAATCGGGGATAATATTCAAAAATCTTTAAAGTATATTCCGTTTAGTTACTTAACTAGCAAAACAACCTCTGGCAGCTACACATTTTCACATTGGCAGTGGTTTATCTCTTCAGCATCGATTGTGGTATTCTTCATCGCAAATGCATTGTACATCTCACGCAAAGATATATAATTGGAAGAGCCGGAATCAATCAGCTATGCTGCATTCCGGCTTTACCTATGCTTTAAGGGTTGAGTAACTTATCAATGATTGAATTATAGACATCTTTCCAAAGATTAGAATCTGTTTTGAAACGATTAGCAATTACCGTGTGTACTTGTTGTGCTTTTTCGTCATAATCAGGATCTTCTTTGCTTGGTAAGTAATCTTTACGTGTTTTTTCTACAAAAGATTGAACAGAAGTTGCGCGTGGCCCCCAAACATTTTCTTGCTCAAAGTTATCGTTTAAGAATATAAAGATTGGGATTGAGCGTGATTTGCCATTAGTTAAATATTGATCAATTAAATCAGTGTCTTGGTCTCTGTGAAAGACATGGACTTCTAAATTTAATAATTCGCTGATGTGTTTCAAAATTGCAATGTTCATCATGGCGTCCCCACACCAATCTTCTGAAATCACAAGTACTTTGTTATAATCTTTTTGTTTAATTTTATTGATACGCTCATCATCTTGCGGTACTGAAAAATCATTGTAAATTTTTAACAATGCTTCCTTATTTTCACTCATTTGCTCAATGTACGTGCTTAGATCTTGGCTGTTTTTATAGTACGTTTCTAAATTTGCCATGCTCATACCCCCTTCGTATATTATAAATATTATAGCAATTTTTAATAAGGAATAAAAAGGAAAAGTTTAGAAAATTCAAATATTTAAAGTTTGTGGTTAAAACGCTCATCTTTTGTGAAAAAAACGATTACATAGCATATTTTAGAGTGTAAATAATTAAAAAGTAGTATGATAGAGATGAAAATAGAACAAACTTAATTAAATTAAAGAAAGTGGTGAATTCTATGAGAAATAAGCTGGTTGCAATTACTGTATTTATAGTAATCAGTGTAGTAACTCTATTAATATCGGGGTATATTAATAATACAAAATCAGTCGATTTATCTGAACTGAAAATTGATAATTTAAAAATGAATGAAAAATTTAATGAAAAAGGATTTAAAGTGAATCACGAGATTCAAGTTGATCGCTACAATTTTTATTATAATGAAAAGCATCCTAATTTTATGGTGAAGGTAGATAAAAAATCACAACGTATTAAAGGGATTATGCTAATTAAAGATAATAAAATCGGAACAAATCAAAATTTCACAGTAGGGGATTCTATCGATGATGTAATACAAGCATTAGGAAGCGGCTATCAATTGAGTAAAGGTAAAAATGATTATAAAACTTTAACTTATTCAGATAAAGATAACCATCTTAATTTGAAAGTTTTATATCAAAATGATGAAATTCGACGAATTGAATTTTATAAATGGTAAATTTATGTTTAAAGGTGGCGTCGATAATCTAAGGCGTCATCTTTTTTGTTAGAATAATTTATTATTAAGAACATAGGCAATAAACATTTATATATATTTTTAAAGTTTAAATATTTTAAAGCTTTGTGAGTTTAAAGTATAATATAGGGAAATCTGGGAGGTGGACCAATTGAACAAAATTACATTTTTAAATGACTTGGAAAGCGAATTAAGATGGTTGCCCAGAAAAGAACAAGACCGAATCATGTTTCATTATGAAGATATCTTTTATGAAGGAGAACGAAAAGGACGTTCTGAAGTTGAAATCTTAGAAAGTATGGAATCTCCTAAGAAAATTGCTAAAGAGATTTATGCTCAACACGCAATTGATAATGCAGAAAGCGCTCCTAATGCGCAGAATGTTACCAAAGCAGTATTGGCAACTGTTGGTATAGGATTGCTGACTTTAGTGATTATATTAATTCCTTTGATTTTTGTAGTAATTATTATGCTTGCTATGCTGCTCATTTCGCTTGTCTTGCTGTTATCACCGATTATAATGGCATTTGCAAACATCTTAGATGGATTTTCACATTTTCTATTTAGTGACTTCTTATTCTCGATAGGTTATTTGGGTCTAGGTATTATATTTATTGTTTTAATATTTAAATTAGCTGAAATTCTGTATAAATTAATTTTGAAATATTTACGATGGAACTTAAAACTAATAAAAGGGAGCATGCAAGGATGAAGAAATTATTGATAATCGGAATTGTCATATTTATTACTTTCTTTTCACTCGGCTCTCTGGTTTGGTTTGTACATGATAAAAATATCTTGCCTAATGAAAAAGTACATAAAACTTTTACTGATGAAAAAGTTCAAGATATTACGGTAAGTGGTAAAAAGGCGAATATTAAAATTGTGCAAGGGGATAAGTTAAAGTTGAATTACAATGGTGAGAAGCCAATCAACTATTCAATTCACAACGGTATTTTAAAAATTTCAGAGAAACAAAAGAATGATATTGCACCTACAATCAATCCTTTTAAGCAGAATAAGCAAAACATGATTATTGAAGTGCCAAAGAAAAAACTGCAAGACATTAATATTTCGACAGATACTGGAAATATTGTAACAGATAAACTAACAGCTGAGACAGTTACAATTTGGAATAATGTTTCTAATATCAATTTTATTAAAAGTCGCTTTGATAATATAGAGGTCAAAGCAGAATCTACAGATTTAGACTTTGATCAGACGACATTAAAAAATAGTGATGTCAAAATTCAAAATGGTTCTATAGCAGGTACGCAATCAATTGTACAAGACAGTGTATTTATAATTGAGAACGGTAATATCACTTTAAATAAGATGGCTGATGCTTGTGATTTAAAATCATTTGCTAAAAAAGGAAGTATCAGCTTCTCGTATAAAAATGTTCCTAAAGATACGTTATTAAAATTAAATCCATCTGATGGAGAAAAAGTTGTTAATAACCCTTACTTTAAGGATGAGAAAGTCGGCAGTGGCGAAAATGTTCTTGAATTTTACACTAATCATGGTGATATAAAAATTAATTAATAGAGTAGGGACAAGATGATAAAGCCTTATTTAAGGATTATCTTGTCCCTCTTTATTATTTAGAGGCAAATTGTATATCAGTATCGATAATACCTTCAATTGTTGTCATATCAAGCTCATTGCCTTCTAACCATCTAGCAAAGTCAATTTGGATTGGAACACCATTTTCTCCTAACGCTAACCAAGCTTGCATAGTTTCGGGTTGGTACAAGCTAGTATGAATTGTACCAGACCAACTGCTGAATAATTTGCTGTAAATTTCATAAGATGGGTTATTAAATAATTCAAAAGCTTTTATTTTGTCCATGTGGATATCTGTTTGCTTTAGTGTACGAGCGAGTCGCTCTTTAGATTCTTTAGTATAATTTCTATTTTCATGAGTTAATAATTTAAAATGATTAGTACAAGTGCGATCGTATCTTACGCTAATATCACGTGGAGAGACTTCGACGATTGCGTGATTTAAATTTTTATCCATTACGATATAACTAAACGAACTGCGGTGTGGAAGTTCATTCAATAACTGAATGGCTTCATTTGTATCTTTGCATAGTTCTAAAATCAGTCTCCCAATCATATAACATACAAACCCATTCGAAGGCTTTTTGCGATGCATAAAATTATATCCCATAGCTAAACCAGCAGAATTCAGACCGTCCATTCTTCCTGTAATTCTTGAAGTAGGTCCAATTTGGGCTAAGCCGCCATCATGAGGTTGATACAATAAATAACGCCCGTCATAAGTTGCAGGATGATAGTCATAATTTCTGACAAGATAGTCGTTCCCTAAAAATACTGTACATCCGCTATCCTTTTTAATCGGCGTAAATCGATAGTGTGCAAAATTGAAAACAATTTGTCTTATAGGCATTTCAAGCACTTCACGCATACCGATTAATTCTTCCCATATTTGTGGAGCGTAAGTCTGGAATATATCGTATGTTTCGTTAACATCTATATCAAAACGTGGCAAACGTTTTTTCCATTCTTTTTCTCGATTTTGAAGTAAGCGAGTTTGTTTCATCCATTTCCCTGTTTCTACTCCTAAATCAAAGTGTGAACCTCGAAAAGTCATGATATCTGAGTGAACTTTTTGCATTGTAATATCTCCTTAATTTTTTGTATTTACAAATGTTACAATAATGTAATTTTTTATTAATAGACTCTAGAAATAATTGTGTATTACAATATAGTCAGTAGAAAGAAAGAGCAAATGTCACTTGAAACGCGAAGCAAACGTTCAGAGGTGATGAATATGATTCAAGATTATTATAACAGAGCTTATTCTGCTGTATACAGATGGTGGAGAGGCGCTTAATACTTAATCTTAATATAAAACGAAATAGTAAACTTGATTGCAGCAGGTTTCTTATTTCGTTTTTTTACATATATTTTCTCTGTGTTTTGGTAAAATAAATTCTAGGTTGAATGCTTGAATTCAAACATATCAGGGTATATGTTTTAATGATGAATTTAAGTGTGCTATTATTACAATATGCAGGCTATTATTTTTATAGAGGTGAAAATAAAATGTTAGACTTTATTAAAGGCTTTTTCAAATTCTTCTTCAGCTTAGCACTTATCGTGTCAGTTGTTGTCGGCGTAGGTGTAGCAGTATTCGCTTATGTCTTTAAGAAAGATTTTGAAGACATTGAAAGAAGAACAAAAGAAATCGTTTCAGATATCGAATCTGGAAATGAATAATTAAGAGATGGAGCACTTGCTGATTTAATCGGCAAGTGCTTTTTCATTTTTACTAGCGGAGCAAAGTGATGTGAACGATATCTAATAAAGAGAGCTGTACTAGTTGTAACGTTTTTAAATCTTTGCCGATGAGAAGTTGCTCTAAATAATCAATCTTTGTCGGCATTAAATCTAAAGCACGTATCCAACCATTTTTAAAGTAACGTACCTTAATAGCAGTTTGAGTATGAAATGCCGTTTGAATCTGTTGATTGAGTTCGTGAATTTGGTCTTCAGATAAGACGGGACGTTCTACTTTGGTTTGATCTACAGCATATTGATGTAAGCGTTCAAATTGCTCTGGCAAAGTTGCGAAAGGTTATATATATGTTGAAGAATATAGACTATTTTGTTTAAAATGAATCATATTTTAAGAAAAAATGAACAAAGTAAAAATATTAAATAGTCTTTTTTTATTACGTGTAATAAGTTTAATATGTATGATGTAAAAAGAGTTTGAATAGTGTATACTTATACTATTAAAATTAGAAATGAGATTATTATGAAAATAGTAGAAGTAAAATCTAAGAATGGTATTAATTTTATGATTTTAGATGGTAATAATGAACCTATAGTAGATGCAGTAAGATATTTGAAGTATCTGGATAGTGTTAAGAAAAGTTTAAATACCAAGAAAACCTATGCCTATGCACTAAAAAATTTTTTTGTTTACTTAGAAAGTAAAAAGATATGCTATAAAGAAGTTAGTTTTGATAACTTTGTTGATTTTATAAGATGGATGAAAACACCTTTTGAATATGAGAATGTCCTCTCTTATCACCGAAAAGGAAAAAGCATTAGTCCTAAGACAATTAATCTGACTATGACTGTAGTATCTAATTTTTATGATTATCTCTATAGGAGCAAAAAATTAGATGTTAATTTCTATGATTTTATGCATATGGAAAGTAAATACTCTAAAAAATATAAAAGTTTCATGCATCACATAAATAAGGACTATAGAACGTTGAAAAATATTTTGAAAGTTAAAGAACCAAAGAAAAAAATAGAAGTGTTAACTAATGCGGAGGTTAAGAAATTATTAGAGGAAGCTAATAATATTAGAGATAAATTCTTAATACAATTACTATATGAAACCGGGTTACGTATAGGTGAGGTATTATCATTACGTATTGATGATATTAAATTTAACTTTAGAAAAGGCCATCAAATAGTTTTGAAAAATAGATTTAATGATAATGGTACTTATTTGAAAACTGGGGAAAGAAAAATATTTATTTCCCAATCGTTAATTGATTTATACGATGATTATGTCTACGAAATAATTGACGAACTTTCAATATGTTCTGATTATCTTTTTGTAAAAATAAAGGGGAGAAATGTAGGAGAAGCTATGAATTATAGTGATATATATTCATTATTTAAAAGGCTAAAACATAAAACATCTATAAATGTTCATCCTCATTTATTTCGCCATACACATGCAACTGTTTTTTATAATGAAACTAAGGATATAAAACAAGTTCAAGAAAGACTTGGTCATAGTAATATACAAACGACTATTAATTTATATGTTCATCCTACTGAAGAAGATATACGTGAAGATTGGAATAAAGTAAAGCATCAATTTCAAGTTTTTAATAAAGGGGAATGACTATGTCAATACCAATTAATTTACCTACAAACAGTACTATGATTAATGAATTATGTACATTACAAAGTAGAGCCATCAATATAAAAGGAGAGGTTTTAATAACTGAAATACATGATGATTACTTTTTTAAAAATGATGAGTGGCACATTACAGCTTTTAACAAATTCAAGCAATTTCAAGATAGTATCAAGAACTATAGAGACAAAAGAAAAAATGTTTTCTTTAGGATTAAAAGTAAAAATTTGAATTTAGAATTTAAATACCTTTTTTTGAAACTGATAGTTAAAGAGGATTGGTCTTTATCTAATTTATTTAATACTGGAGCAGTAAAGCTTAATAAAATTGCTAAGTTCTTTAATGAAGTTTATCCAAATTTAAATTCTTTACTGGATTGTGATATAAATACATTAGAAAAGCACTGGTTTAATTGGCTGACTGAAAATAATATACCAATAAAAAGAAGATCATCAACAATAGTCTTTGGTGATTATGAATACAAAAGCGGACTGGCTTCTTTTTTAAAGAATATGTACATTAATCTAATTAAGTTCATTGATAAGCGAGAAGAATGGGAAAAAGATAAATGGGATATTAGAAATTTAGAAAAATATGGGTTGAGTTATAATAAAACACTAACTGGCAATTATTTAAACTTTGAAAAAATTGAGTCAATTAAAATGCGAGAATTAGCAAAAAAATATTTGAAAAATCGTTTGATAACTGGTGATATAGCATTTGCTACAGCAAGGTTTTATATAAGAGTTTTAACTAGTTTTTTTCAAAATATATCTAAAAATAAAGAAACAAGGAATAGTTTAAATGAACTAGATAGATGTCATATCGAAGCATATATAGAATTTTTATTTGAATATGCAGCTAATAAAAATTTGCAAAGTACTAAGAACTTTGTGAGAGAAGAATTAAAAACAATTAGAAGGTTCTTAAACGATATTATAACTCAAAACTATGCTATAGCACCGTACCAAGATATACGATTTTTAATTTATCCTCAAGACTTACCTAAACACGAAAAGAAAAATAGTAGCCAAATTGATTATATCCCAGACTTTGTATTGGAACAGCTTTTTGAGCATATAAATGATTTGCATAAAGATTTAATACCTGTAGTTTGGATAGCTTTTAAAACAGGATTAAGAATTTCTGATGTATTGACATTAAAAAATAATTGCCTTGCAAAAGTTAATGGAAAGTATTCAATTATCACAGATATTGCTAAAACTTTTGTTAAAGGACATAGAATACCAATTGATAATAAATTAGCTGATATAATAGCAGTTTTAATAGCCGATTCTAAAAGTAAAAGTACAAAAGATAATAATCCTAATAATTATATTTTTGCTATTTATAAAGGAAAAAGAAAGGGAATGCCCTTTACACAACATATGGTCAGAGCACACTTAAATCATTTATCAAAGACTAAAAATATTATTGATGAACAAGGAGAAATCTTCCATTTCAAAACCCATCAATTTAGACATACCTATGCAGTAAAATTGTTAAATGGTGGAGCAGATATATTAACGATACAAGAATTATTAGCACACTCCTCACCAGAAATGACTCTAAGATATGCTAAGTTACTTGATGATACAAAAAGAAAGGCTTTTGAATCTGTTATTGATCAAGGAGCTTTTAGTTTTGATGTTGACGGTAAAATTAAAAATATACAGCATAGTAGTGAACTATCTGAAAAAGCATTGAATTCTTTATGGCAAGAACATAAATTAAACGCAATGGACAATCCTTATGGCACTTGTCATGCTAGATTGAGCGGTGATTGTCCATACATGGAAGCTCCGCCATGCCTGACTTGTAATTCTGGGAAACCATGTAAGGATTTAGCTATTGGATTTTCTGATTTAGATGTTGAAAAATATGAATTACATATCAAATCAACGGTCAAATCTATAGAATTAGCTAAAAATAATAATAGACAAGATATGGTTGAAAAGCATATAAATATATTAAATAAATATGAAGAAATACTAGGTAATATAAAAGATGGAAACATTATATTCGGGAGAAGTAATAGAATAAAAGTATAGAGGTTAAGATGGAAAAATTTAATAGACAAGAACAATTAAAACAGTTGCATGCAGAACGAAAAGTTAAAACCGAGAAAAAAGTTGATAAAGCAATAAATGATTTAGTTCAAAAAATAAAGAAATTAACTTTAACATCGTTTCTAAACATTCAAAAGTTTCTAAAGCTACATTATATAAAAATAATAAAATTCGAAAGAAAATAGAGAAGTTACGTGAACAAAACAGAGAAATATTTGTTCATAAAAATAAAAATGACGGTAAAGATGCGTTAATCTCCTCTTTAAAAAGAAAAGTAAATTCTTTAGAAAAAGAAAAAAATGTTGAAAGAAGAAATTAGCGTTTTATATTCTAGGTTATATGAGGATATTTAAAATAATGGACAATAAAATTGAAAAGATTCTTGAAGATATTAATAAATTACAAGGCTATAAAGTAACATATCAATATGCTACTGCTATAAATATAAAAGATAATAACATGAACCCTTGGTTTGAAAAAGTTGAGGAAATTCTATTGAATGTAAAAGGAGTTATACGCATTTTATCTCCTGACAACCCCCCGGTAAATTATGATTATTGGATTTTACCTGGAAGATATAAAAGACATACAAAAGAATATCACGAAAAACTAGAAAAATTTTTAGAAAAATTTGCTACTAATGCAAATATTAATGATGGATTGTTTGATCAAAATAATATAAATGGATACAAATATAAAAAATATATATTTACTCCACATATTGAAATTACTCATGAGAACACTTTGAATTTATTTTTTTTAACCTTAACTATATTTAACAATGGTACATTTGTTATAGAAATCATTGAAGACTTAGAGAGTATAAACTTTGGAAGCGACTTGTATAGTACTTTCTCATGTGTAAAAGATAAGATATATCCTCTAATTAATCAAGAAAAAAATAATAGATAAAGACAGTATCAATTGTATGGTAATAGACATTGTAAAAATATTAGAGATGTTTCTAGGCAAATTAATAGAATTATAAAAAATAATAGTAAGGATATTTTTGAATACAAAGTATCTAAAAAGATGGGTTTTGAAGTTTATTATTTAGCTAATGAAAATGAATTTACTGATGATCCTTTCTATGAGGACGTGAAGATTCAAGAGTGGTTAGTAAATGCGCCTATTTTTTCATTTGAAGGAAAAAGTAAACATTTTAGGCAAGATGGTTATAGCGATAATTATATAAATTTCTTGAATAAAGCATCTGTTTTTGTAGTTTGGATGGATGAGCAAGAAGGAGATGTTTTAGAACAATGTTCTCAAATGGCACTTTATTTCAATAGTTCTGCTAATTTCTTTTTCTTAGAAACTATGTTAAATGAATTACAATTGTATGGGTATCAACAATATAATTTAAATGGAAAAAAAAGAAGCCCTATATTTTAGACAATGGATACTAAATTTCAAGAGATCTATTGCAATTATTTATAGAACAAAGCTTTTACCTAGTTTATATTTATATTTGTATCTAAAAAATAATAATGATTTTAAATCTCCTCAATATATTGAAGAATTAAACAAAGAAGAATTATCACTAATTGAATTGGAACAGTCATATAAGGAAGAAGAAATAAGCGAAAAATTAAATAAACTTTTGTTAATAATAAGTCTTTTATCAATTTTCCAAGTAGTAGAAATTTTTTCAGTGATAAAAATAATATATTTAATATCAGTATTATACTTATAATGATTTTGCTAGAAGTATTTCGAAAAAGGTAATTATAAAAACACTATTTAAACTTTTTAAAAGTTTAAATAGTGTTAAGTGATACTACAAACGTTAGCATTATTTAAATTATATATATTATTGTTAGTATCAGAAAAGGAAAATGTATTACCAATTTCATCCTTTTTTAAAATTTTTCCCGTATATTTTGAAATGTTACCGTCTTCCCAATATGTGATTGTACATAACTCATCTTTTCTAATTTTCATTTGAAAAATCTGGTCTAAATTATCTAATGAATCATATGTTAGCAACGGTTTTTCAACATTATCTTGATTCTTTATAATTTGCTCTAAAATTTCAAACTGTTGTGGGAGAGTCGCAAAAGCTTGCCATTTGATTTTTCCGCGCCCTTGAGGAATTCTAGGGTTTAAATATTCTCTTGGGATTTTTCTATAATCAGTTTCATATTTATATTTGTCAGGAGCGTTTGGATTAGGAATCATAAAATCACCTCACCACAATTATAGAACATACGTTCTGCTCCGGCAAGGATTATATAAATTTTTTAAGGTGATTAATTAATTCAAAATAAGTTATTTCCTAGATGGAAAGGTTGAGTGAGATTATCGAGTTTATAAACAATAAAGAAATTTTAAATATACTTTTGGGAGCTTTTATAACAATATTGACTGGAACTGTAATGTTTGTAATACAAAGTACTATGAAATATTTATTAAAAGAAGAGGAAATTTGTATATCTACTTTAAACATGTTCCTAGTATAATAACGTCTAAACCAATGTGTAAATCAAAAGAAGCAGAGAATTTATATAGAATTCAAGTTCCTTTATGGATAGAAATTCATAATACTAAAGAAATAAAGCAAATAATAAGAGATTTCAATATTGTGGCTTATTATAAAAATAAAAAAGTAGATGATTTTATACAAATAAATGAATACACAATCAATAAAATTCCATTAGCTAATAATGGGTCATACTCTTTTATAATCGATTCAAATGAAATAAAAACTTACGAGTTGTTTTTTTATTTAGATACAAATAAGAAAATTGATATGTTAAATGTAAGGTGTTTTGATGGACATGATAAAACAAAAATATATACATTAAAAAATTTTGATGAGGACATGAAGTCAGGCACTCAAGATTTAGATAGTAAATGGAGAAGGTTAAATAATTCAAAGAAACACTCGAATTAAACGAATGTTTCTTTGAATTGTTTTATTCGATTTTTGATTTCATCTCTAACACGTTGGAATTCTGACCACTCTTTACCTGCTGGATCATCAAAACCCCAGTGTTCTTTTTTGATGCTTGGAGGTAATATAGGACAATTATCATCTGCGTCACTACATAATGTTACGACCAAATCTGACTGCTCTAAGATATCACTATCAATCAAATCTGATGTATGGTTTGAGATATCAATATCCACTTCTTTCATAGCTTCAATTGCTTTAGGATTAACGCCATGTGTTTCAATCCCTGCAGAATATACACGCCAGTCTTCACCTAATATTTGCTTTCCCCAGCCTTCAGCCATTTGGCTACGACAAGAGTTGCCAGTACATATAAAATAAATTGTTTTCTTATCCATAATTAAAGCCTCTTTTCTTAAAATATAATTAGTGTAAGGTATAAACCTAAGAGTGTTATAAATAATACTGGAATAGTGATGATAATACCAGTTTTAAAGTATGTTCCCCATGAAATTTTCACACCCTTTTGAGTTAAAACATGTAGCCACAATAATGTTGCTAAAGAACCTATTGGCGTAATTTTAGGTCCTAAATCAGAACCTATGACATTCGCATAAACCATACCTTCTTTAATAGTTCCAACTACATTTGATTGTCCGATAGCAATAGCATCTATTAAAACTGTAGGCATATTATTCATAATTGATGATAAAAAGGCCGATATAAAGCCCATGCCCATGATACTGCCAAACAATCCATGAATTGAAATATTAGATAATACGTCGGCTAAAATTGTTGTGATACCTACATTTTTTAAACCAAATACAACTAAGTACATACCAATAGAAAATACAACAATATTCCATGGCGCACCTTTAATGACTTGTTTCGTATGTACTGCTCTAGACTTACGCGCTAATAATACGAATATTAAGGCAATGATACCAGCAATGATTGATACAGGTATTTGTATAAACTCACTAACAAGATATCCCACGAGTAGTATTGCTAATACAATCCATGAAATTTTAAATAGTTTTGGATCTTTAATTGCGTCTTTAGGCATCGTAAGATTTTCTGTATCGAACGTTTTAGGTATAGATTTTCTGAAATATAGCCATAAAACAAGAACACTGGCAATCAGAGAGAATATATTAGGAATAATCATTCGACTAAAATATTCAATAAATCCAATATCGAAGTAATCTGCAGAAACGATATTAACTAAGTTACTTACAATTAAAGGTAGTGATGTAGTATCGGCAATAAAACCACTGGCAATAATAAAAGGAAAAATCACTTTTTTATTAAATCCTAGATTTCTTACCATCGCTAATACAATGGGCGTTAAGATTAAAGCTGCACCATCATTTGCGAAAAATGCTGCTACAATTGCCCCTAATATCATGATAAAAACAAACATTTTTAATCCATTACCGTTTGAAGCCTTGACCATATGTATCGCAGACCATTCAAAAAATCCAATTTCATCTAATATTAATGAAATAAGAATAACAGCTACAAATGTTAAGGTAGCATTCCAAACAATACCTGTTACTTCTAATACATCGGAAAAACTTACGACTCCCGTAATGATAGCAACGACAGCTCCAATTAAAGCTGTAATACCAATATCTAATCCCTTAGGTTGCCATATCACAAAGGTTAAAGTTAAAAGAAAAATCACAATTGCTAAAGCTGTCATCATCAACATTCACCTGATTTCACATTTTTACATATACAGCGTTGATCAGAAGTATTAACGATAGTTAAATTTTTATTGACGTCATCTAAAATAGCATGATTAAGTTGATACATGTGTTTGTTACCGTCTTTTCTTGTAGTAACTATATTGTTTTCTACTAACGACTTCATATGATGACTTAGAGTTGGTTGTGAGAATTGAAAATGTTCTAGTAAGTCACAGGCACATAATTCACCACAAGATAGTAAATCTAGTATTTCTAATCTGCTTGAATCTGATAAAACTTTTAATATTGCTGATAAATCTTTATAAGACATAAATATACCTCCTATCCATAACATAGATTAACATCTATATAGCTTTGTGTCTATGTAGTTTTTCGACTAATTTTAGTATTAGATTAGAGTGCGTCGTAAATAACTAGTTTTATTATCTTGCAAAAGTTAAAAAAATAATTTATAGTTAATACATCAAAAAAAGTTGATGTATTGTTTTAGTATTTTATAAAGGAGTTCTATTTTATGAGAGTAAATCATGCAAGTACACTATCTGTTGATTATTTTGTTAGTTATTTGAACCTAATCATGACATCAAGAGAAGTCACTTTAAAAGAAGCTATAATATATATGAAGAAAGAGTTTTTTAAAGGTGAGACTGATATGTATGGTAAAATGACAGAAACTCATTTTAATTTAGCAATACAAGAACTTAAACAAAAATAGAGGTATGTAAATATAAGAGAGGTGAACTTTCAATGGAAGTTATTAAATCTAGCCCTAATAGAACCGAGGAAGAACAATTAGAATTTTATGAACAGATGTTTAATGCGCTCGCTGACAAAATTAGACTTAAAATTCTACATTCAATACGTCAAAGCGATTCAAATACTTTATGTGTTTGTGATTTAGAAGAATTATTAGCGTTAAAACAATCTAAACTCTCCTATCATTTAAAAAAATTAGTAGATGCTAATATACTTATTGCTGAAAAGCATGGCACATGGAATTATTATAAAATTAATGAGCAACAAATACAGGTGGTTTTAAATGAAGATACTTGCTGTAAGATACTTTAAGTATCTTCTTTTTAACATAGAGTTAATCAACTTTTTTTGATTAATATATCAAAAAAAGTTGATTAAATAAATTCGGAGGCGTTATACTAATGATAGATTCAATTATGGAATTTATAAAAACATTTCTAATGCTATTTTTTGAATTATTAATACTGTTCATAATCGTAAGTTTTATTGTAAGTTTAATTCAACAAGTAGTTTCGGAAGATAAAATCAAAAACATGTTAAGTAAGCATAACCAAGGAATTAATTATTTTTTAGGCATGGTATTTGGTGCGATTACTCCCTTTTGTTCCTGTTCAACTATTCCAATACTCGCAGGATTATTAAATTCTAAAGTCCCTTTTGGTCCTTCTATGAGTTTTTTAATTGCTTCACCATTGATGAATCCATTAATGATGTTTATGTTATGGGCTTTATTAGGTTGGAAAGTTGCAATAGTTTATTTTGTTGTACTAGCAATATTTAGTATCTTAACAGGTTTTGTATTTTCAAAAATGAATTTAGCTGAAACCTATAAAGGCGTAAATGTTAAAGGCGATGGATTTTTTGCCAATAAAGAAGGATCTCGTTTTAAACAAGCATTAAATGATGCGTGGGCATTTTTATATCCAATGCTTCCTTACCTATTTATTGGTGTGTTTATTGGTGCCTTTATATATGGGTTCGTACCCGAAACATTTATTACTAAATATGCAAGTGGAGATGGTGTTTTACCCGTATTCATTTCTTCTATTATAGGAATTCCTATGTATATTAGACCCGAAACAATGTTACCTATAGCTGAAGCGTTAGTATCAAAAGGAATGTCTTTAGGAACAGTTGTTGCGTTGATCATTGGTGGCGCTGGTGCAAGTATTCCAGAAGTTGTATTGCTATCTAAGCTATTCAAGAAAAAATTTGTAATATCATTTATTATCGCAATTTTAGTTGTAGCTATTGCTACTGGCTTAATTGTTAATTCAATTATTTAAGGAGGTGAATTAAATGGGAATCAAAGATGTGTTGAATAAATTAAAACCCAAAGACCAAGAATGTTGCTCTGTAGAAATTGAAGAAAGTAAAGATGTTAAAGAAGAGAAGGATGAGAAAAAAGAAAATAATAAATGTTGCTAAGCTAGAAAAGATACCGTTTTTTAATCGGTGTCTTTTTAAATTTGACATATAATATATGTTTATTATGTTAGATTTATTGTTAATATTATATTTATATTAATTTAGTACATATAATGAATGGGGCCCATTTCACCATCCCTCTTCCTTGAGGGATGTTTGTTTCTAATTGGCTGCGTGGGATTTTTCGATAATCTGTTTCCGATTGTGAGTCCTTCAAAGATATCACCTGCTTGTGGTTCAAGTTGATAATTTTATTATACGAACATTTGTTCGCATTTGCAAGTTTAATTCTTAAATTTTTTTGAGCTGAGAATGGAGAGAAAAAACTGAAGTATTATCTTTTTTAGCGGGAATATCTTACAATGAATATTAATAAAGGAGGGTAAAAAATGACAAAATCAGGTTACATTGGATCTTATACGAAAAAAGAAGGTAAGGGGATTTACCGTTTCGTATTGGATGAATCGAAAGCTGCAATTGAAAAAGTAGAAACAGGATTTGAAATTGAAGCTTCGACATACTTAACAAGGAAAAATCAATTCTTATATGCGATTACTAAAGAAGGCGAACGCTGCGGTATTGCTAGTTTCCGCATTGAAAATGATGGCGAACTAGTATTGCTGAATAAATGTTTAGATTCTGTTGAAGGAACAGGATGTTATATTTCTGTATCTGATGATGGAGAATATTTATTTGAAGCGGTGTACGGAGCAGGCATTATTCGTTTATATGAGTTGGATTCTGCAACAGGTGAAGTAGTCAGCTTAATAGAGGAATTGAAACATAACTATAAAACAGGACCACATGAGAGACAAGATCATCCACATGTACACTATGCACATCAAACGCCTGATAAAAAGTTTGTAGCTGCTTGTGATTTAGGGACAGATCGTATTGTAAGTTATTCCTTTAATGAAAATGGATATGATGTCGCAGCCATTTCAGAGTTTGAAGCAGGTTTTGGTCCGCGTCATATTGAATTTCATAAAAATGGCAAATTCGCATATGTGGTGCATGAATTAGCCAACAAAGTCAGCGTGACTCAATATGTGAATGGTCATTTTGAAGAAATTGCTAATTATTCTACATTGCCTGGAGATTTCAAAGATGAAAGTAAGTTAGCAGGAGTCCGTTTATCACATGATCAACGCTATTTATATATCAGTAATCGTGGTCATGATAGTATTGCAGTTTTTGCAGTCAATGAAAAAGGTGATGAACTGGAGTTTGTAGAAATTGTACCAAGTGGTGATGAATTCCCGCGTGATTTCAACATCACAGAAGATGATAACTACTTAGTGTGTGCACACCAAGAAGGCGAGTATAAAGTTACTGTTTTCGAACGTCATCAAGAAAGCGGCAAACTGAGTTTAACAGATGGCCAACACCATGCAGCAGAAGGTGTTTGTGTTATTTTCGATTAATATAGAGGAACCGGGACACATTAAATGTCTCGGTTCTTTCTTATTAGATGTAGTATATTCGGCCAATTGCTCTGACAGAGGTTAATCTAAAAAGAGAACTTCAAAATATTAGAGACAGCAGTCTTTACTTCATGTTTCACTCCGCTTCTCACTACCTATCCAACATTACTTTTCACTCCCGAAACTCCTGCCCTCATCAATAATAAATATAAGTTATCAAAATACATAACCTAAAATTATGTATTCGTTTTCACGAAAATGTCTAAATATCCAGAAAATTATGATAAACTTAATAAAACAATAGCATATCTAAGCAATAGATATATTTATTTTATTTAAATAGATACACAGCTATTGAAAGAGGGGGGATTGTTATGCTGAAACAACATAACAGCAATTTTTTCATGACAGGCAGTCTGACATTCTTTTCCAATAAGAAGAAAAATAAGCCTTATAATTTAGGACAATTGATTGGGCTTATATTGGGACCTGTTTTATTTGCTTTAATTTTATTATTTGTACATCCAGAAGGTTTAGGTTACAAAGGGGTATTTGTGATGGCGAGTACAGCATGGATTGCTGTATGGTGGATAACCGAAGCTATACCTATACCAGCGACCAGCTTAATGCCGCTAGTACTGATGCCGATTGGACATGTTATGGATCCGGCTCAAGTTACTTCAGAATATGGCAATGATATTATCTTCTTATTCTTAGGAGGATTTATCTTAGCAATAGCAATGGAAAGATGGAACTTACATACACGGGTAGCTTTAATTATTATTAATAGTATTGGAACAAGTACAGGTAAAATATTACTTGGGTTTATGTTAGCAACAGGCGGTTTATCTATGTTCGTATCCAATACAGCAGCAGTAATGATTATGATTCCTATTGGTTTAGCAATCATTGCAGAAGCTAAAAAATTAAATGAGAAAGAACATCATGAGAAAAGTTTATCGAAATTTGAACAATCCTTAGTGTTGGCAATCGGATATGCTGGTACTATAGGCGGTATGGGAACGTTAATCGGGACACCGCCATTGATTATTTTAAAAGGACAGTATCATGCAGCTTTCGGACATGAAATTAGTTTCGCTAAATGGATGATTATCGGTGTGCCGACAGTCATTGTTCTATTATTTTTAACATGGTTATATTTGCGCTATGTGGCATTTAAACAAGAGTTAAAATATTTGCCTGGCGGAGATGCACTTATTAAAACGAAGTTGAAAGAATTAGGAAAGGTCTCATATGAAGAGAAAGTTGTATTCACTGTCTTTACTATAGCCAGTATTCTGTGGATTATCCGCGAATTTGTCTTAAAGCAGTGGGGGCCGACATCTTTAGTTCAAGATGGAACGATTGCAATGTTCGTGTCAATTCTGCTCTTCATTATTCCAGCTAAAAATACTAAAAAATATAAAAGAATTATTGATTGGGAAGTTGCTAAAGAGTTGCCTTGGGGCGTTTTAATTCTCTTCGGAGGCGGTTTAGCACTTGCAAAAGGTATCTCGGAAAGTGGTTTAGCTAAATGGTTAGGCCAGCAATTAGTAGCTTTAAATGGCGTTAGTCCGCTTCTCATCGTTATTGTTATTACGATGTTTGTTCTATTCTTAACTGAGGTGACTTCTAATACTGCGACAGCCACTATGATTCTGCCAATCTTAGCAACACTCTCAGTAGCAATCGGCGTACATCCATTGTTATTAATGGTGCCAGCAGCTATGGCTTCTAACTGTGCATACATGATGCCGGTTGGTACACCGCCGAACGCTATCGTATTTGGTACAGGTTTGATTTCTATTAAGAAGATGGCTAGTGTCGGGTTCTGGGTCAATATGATCAGTGCGATACTCATTATCTTAGTCGTTTACTTCTTAATGCCATTTGCCTTAGGTATCGATATCAGCGAACCGTTAAAACTAGTTAAATAAACAATGAAATGAAGGGATTGAGACGTAGTTAGATGTTTCAATCCCTTTTCTGCTTGGCCCCATACTATATATCCCAACTCTATTACTCACTTTAATACTAATATTTCGTTTGAAACATTTTTAAGTTTGACATGTTTGGATGATAGTGAAGGTTGCTGCACTATGAGTTGATCGATATCTTCTAAATGTAAGTGCTGGTGCGTTTCATTAAAAACATTATCTGCAACGATGACATCTTGATGTTGAATATTTTTATAATTGCGGATGTGGACAGCATCTTTTTTCATATTACCGTCGAAGCGGTTGTTAATGATATTCACGTGCGTTCCGCTTTGTGGACCGGTAATCCAACCTGATTGGATGTCAGCGGTATTTTTATCATCTTTAGTTCCGAGAAAACGAATACCGCCTGCGCAATCAATAAAGTGATTATCCATGATATAGACATCTTTAGCTTTAAGCGGAGTTAATGCATAATCTCCGGTTTGGTAAAAAGTATTTTTAAAAATAGAAAGATGTTCATAATATTGGTTATGACGTGTCGCGTGTGAACCGATAGCACGATTCCAACTGTTAAAGCTCGGTGTCTCGGAAGGACCGAAATAACATTCGGAAATAGAGACGTTTTTAGTAATAGTGCCATCGCGCGTACCGAATTTCGGGAAGGCGCCTGGAACTTGGATATCTAATTGGATGGCTTCTGAAAAACTGCGATCGCCCTTAATATCTAAAAAGCCTTCAAAGTTGCAACGTGTAATCATTAATCCGTCTACACCACAGGCATCGATGCCATGGCCGCCGACTACGTCTTTAATTGTGACATTATACAATACAATATCTTTTGCGTGCCCGATACACATCGCTGTATTGTTATCTGGAATACGTGAACCGTTCATATCGAAAGTTCCACCGATAATGCGTAAGTGTCCATTCCCACGATAACCATGATATTGACCGTAACGATAGCCGTTTTTCAACAAAGTATCTTTGCCGTGACGTTGCAGCACTGCTGCTTCATTTAAAAATAAAGTAGTGCCCTCAAAGATGGTTAGCGCGCGTTTAATATGATAAGTTCCTGCTGGAATATAAACAATGCTGCCTGGATGCTTTTTAGCTAAGTTGAGCGCTCGTTGCAAGGCTTTAGTATCTTTATGTTTATGTCTTCCGACGAGGCCGAATTGAACTGGGTTGATAATCATTTGCTGCCACCTGCTTTCCAAAGGTTTCTTTTTCAAAAAAATAGTAGGGTATGTATGGTCGATAAATTCTGTGAAGTAGGTTATTCTAAGTATAAACGAGATAGTATTAGTATAAACAAAAATGGGGGTTATGCATAATGGCAAAGCAAGCTTTGATTGTTGTGGATTATTCGTATGATTTTGTAGCGCCGGATGGTAAGCTGACTTGCGGTGAACCGGGGCAAGCAATCGATGACTTTATTGCTGAACGTATGGAGGATTTTGATGCAAAGGGTAATGAAATATTTATCATGATGGATCTGCATTATGAAAATGATGAATATCATCCTGAAAGCAAGTTGTTCCCGCCGCATAATATTGAGGGGACTTCGGGAAGAGAGTTATATGGCAAAGTTAAAGAGGTGTATAACAGTATCAAGGAGCATGAAAATGTTCATTTCTTAGATAAACGTCGTTATGATTCTTTCTTTGGTACGCCTTTAGATAGCTTATTGCGTGAGCGTGGTATCAAAGATATCGAAATTGTTGGAGTTTGTACGGATATTTGTGTATTGCATACTGCTGTTTCAGCGTATAATAAAGGGTATAATACGACTATACCTGAAAAGGGAGTGGCCTCCTTTAATCCGGCAGGTCATGAATTTGCACTAGAGCATTTTAAAAATGTATTAGGTGCAAAGGTAGAATAACCGTTTCAAATCGTGCTAAAATAGAATTAATTAGATATGAATTATAAAATTTAATGACAAGGAGTGTCTCAGGACATGGCAAGTACTTATATTTTCGGGCATAAAAGTCCAGATACTGATGCAATCAACTCAGCAATTATTATGGCTGAATTTGAAAGATTGAACGGAAACGATTCTGCGAAAGCTTATCGTTTAGGGGAATTAAATCCAGAAACACAATATGCTTTAGATTATTTTAAAGCAGAAGCACCTGAATTATTATCAGATGACTTAACAGATAAAGATGTTATCTTAGTTGACCATAATGAATTCCAACAAAGCGCAGACTCAATTGAAAGTGCGAATATTCTTCACGTAGTGGATCACCATAGAATCGCAAATTTCCATACAGCTGCACCTTTATACTACCGTGCTGAACCACTAGGCTGCACAGCTACGATTCTGTATAAAATGTTCAAAGAAAAAGAGTTCGAAATTAAACCGCAAATTGCTGGTTTAATGTTATCTGCAATTATTTCTGACAGCTTATTATTCAAATCACCAACTTGTACTGAGCAAGACAAAGCAGCAGCACAAGCATTAGAAAATCTTGCTGGTGTCAACGCTCAAGAATACGGTTTGGAAATGTTGAAAGCAGGCGCTTCAACAGTGGATAAATCACCAGTTGAAATTATCAATGCGGATGCTAAAACATTCGAAATGGGCGATTATTCTGTAAGAATCGGTCAAGTCAATACAGTAGATGTGAATGAAATTCTTGCACGTCAAGCTGAATTAGAACAAGCGATTACTGAAACTTTAAGTGGCGCAGAATACGACATTTTCGTATTGGTAGCAACTGATATTTTAAATAGTGATTCAACAATTCTTGTGCTCGGCAAAGATAAAGATAAAATTGCTAAAGCATTTGATGTAGAATTAGATAATAATACTGCTTTCTTACCAGGTGTGGTATCACGTAAGAAACAAATTGTACCACCGATTACTGCAGCCTTATCATAAGAATTGAATTATGGTCTGATAGGTAACGATAAATATTATTAGATTTATAAACTGGGATAAGTTAAGATGATGAGAATGAGTAATTGCATTCTTGCTTTCTGACTTATTCTAGTTTTTTATTTTTTAAAAAGAAGAAAATAAAAGAGAGTTAAAAAGGGTAAATAAAATAAACATATCAGGAATGCAAAACGAAGGGAGTATTAAAATCATTGAAAACGATTCAAGAACGATTTAATGACTGCCAAGGTTATTATAAAACCCAAATTACAAAGGATATCAAGTATCGCCGTAAGCAATTAAAAAATTTAAAAAAGGCTATTAATCAACATGAAAAGCAATTGTTGGCAGCATTGCATTTAGATTTAGGAAAAAATAAAGTTGAAGCCTATGCGACTGAAATAGGAATGGTCTTAAAAAGCATCAGTAGTGCGCGTAAGGAAATACATAAATGGGCTAAAACGAAACAAGTCAATACGCCTTTATATTTATTCCCTGCTAAAAGTTATATTAAGAAAGAACCCCTTGGAACTGTATTGATTATCGGACCGTTTAATTACCCAGTACAACTTGTATTTGAACCATTAATCGGTGCAATTGCGGCAGGGAATACAGCCATCGTCAAACCTTCTGAATTGACGCCGAATGTGTCGAATGTCATTGCTAAGATTATTGAAGATGCCTTTGAAGCAGCTTATGTTACTACTGTAGAAGGCGGTATCGACGAAACGCAGACTTTATTAAATCTGCCTTTCGATTATATGTTCTTTACGGGCAGTGAAAAAGTGGGCAAAATTGTCTATGAAGCAGCCAGCAAACATCTGACACCGGTAACTTTAGAATTAGGCGGCAAATCACCAGTTATTATTGATGAGACAGCGAATTTGAAAGTTGCAAGTGAGCGTATAGCGATGGGGAAATTTACTAATGCTGGTCAAACTTGCGTAGCACCAGATTATATTCTGGTTCAAAAATCAGTTCAAGATGAATTTATTCAAGCTTTACGTAAAACTATAGAAGAGTTTTATGGCAAAACTCCAGAAAATAGTCCGGACTTCGGCAGAATTGTGAATCACAAACATTTTGCGCGATTGCAGCATTTATTGCAAGACAGCACCGGAGATATTATAATCGGCGGAGAAGTCAATGCGGAGAACCGTTATGTGGCGCCGACAATTGTCAAAGATGTCAAAACAGACGATCCATTGATGCAAGAAGAAATTTTCGGACCGATTTTACCGTTGCTATCATATGATTCGTTAGATGAAGCCATCGACTTTATTGCAGCGCGACCTAAACCATTAGCATTATATTTATTCAGTGAAGATGAAAACTGTACAGACCGTATGCTGAATGAATTGTCCTTTGGCGGAGGCGCTATAAACGATACAATGCTGCAATTAGCTAACCCGAATTTACCGTTTGGGGGCGTTGGTGCTTCTGGATTTGGAAAATATCATGGCAAATATTCATTCTCTACATTTACGCATGAAAAATCCTATATTTATAAAACAACGCGATTAGAATCTGGTCTTATTTTCCCACCATATAAAGGGAAATTTTCATATGTCAAAAACTTATTTAAATGAATTTTAAAATAAGAGAGACCCTAAGGAGCGGGATATACCGTTTCCATAGGGTCTCTTCTTTATATTCATAATGATTTATTATTGGTTAAGATAGCCACGTAAATGTTTTGCGGTTACCGATTGATCTTCTTTCAATAAATCTTTCGGCAATCCCTCGAATAATAATTTTCCGCCACGCGAGCCGGCATAAGGACCAATATCGATTATCCAATCCGCTTCTGTCATCATCGTCAAATTATGTTCTATTAGGATTACTGTATTGTTGCGTTGGATAAGATGATTAAAGCTCTCTATCAGAATTGGAATATCATCTTCATGCAGACCAGTTGTTGGCTCATCAAAGATAAAGATTTGATTTTCTACTGAAGCTGATTCTGTTAAATAACGACTAAGTTTGACACGTTGGATTTCACCGCCGGAAAGTGTATCAAGAGACTGTCCGAGGGTCATATAGTCAAGGCCGGTAGCTTTTAAAGCTTGAAGCGGTTCTGCAACTTTTGGGTTACTGCTAAAGAAGTCTATTGCTTCATCCACAGTCAAAGATAAAATATCCGCGATAGAATAACCATCTACTTTAGCTTCTAATACTTCTGGACGATAACGTGTACCTCCGCACACATCGCATACTTGTGTAAAGTCAGGCATAAAAGCTAACTCAGTTTTTAAAACGCCTTTGCCGTGACATTCTGGGCAAGCACCTTCAGAGTTATAACTGAACATGCTTTTCTTCATGCCAGTTGCTTTACTGAAAAAGTCTCTGATATCGTCAAAAATATTTAAGTAGGTGAGCAGATTAGAACGACTGGAAGCATGTACAGGCTTTTGGTCAATAAAAGTAACATTATCTTGATTCTCAAATCCCGCATGTATCAAAGAACTTTTTCCTGAGCCAGCAACGCCTGTCACGACCGTCATAGCATGCTTTGGTAGCTCAACAGAAACATCTTGTAAATTATTTCTAGAAATATGTGATAAGTGAATTTTATCTTCATTTTGAATAGGGTGCTTTTTCAAAGTATGTTTGCGTCTTAAAGCTTTCCCAGTACTGGTGTCTGAAGAAAGTAAAGCTTTATAAGTCCCTTCAAAAGTAATTTCGCCGCCATTTTTCCCAGCAAAAGGACCTAAATCGATAATATGGTCTGCAATTTTGATCACATCTGGGTCATGTTCTACCACTAGAACGGTGTTGCCTTTATTCTTTAAAGATATAATAATTTCATTGATACGTTGAATGTCTTCAGGATGCAGCCCGACACTCGGTTCATCAATGATATAAACTAAATCACTGAGCGGACTGTTCAAATGACGGATTAATTTGATTCTTTGTGATTCGCCGCCTGATAAAGTTGTTGTTTCTCTAGAAAGTGATAAATAATTTAAACCGATATAACTTAATGATTTCATTTGTTGCAGTAAAGGTTCAATAATAAATTTTGCTTTTGGTGAATCGATTTGTTCTAAGAACTCAATGGCTTCATCAATAGGCAACGCAGTGAAATCTGCAATATCTAAGCCGTTAATTTTACAACTTAATACCTTTTGATTCAGTCGTTTACCATGACAAGTAGGGCAGACTTTAGAAGTTACCACACGATCGACATCACTACGGAATTTATTTTTTTCAAAGTTATCATTTAATAAAAAAGACCGTCTGAATCTGTGAATCAATCCTTCAAATTTAGCAGTGCGCGGCCAATTGCTAGGCGGATTTTTTAATTTAGTAGGTTCTGTATATAAGAAAGTATTCATTTCTTCTTCAGTATAATCTTTTAACTTTTTATCATTATCAAACAGTCCTGAGTACAAATAACGTTTACCGCGCCAACTATCGGGACGAAACGAAGGGAATTTAATTGCATCTTCATTTAATGATTTATCATAATCAAGCAACTCATTCAAATCAATATCTTCTACATAACCTAATCCAGAGCAAGTCTCACACATACCCTTTGGATTATTGAAGGAGAAGATATCGGAATAGCCGACGAAAGGTTCGCCGATTCTAGACCATAATAAACGCACAGATGCGTAAATATCAGAAATAGTTCCGACAGTAGAACGTGAGTTTCCACCTAAGCGTTTTTGATTAATAATCATAGCCACAGGCAGATTTTCAATTAAATCTACATCTGGTTTTTCGTATTGTGTCAATTGGTGCTGTATATAGGTTGAATAAGTTTCATTGAGTAAGCGTTCAGATTCAGCTGCGAGTGTATTAAATACTAATGATGATTTGCCAGATCCAGAACGCCCTGTAAAGACAGTAATTTCATGTTTTGGGATATCTACAGAAATATCCTTTAAATTGTTTTGTTTCGCTCCGTGTATACGGATAGTATCCATTTTTGCCATTAGTTTCACCTCTCATTGAGCTATATACCCTTAACATAATTGTCCTAAGTATTGAAAAATAATGATAAAACCCCTTTAAAACGGCCTCATTAGTGAGCTGCT
Source organism: Staphylococcus debuckii (assembly GCF_003718735.1). Taxonomy (NCBI): domain Bacteria; kingdom Bacillati; phylum Bacillota; class Bacilli; order Caryophanales; family Staphylococcaceae; genus Staphylococcus; species Staphylococcus debuckii. Next base: position 1,965,848 of record NZ_CP033460.1, on the reverse strand, counting down.
CTAAAAGGGTAGTTGCTTTATATGCTTTTGTTGAAAGAGCCGATAAGTTTAACTTGATAATCTAAAGTTTCTAGTATTTTAATCACCTTATGCAATTCATCATTTAAAGGCGTGTCGGCTTGTACAAAGAAGTGGTACATGCCAAGCTGCGTTTTTAAAGGACGAGATTCAATCCAAGATAAATTGATATTAAAGATAGCAAACGTATTCAATATTGTCGCTAATAACCCGGCACGGTCTTCTTTCGGTGTAATGAGCAACATAGTATCTGTCGCAGTTTCTGACAGTTCCAATTGACTGCCGATGACTAGAAAGCGCGTCACATTATGTGGGAAATCTTCAATATTTTGAGCTAAAGCTGAAATATTGTGATTATGAATATCGGTCAATCCCATTGGAGCGATGGCACCAGTGTGCGCATCAATGTAATCTAAGCTTTGCACTGTGCTTTCTGTGTAACCAATTTGATAATCATGTTCAGCTATAAAATTGCTCGTTTGACTGATGGCTGGTGCAATTGAATACACTTTGTCGAGTTGAGAGCATTCTATACCTCGCAGACCATACAACGCAAATTGAATATTCAAATGTATTTCATCTAAGGCATAAATATTTTGGTTCGCTAAACCATCAGCAATAATATTAATTGTACCCTCGATTGAATTTTCAATCGGCACAATACCGATACTGCCCGGATAATCTTGTACAGCTTGTACAACCTCATACAGATTTGATTTCGGTATATAATCTGCTTCGTTTTCTGGCAGATACTTTTGAGAAGCAAGGTATGAAAATGTACCTTTCGGACCTAAATAATATAAATTCATCTGTAATTCCCCTTTGGTGATCTCAGTCACTGATTAATGGAAAGGGCAGCCTGTTTTTTCAGCTTTCTTTTTATAGAAAAAGTTCGGTTCTTTCATCTCATTTGAATAACCATGGTGGTAATTTGAAACGAGTGTAGGTGAAAGAGACGGCACTAGCCATGACCATTTTCCGGTTACTTGACGCTCTGCTTGTTCTTCATTGCGTTCAAAATGTTCAAACTGTTTCGCAGCTGTTAAGTGATCTACAATCGAAACATTGTGTTTTTTGAATGAATGATAAACAGCATCGTTCAGCTCAACGACGATACGATCTTTATTAAATGAAGTATTTTTAAGTGTATCAAATTCGAACGCTTCTGCAACCTTTTCTATCAAATTATAGCGATAACTATCTGTGAAATTACGCACCGCAATTTCATTAACCATATACCAACCATTGAAAGGTACGGTTCCATAAGTGATTCCGCCAATTTTTAAATCCATATTTGAAATAATCGGCACCGCATACCATTTAATACCTAATTCCTTTAACTTAGGATAGTTGCGGTGTTCGATAGGTACCTCGAGTACTAATTCTGGAGGCAGTTCGTACATGCGCATTTCTGTTTCATACGGCAACTGATAAATCAGAGGCAAGACATCAAAGTCTGTACCGGCACCTTGCCAACCGAGATGCTGGGCAAGCTTTGTAATCTCTCTTTCAGCCGGGTCGCCTTTATCCTCATAACCTGCGTAACGTATAAGTTGATTATTATAAATAGTGGGAGGCTGATCCGGAGAAAAAATAGTAATGTAAGATTTGATTTTGCCTCCGTTTGTGGCTTCTTTTAAATGCGTATCAATCGCTTCTATAAAATCTTCATTCGTTTCTACATCTCTGGCATCTTGAACAATCAATGTTTCCCAAAACAAGCGTCCGATACATCTGTTGGAATTACGCCAAGCCATTCGTGCTCCATATGTGAGTTCTTCGCTCGTATGTCGATAGGTTCCTGTTTCAGCAATTTCATTTTTAATTTCGTCCAAGCGACTATCAATTTCGCTTTGTGAATAGTTTAATTCGCGATACATTGTGTTAATAAATTCTCTCGCTTTTTCTAATAACATTCCGCATTCACCTCATCTATTATTATAGAATTTTTAACTAAAAAGCCCTAATAAAATTCCATTAATTATGCATGAATTTTTCACAAATTCAACAAAATTTTCACATCCACTAATATACTATTTACAAATAAAATCACACATGGTTTATTTTGATTTGCTGAAAAGTAAGATAAAGAGGGTGCTAACGTATTAAAGGAACAGTTATTGTGATAAACTAAACACAAAACGGTTGATTGGGGAGAAAGTTATGTATCAATACAAAGATGATAGCTTAATGCTTCATAATGATTTATATCAAATAAATATGGCGGAAAGCTATTGGTATGATAATGTGCACGAAAGAAAGGCAGTCTTTGATTTATACTTCCGTAAAATGCCATTCGATAGCGGATATGCTGTATTTAACGGTTTACGCAGAGCAATTCAATTTATTGAAAATTTCCATTTTACAGAATCAGATATTGAGTATCTTAGATCTATCGGCTACAAAGATGATTTCTTAGATTACTTAAAAGATTTACGTTTTACTGGTAATGTCAGAGCAATGGAAGAAGGAGAGGTTTGCTTCAATAATGAACCGCTTGTCAGAGTGGAAGCACCGTTAATTCAAGCGCAATTAGTAGAAACGATTCTCTTGAACATTGTCAATTTCCATACATTGATTGCAACTAAGGCAAGCCGCATCAAACAAGTGGCACCTGACGATACGTTAATGGAATTCGGTACACGTCGTGCCCAAGAAGAAGATGCAGCTTTATGGGGAGCAAGAGCAGCTATTATCGGCGGGTTTGATGCGACAAGTAATGTCCGTGCTGGTAAATTATTCGGAATTCCAGTTTCCGGTACACATGCACACGCTTTTGTTCAAACATATGGTGATGAGTATGTTGCTTTCAAAAAATACGCAGAACGTCACAAGGATTGTGTATTCTTAGTTGATACTTTCCATACTTTGAAATCAGGTGTGCCTTCTGCGATACAAGTTGCGAAAGAATTAGGCGATAAAATCAACTTCATCGGTATTCGTTTAGACTCAGGCGATATTGCGTATTTGTCTAAAAAAGCACGTCAAATGCTTGATGATGCTGGATTTACAGATGCTAAAATTATTGCTTCTAACGACTTGGACGAACAAACAATTATGAGTTTGAAAGCACAAGGCGCTAAAGTCGATTCTTGGGGTATCGGTACAAAATTAATTACAGGTCATGATCAACCCGCACTAGGCGCCGTGTATAAATTAGTAGCAGTAGAGGATGAAAACGGCGAATATCAAGACCGTATTAAACTCTCTAATAATGCTGAAAAAGTTACGACACCGGGTAAGAAAAATGTCTATCGTATTATTAATAAGAAAACAGGCAAAGCTGAAGGCGATTATATTACTATGGCTTATGAAAATCCATATGATGAAAAACCGTTGAAATTGTTCCACCCTGTGCATACGTATAAGAGCAAGACTGTTAAATCATTCGAGGCGATTGACTTGCATAATGATATTTATAAAGATGGCAAGTTAGTTTATGATTTACCAGATGAAAAGACCGCTCAAAACTTCTTAGAAAGCAATTTAAGTCATTTATGGGAAGAAAACAAACGTTTCTTGAACCCTCAAGAATACCCAGTCGACTTAAGTCAAGCTTGTTGGGATAATAAGCAACAGAAAATTTTCGAAGTGGCTGAAAATGTCAAAGAAATGGAGGAGCGTCATGAGTGAATTGCGCGATATCATTTTAAATGAGATGAAAGTGAAACCTGAAATCGACAGTGAGTCAGAAACACGCGACATTATTCGTTTTATTAAAACTTATGTTCAATCACACAGCTTTATTCAAACTTTGGTATTAGGTATTTCGGGAGGACAAGATTCTACATTAGCAGGACGTTTGGCAGAAATCGCGGTGAGCGAGTTGCGTTCAGAAGGACGTGATTGTCAATTTATCGCAGTGAAACTTCCATATGGTGTACAAAGAGATGCAGATGAAGTAGAAGATGCTTTAGAATTTATTCAGCCTGATCAAACGGTAACGGTCAATATTAAACCAGCAGTTGATCAAGGTGTGAAAGCTTTGGAAGAAGCGGGCTTTCATTTAACTGATTTTCAACGCGGTAATGAAAAAGCACGTGAACGCATGAAAGTACAATTTGCGATAGCAGCAAATACAAGCGGAATTGTTATCGGTACCGATCATTCAGCCGAAAATATTACAGGTTTCTTTACAAAATACGGAGATGGAGCAGCAGATATTGCGCCGCTCTTCGGTTTAGATAAACGCCAAGGCAGACAGTTACTAGAATATTTAGGCGCGCCGAAGCATTTATACGAAAAAATACCGACTGCCGATTTAGAAGATGATAAACCGCAATTGCCGGATGAAGAAGCGCTAGGTGTGACTTATCAAGCTATTGACGATTATTTAGAAGGACGTCCTGTCTCTGAAGCAGATCAGAAAAAAATAGAACAGCATTATTTACGTAATGCCCATAAAAGAGAGCTTGCTTATACACGATTTACATGGCCTAAAACTGACTCTGATAAAGAAAAAGAGTGACAAATTATTGAGCGACTGATAAAATAATGTGAATCAAAATTTGAAAAGAGGTTTGTTATATTGTCAGTTATATCAGCGAATCCTTGGCTGATGTTGCTTGCAATCTTTGTCATTAACGTGGCATACGTCACATGCTTAACAGTCCGTACAATTCTTACCTTGAAAGGTTACCGTTACATCGCTGCAGCGGTGAGTTTTGTGGAAGTATTGATTTACATTATCGGCTTAGGACTTGTTATGGCGAACTTAGATAAATTCCAAAATATTATTGCTTATGCTTTAGGTTTCTCTATCGGTATCATTGTCGGTATGAAAATTGAAGAGAAACTTGCTTTGGGATATTCAGTGGTCAATGTGACGACCGCTAATTATGAGTTAGATTTGCCTACACAGTTAAGAAATTTAGGTTATGGTGTTACGCATTTCCCAGCATACGGAAGAGATGGCGAACGTCTTGTAATGCAAATTCTTACACCTAGACGTTTTGAGTTGAAGTTGATGGATACCATTAAACAACTTGATGAAAAAGCATTCGTTATCGCATATGAAGCCCGCACACTCCATGGCGGATTCTGGGTTAAAGGCGTACGAAGTAAAAAATTAAAGGCCTATGATACAGATGAAATTTGAAGTCAGAGAAGATGAAACAATACAAGATTGTTTGAAACGTATGCGAGAAGCGGGATATATGCCTGTGAAACGTTTTGAAAAACCAGTCTATCGTGAAAATAATGACGGCAGTATTGAAGTAGAACGTCAATTTATTCAATTTGTCGGTAAAAAAATAGAAGAGTAAAGCTGTAAATGCAAGAAAGCTTGGGCTGGGACGAATTAATGTTCTAGTCCTTTTTCTTGAAAAAGTTCTGAAAATCTTTATACATTTGAAAAATATTCTGTTAAAATAGAGAGTATAAGGATAAAAAGTCGAACGTTTTTCAAAAAATTCAATGATAATGTACATATAAAGCGAACGATGGATATTTAAAAATCAAACTTTAAGATAGGAGTTTATGAAATGATTGAACGTTATTCTCGAGAAGAAATGTCTCAAATTTGGACAGACCAAAATCGTTATGAAGCATGGTTAGAGGTTGAAATTCTAGCATGCGAAGCTTGGAGTAAATTAGGATTTATCCCAGAGGAAGACGTTAAGAAAATTCGTGAAAATGCACGTGTAGATGTAGATCGTGCAAAAGAAATCGAATTAGAAACACGTCATGATGTAGTGGCATTTACACGTCAAGTTTCTGAAACATTAGGCGAAGAACGTAAATGGGTGCATTATGGTTTAACTTCTACAGATGTAGTAGATACTGCATTAAGTTATCAAATCAAACAAGCGAACGATATTTTAGAAAAAGACATTGAACGTTTTATCGAAGTATTAGCTGCTAAAGCCAAAAAATATAAATATACATTAATGATGGGTCGTACACATGGCGTCCACGCTGAACCGACTACATTTGGTGTGAAAATGGCATTATGGTATCAAGAAATGTTACGTAACTTGAAACGTTTCAAAGCAGTCAGAGAAGAAATTGAAGTGGGTAAAATGAGCGGGGCAGTAGGAACTTTTGCTAATATTCCTCCTGAAATCGAAGCATACGTTACAGAACATTTAGGCCTTGATGCAGCTCCAGTATCAACACAAACATTGCAACGTGACCGTCACGCTTACTATATTGCGACACTTGCTTTAATTGCTACTTCTATGGAAAAATTTGCAGTGGAAGTACGTGGATTACAAAAAACTGAAACACGTGAAGTAGAAGAAGCATTTGCTAAAGGTCAAAAAGGATCTTCGGCAATGCCGCATAAACGTAACCCAATCGGTTCTGAAAATATCACTGGTATCTCTCGTGTCATCCGTGGTTATATCACAACTGCATACGAAGACGTGCCTTTATGGCATGAACGTGACATTTCTCACTCTTCAGCAGAACGTATTATGTTGCCGGATGTGACAATCGCTTTAGATTATGCTTTAAACCGCTTTACAAACATTATCGACCGTTTAACTGTATTTGAAGATAATATGATGGAAAATATCAATAAAACTTTCGGTTTGATTTATTCACAACGTGTACTATTAACACTTATCAATAAAGGTATGGTACGTGAACAAGCATACGATTTAGTTCAACCTAAAGCTATGAAATCTTGGGAAACTAAAACGCCATTCCGTGAATTACTTGAACAAGATTCACAAATTACAGATGTATTAAGCAAAGAAGATTTAGATAAAGCCTTCGATCCTAAACATCACTTAAATCAAGTAGATACAATTTTTGAACGTGCAGGATTAGCAGACTAATTTGTATGTTATAATTTGATATAATAAAAAAACAACTCCTTTTCGTATTGGATTACTACACTTTAACGTATTAGTACGTTAAAATAGGTATGAATATATAGAACAGGAGTTGTTTGATATGCAAATTGAGAAATTACGAGGCAAGGCATTAGATGAGTTATTTGATGCGATTTTAACGCTTGAAAATAGAGAAGAATGTTACCAATTCTTCGACGACTTATGTACAGTCAACGAAATTCAATCGTTATCTCAAAGACTCCAAGTCGCAAAAATGATTAAACAAGGATACACATACGCAACGATCGAAAAAGAAACCGGTGCATCAACAGCGACTATTTCCAGAGTAAAACGCTCATTACAATGGGGCAATGATGCATACACAGTAGTATTAGACCGAATGAATATTGAAACAAATGAATAACGTTTGATATACACCACCCATTCCATTTAGTTTAGTGCGAATGGGTTTTATACGCCGTAAAACACTGGAAATAAGAAGTAAGCGGAAACATATTTTCATGGAATTTGAAAGTATATTTTTTTACAAAGCTTTAAAGATTTTCATATACATCAACTTAGAATCTAACCCCTAAAAATGATATAATCAAAGGTATGTTAAGAGAAGGAGAGCGTAGATATGTACGACATTAAAAAGTGGAAACATGTGTTTAAATTAGATCCTGCAAAGATGATTAACGATGAGGATTTAGACAAAATTTGCATGTCAGAAACAGACGCCATTATTATCGGCGGAACAGATAATGTAACTGAAGATAATGTGATTCAATTAATGAGCCGCGTCCGCCGCTACCCGCTTCCCTTAGTGCTCGAGATTTCTAATCTTGAAAGTACAATGCCCGGCTTTGATTTTTACTTCGTTCCGATGGTGTTGAACAGCCCAGATGTGACCTACCAAAACGGCATTTTACTAGAAGCATTGAAAGAATACGGGCACATGATGGATTTCGATGAAGTCATCTTCCAAGGCTACCTCGTCTTGAATCCTGATTCGAAAGTGGCAGTAAAGACACAAGCTCAAACCAACTTAGAGACCGAAGATATTGAAGCTTACGCCTTGATGACAGATAAAGTCTATAGATTTCCGATTATGTACATAGAATACAGCGGTACCTTTGGTGATATGGAAAAGGTGCGTGCCGCCAAAGAAACCTTGGAAGAGGCCCATGTCTTTTATGGAGGAGGTATATCCTCAATCAACGATGCGAAGGCAGCTGCGGAAGTTGCTGACACTATTGTAGTAGGTAATTTAGTGTATGAGGATGTAAAGCAAGCATTGAAAACTGTAAAAATAAAGGAGAAATCATAATGAATGCGTTATTAAACAATATGAATACGGAACAGAGCGAAGCGGTGCGCACAACAGAAGGCCCGCTTTTAATCATGGCCGGAGCAGGTTCAGGAAAAACGAGAGTCTTAACGCATCGAATTGCTTATTTGTTAGATGAAAAGGGAGTTTCTCCTTATAATGTATTGGCCATCACTTTCACAAACAAAGCCGCACGTGAAATGAAAGAACGTGTAGAGAAACTTGTAGGCGAAGAGGCACAAGCAATCTGGATGTCGACTTTCCACTCCATGTGCGTACGAATCTTACGTAGAGATGCAGACCGCATTGGGATTGAACGCAACTTTACGATTATTGATCCGACTGACCAGAAATCAGTGATAAAAGATGTGCTGAAACGAGAAAATATCGATCCGAAACGTTATGAACCAAGAATGTTTATCGGTCAAATCAGCAATTTGAAAAATGAATTGAAAACACCTGAAGATGCAGTAGCCGAAGCGACAGATTTCATGTCTGACATGGTCGCACGTGTATATGAAGGTTATCAACGTCAATTGTCCCGAAATGCAGCATTAGATTTTGACGACTTGATTATGACTACAATTACCTTATTCGAACGTGTTCCAGACGTCTTAGAATATTATCAAAATAAATTCCAATACATCCACGTTGACGAATACCAAGATACCAATCGTGCTCAATACACTTTAGTGCAATTACTCGCTCGTAAATTTAAAAACTTATGTGTCGTAGGTGACTCAGACCAATCTATTTACGGTTGGCGTGGTGCTGATATACAAAACATTTTATCGTTTGAAGAAGATTACCCAAATGCTAAAACGATTTTCTTGGAACAGAATTATCGTTCAACGAAAGTAATTTTAAATGCTGCGAACGAAGTGATAAAAAATAATACAGAACGTAAACCTAAAGGCTTATGGACAGCCAATAATGAAGGTAAGAAAATCAATTATTATGAAGCAGTGACTGAAAAAGATGAAGCACAATACGTGGTAAAAGAAATCATGCGTCAGCAACGCGAAAATAATAAAAGCTTCAATGATATGGCCATTTTATATCGTACGAATGCACAATCTCGTGTGCTTGAAGAAACATTTATGAAAGCTAATATTCCATACACAATGGTCGGCGGTCATAAGTTCTATGACCGTAAAGAAATCAAAGACTTACTCAGTTACTTACGTTTAGTGGCTAACAGTAATGATGACATCAGTTTGCAACGTGTCATTAATGTACCGAAACGCGGTATCGGTCCAACCTCTGTAGATAAAATTCAAAATTACGCACAACAGAATGATATCAGTATGTTTGATGCCTTGGCAGAAGCGGACTTTATCGGACTATCTAAGAAGGTAGTCAAAGAAGCGTTAGGATTCTACAACTTAATTTCTAACTTGATTAAAGAACAAGAATTCTTAGAAATCACTGAAATTGTAGAAGAAATCTTGGAAAAATCTGGTTATAAAGAAATGTTAGAACGTGATCAATCACTTGAATCACGCAGTCGGTTAGAAAATATTGAAGAGTTCATGTCTGTACCAATGGATTACGAGAAAAACACACCGTTAGAAGAACAGTCATTAATTAACTTCTTAACAGATTTATCATTGGTTGCTGATATTGATGAAGCAGATATTGAAAATGGCGTAACTTTAATGACGATGCACTCTGCAAAAGGTTTGGAATTCCCAATCGTCTTTATTATGGGTATGGAGGAATCTATCTTCCCGCATATTCGTTCCATTAAAAGTGACGATGAACATGAAATGGAAGAAGAGCGCCGTATTTGTTATGTAGCCATTACTCGTGCTGAAGAAGAGTTATACCTGACACACGCGACTTCTAGAACGTTATTCGGAGGCATTCAATCTAATGCTGCTTCCAGATTTTTAACAGAAATTCCAGAAGATTTGCTGGATAAGGGTAAAAAGAAAGAAAGCAGAATCGGTAGTTCCTTCGGTGATAAGAAACCTGCTAAACGCGGACCTAGCCGACGTGTTTCTAGAAACGCAGCAGTTGCTTCTAGCGATTGGCATGTCGGAGATAAAGTGATGCATAAAGCATGGGGTGAAGGTATGGTCAGCAATGTGAATGAGAAAAATGGATCAGTAGAATTAGATATTATTTTCAAGTCACAAGGACCGAAACGATTACTAGCGAATTTTGCTCCAATTGAGAAGAAGGAGGATTAATGTATGGCCGAACTTGCAGCTCGAGTACAAGAGTTACATCATCTTTTAAATAAATACAGTCATGAATATTATGTTCAAGACAATCCGTCAGTTCCTGATAGTGAATACGATAAGTTACTGCGTGAATTGATTGATATCGAAAATGCACACCCAGAATATAAAACAGAAGATTCTCCGACAGTCAGAGTAGGCGGAGAAGCACAAGTGACTTTTAACAAAGTACGTCATGATACACCTATGCTTAGTTTAGGCAACGCGTTTAATGAAGAAGAATTGCGTCGCTTTGATGCACGTGTACGTGAAAAAGCAGGCAAAGTGGAATACATGTGTGAATTGAAAATTGATGGTTTAGCCGTTTCTTTGAAATATGAAGAGGGCCGCTTCGTGCAAGGTTTAACGCGTGGTGACGGTACCATCGGAGAGGATATTACTGCCAATTTACGTACGATTCGCGCGATTCCCTTGCGTATCAATAAACCGCTGACATTTGAAGTACGCGGCGAAGCTTATATGCCGAAGAAATCTTTCGAGCATTTAAATCAGCAAAAGGAAGAAGCGGGCGAGCAAGCTTTTGCCAATCCCAGAAATGCAGCAGCAGGTTCATTGCGCCAGTTAGATTCGAAACTTGCATCTAAACGCCGACTCAGTGTCTTTTTATATAGTGTAAATGATTTTACGAATTTCCACGCTGAATCTCAAAGTGAAGCTTTAGATGAATTAGATGAACTCGGTTTCAAAACCAATCAAAATCGTAAACGAGTTGCAGACATTGAGGGTGTGTTAGAGTATATTAAATATTGGACAGCACATCGTGAAGCATTACCTTATGATATCGACGGTATTGTAATCAAAGTCAATGATTTAGAAGAACAAGATGAACTTGGGTTTACTCAGAAATCACCAAGATGGGCTATTGCTTATAAATTCCCTGCTGAAGAAGTAGTGACCAAGTTACTAGATATCGAGTTGAGTATCGGCAGAACAGGAGTAGTTACGCCAACTGCCGTGTTAGAACCTGTCAGAGTTGCAGGTACGACAGTTTCTCGCGCTTCTTTGCATAATGAGGATTTGATTCATGAGAAGGATATCCGTATTGGAGACAGCGTAGTGATTAAAAAGGCAGGAGATATTATTCCTGAAGTTATTCGGAGCTTACCTGAACGGCGACCAGAAGGTACTGAAACCTATCACATGCCGACGCATTGTCCAAGTTGCGGTCACGAATTAGTCCGTTTAGATGGTGAAGTGGCGTTACGTTGTATCAACCCTAAATGCCCAGCACAATTAGTAGAAGGTATGATTCATTTTGTCTCTAGACAAGCCATGAATATCGATGGATTAGGTACTAAGATTATTATGCAGCTCTATGAAAATGAAATCATCAAAGATGTCGGCGATCTTTATTATTTAACTAAAGATGATTTATTACCGCTTGAAAGAATGGGTGAAAAGAAAGCGGATAATTTATTAAAAGCAATCGAAGATTCGAAGGATAATTCACTCGAACATCTTTTGTTCGGATTAGGTATCAGACATTTAGGTGTCAAAGCCAGCCAGGTGATTGCTGAGCGTTTTGAAACCATGGATAGATTATTTAAAGTTACTGAAGAAGAGTTGCTGGAAATTCATGACATCGGTGATAAATTAGCGACATCTTTAATTACGTATTTAAATAACGAAGACATTATCGCTTTAATTGAAAAACTGCGCAGAAAAAATGTTAATATGACATATGAAGGCCTAAAAACAACAGAAATCCAGACTGATTCTGAGTTTAACGGCAAAACGGTTGTGTTAACTGGTAAACTGCATAACATGACGCGTACTGAAGCTTCAAAATGGCTTGAAGCTCAAGGTGCCAAAACAACGAGCAGCGTAACTAAAAATACAGATCTTGTAATTGCAGGAGAAGATGCAGGTTCTAAATTAACTAAGGCAGAAAAACTTGGTACTGAAGTCTGGTCTGAAGAAGAATTTATGGAAAAACAAAAAGAAATTGAAAACAAATAAACAATAGAGGAGATCGGGGCATGAAGCGGACATTTGTATTACTCATCTCTCTCTTATTGATTCTCACAGCGTGTGGCAATAAGAATGAGCAAGATAAATCAGAGAAAAATGAAAGCAGTCAGAAAACAGATTCTAATAATGTTAAGCAAATTGCTACGGATAAAGATGTGCAAGGGGATAATTACCGTACAATTTTACCTTTTAAAGAAAGCCAAGCAAGAGGTCTGCTGCAACAAAATATGGCAAGTGGCTACAACGGCGAAGATTTTGAGGATGGTTTGCTGAAACAAAGCAAAGAAGTCTTTCCAACTGATAAATACCTTTACCAAGACGGACAATATCTAGACAAAGATACAATCAATTCCTATCTTGAACCGAAATATACGAAATCTGAAATTGATAAGATGTCTGCCGATGATAAAGAAGACAAGAATGCTAATGAAAATTTAGGACTGAATCCTTCACATAATGGTGAAAAAGACGAAAAGAAAATTGCAGAAAAGTCACCAGCTTATTTATCTAATATTTTAGAACAAGACTTCTACGGCAACAGAGATACTGAAGGTAAAAAAATTAAAGGAATGACAATCGGTCTAGCAATGAACAGTGTTTACTACTATCAAAAAGAAAAAGATGGCGAAACTTTCAGCAAGAAATTAGACAAAGCTAAAGTTGAAAAAGAAGGTAAACGTATGTCAGACGAAATCTTATCTCGTTTACGTGAAAACAAAGCATTGAAAGACATTCCAATTCACTTTGCGATTTATCTTCAATCAGGAGAAGATGAAATTATTCCTGGTGAGTTTGTAGCAGGTGCAACTGCTGATGAGGGTCAGACGCGAATCAATGATTGGAAATCGATTGATGAGAAAACAGTATTACTGCCTTCACAAGAAGCGGGCGACTTAGATGAAAGCTTGAACAATAATTTCAAGCAATTCAACGATAACTTGCAATCATACTTTACAAACTTTACGCAAGCAGTAGGTAAAGCAAAATTTGTAAATAAAAAACCACAACAAGTTTCTATTGACTTACCAATTGATTATTATGGTAAAGCAGAATTGACTGGTATTACACAATATGTAACAGAACAAGCTGAAAAATATTTCAGCAGTATTGATGAATATGAAATTCATATTAAAGATGGAAATAATGCAAGAGCTTTAATTACTAAAACGAAAGATGATAAAAAACCGCAAGTTCATATTTATAAAAACTAAAGAAATGCTTATAAAAGAGACGCCTAATGAAGGTGTCTTTTTTTATGACAAAAATGTGATAAAACATGTTGAATTGTTTAGGTAAGTGCAATAAGGGAAACTTAGAACTAATGTGACTAACTTTTCAAAATATAAAATATAAAGAATAAGGTGATTATAAATGAAAATTGTAGCATTATTTCCTGAAGCAACTGAAGGGGAAACTGAAAATAATATATTAGATGATCAATCTGCATTAAATTTACGTCCTTTTTTAGAAGAAAGAGGACATGAATTAGTAGTTTTAAAAAACGGAGAGGAAGATTTAGATCAACATCTTAAAGATATGGACGTTGTAATCAGTGCACCTTTCTATCCAGCCTATATGACTGCAGAACGTATTGAAAAAGCACCCAATTTGAAACTCGCTGTGACAGCAGGGGTAGGTTCTGACCATGTTGATTTAGAAGCGGCCAGCAAACATAATATTTCTGTTGTCGAAGTAACAGATTCCAATACGGTCAGTGTGGCAGAACATATTGTAATGTTAACTTTGATTTTAGTGCGTAACTATGAAGAAGGACACCATCAGTCAGAAGGAGGTACTTGGAATCTTACTAAAGTGACTAACCATGCATTTGAATTACAACATAAAACAATCGGTATCTTCGGTTTAGGCAGAATCGGACGTTTAGTTGGTGAACGTTTGAAACCATTCGATGTTAATATTCAACATCACAGACGTTCTAGTCAAGAAGATACAGACTTCTCGAAATACGTTGATTTCGATGAGTTAGTCGCTACGAGTGATGTTATTATTATCACATCACCATTGACTCCTGAGACAGATAATTTATTTGATTATGATACTATCAGCAAAATGAAAGACGGAAGTTATATCGTTAACTGTGCACGTGGTAAAATCGTGAACAAAGATGAAATTGTCCAAATGGTAGAAGAAAATCATATTCAAGGTTACGGTGGCAACGTTTGGTATCCTCAACCTGCGCCAGCTGATCATCCTTGGAGAAAAATGCCGCGTAATGCTATGACCATTCATTATTCAGGTATGGTAATTGAAGCACAACATCGTATTGAAGAAGGGGTTAAAAACTTATTAACAAACTTCTTCGATGAAAAGCCATTCCCAGAAAAAGATGTGATTGTAAATGGCGGACAAATTACGAGTAAATCATATGCAAAGCACGATAAAAAATAGTTATTTAAGATAACAAATAAGCCTCGTCGTTACAAACAAGTAGCGATGAGGCTTTTTAGTGTAAATTATTTAGTATGAAGAATTTGTTTGACTTCGTCCAATTCTCCGATCGTGCGTGCACTTGGTTTTTGAGTTAATTTACTTACTACATAAGTAAAGATTACACTCATAATAAAACCAGGAATAATTTCATATAAACCAAATATTTCATTGATATCTGCTAATGGCTTAATGAATACAATCCAAATAATAACTGTGGCTGCCCCAGCAACCATACCACTGATTGCGCCAGCTCTTGTTAAGCCTTTCCAATACAATGAGAAAAGAACGAGTGGACTGAATGCTGCTCCAAAGCCTGCCCAAGCGTTACCAACTAAGTTTAAAATAGTATCATTTGGAGTCCAAGCAATCCAGATTGCTACAAACGCAACTACCATTACGGAAATACGACCGACAAGTACGAATTCTTTTTCATGTTTTTTAGTATTTGCTTTTTTACCACGAATTAATTTATAGAAATCTTCTGTCAATGAACTAGAAGTTACGAGTAATTGAGAAGAAATCGTACTCATAATAGCAGCCAATATTGCAGCAAGTAAGAAACCGCCAACTAATGGATGGAAAAGAACTTGCCCCATGATGATAAATAATGTTTCAGGATCTTTGAGTGTAATATGATAAGCTGGTACGAATGCAATGCCTGTCAACCCAACTAAACAGGCACCTGCAAGTCCAATTATCATCCAAATAATACCGACGCGACGTGCTTTAGGTAAGAGTTTAAAAGATTTAATGGACATAAAACGCACAATGATGTGTGGTTGTCCAAAATATCCCAGTCCCCAAGAGAATAATGAAATAATACCTAATACCGTAGTACCTCGGAATAAATCTAAATTAGTAGGTTTCATTTCTGCAACTTGATGGAATATGTCCCAGCCATTCAATTTCAAGAGTGCGACTACAGGTACCATAACCATCGCGATTAACATGATGACACCTTGGAAGAAATCTGTAATGGATACCGCTAAATAACCACCTAAGAAGGTATAGAAAATAACGATAACAGCTACCATAATTAAACCGTAACGATAGTTCAAACCAAAAGCAGTTTCAAATAACTTTCCGCCTGAAACAAATCCAGAGTGTGTATATAAAGTGAAGAAGATGACGATGATCGCACCAGAGATAATTTTAATAATATTAGAATGATCATCTAATCTATTTTTAAAGAAGTCCGGTAATGTAATAGCATCTCCTGCAAGTTCTGTATAAACACGCAATCTTGGAGCAACAATGAAGTAGTTTAAATAAGCTCCCAAACTTAAACCAATGGTAATCCAAATGGCGGACAAGCCAGTAGAATACACAGAACCTGGTAAGCCCATGATCATCCAACCACTCATATCAGATGCACCTGCAGACAGGGCAGTGATGTACGGTCCGATGTTACGTCCTCCTAACATGTATTCGCTCAGATTGCCTGTTGATTGCTTATAACCATAAATCCCGATGATTACAAGTATCAAGAAATAAACACCAATCATAATGTACGTTTGCCAGTCTGCATCAATTTGACTGCTTACTGAAGTACCTAAAATAAACATCGTGGTTTCCCCCTTTTCTCATTGAAATTTCAATGTATACGCATTATTATACAATAATTCTGAAAAATGGGGTATAAATATTTTAAAAATTGAGAAAAAATATAAACGCATAATGGCAATGTGTAAAGCGCTTACATATATTCTGAGATTACGTAAATTCCCATCGTTTTTATCAGTGTTTTTATAATGTGAGATGTATAAAAATATAATCAAGCAGAAGTGCGATAATTTATAGACATATAAAAGCTTGCATTTAAAAAAGATTATGATTAAGTTAAAAGGGACAAAGTTCCTGCAAGCCAGGTTCAGCAAGCTAAAAACCTTAGATTTCCAAGCATTTTTTTGATACAATTTAATGATGAAGTATTATTAAGGAGGCAATTCATTAATGGCTAGAGTATCACGTGAAGAAGTTGAACATATTGCAAATTTATCTAAACTTCATATTTCACCAGAAGAAACTACTGAAATGCAAGACACATTAGAAACTATTTTAAACTTTGCCCAACAAATTGATACAGCAGATACAAGTTCAGTTGAACCGACGTATCACGTATTAGATTTGCAAAACGTTTTAAGAGAGGACAAAGCAATCAAAGGCATTCCTCAAGAACTTGCACTTAAAAATGCAAAAGAAACAGAAGATGGCCAATTTAAAGTACCATCAATCATCAGCGGGGAGGATGCGTAATGTCTATTCGTTATGAATCAGTTGAAAAATTAAGCAAAATGATTAAGAACAAAGAAATCAAACCTTCAGAAGTTGTCAAAGATATCTATGACGCAATTGAAGAAACTGATCCTAGTATTCAATCATTTTTAGCTTTAGATAAAGAAAATGCAGTTAAAAAAGCAGAAGAATTAGATGAATTGCAAGCGAAAGACCAAATGGAAGGCAAATTATTCGGTATTCCTATGGGAATTAAAGATAATATTATTACTGAAGGTCTTGAAACAACTTGTGCTAGCAAAATGCTGGAAGGTTTCGTTCCAATTTATGAATCTACTGTAATGAATAAATTGCATAATGAAAATGCCGTATTAATCGGTAAATTAAATATGGATGAATTCGCAATGGGCGGTTCAACTGAAACATCTTATTATAAGAAAACAGTGAACCCTTTTGATCATTCAGCAGTACCTGGTGGTTCATCAGGCGGTTCAGCAGCAGCAGTCGCAGCTGGCTTAGTACCATTTAGTTTAGGTTCTGATACTGGCGGTTCTATTCGTCAACCAGCAGCTTATTGCGGTATTGTTGGCATGAAACCGACTTATGGCCGTGTATCTCGCTTTGGTTTAGTAGCATTTGCTTCTTCATTAGACCAAATCGGACCTTTAACACGTAATGTTAAAGATAATGCCATTGTTTTAGAAACAATTGTAGGTGAAGATAAACACGATTCTACAAGCGCACCGGTTGAAGACCACGACTTCACTTCAGAAATTGGGAAAGATATCCGCGGTATGAAAATTGCATTGCCTAAAGAATATTTAGGTGAAGGTGTGAATGATGAAGTGAAAGAAGCGGTTCGCAATGCGGTTGAAATTTTAGAAGGGGAAGGCGCTATCGTTGAAGAAGTATCCTTACCAAATACAAGTTACGGTATTCCTTCTTATTATGTTATCGCATCATCTGAAGCATCATCTAACTTATCTCGTTTCGATGGTATCCGTTATGGTTTCCACTCTAAAGAAGCGAAGTCACTAGATGAATTATATAAATTATCTCGTAGCGAAGGATTCGGTAAAGAAGTTAAACGTCGTATCTTATTAGGTACTTTCGCATTAAGTTCTGGTTACTATGATGCTTACTACAAGAAATCTCAAAAAGTAAGAACATTGATCCGTCAAGACTTTGAACGTGTCTTTGAAGACTATGATGTAGTAGTTGGGCCTACAACACCTACACCAGCCTTCAATCTAGGCGAAGAAATCAATGATCCGTTAACAATGTATGCAAACGATTTATTAACAACTCCAGTCAATCTTGCCGGCTTACCTGGTATCTCAGTACCTTGCGGCCAATCAAATGACAGACCAATCGGATTGCAGTTTATCGGCAAACCATTCGATGAAAAAACACTTTACCGTGTGGCTTATCAATTCGAACAACAATATAACTTACATGACCAATATCAAAATTTATAAGGAGTGTTAAAGAATCATGCATTTTGAAACAGTGATTGGACTTGAAGTCCATGTTGAGTTGAAAACAGACTCTAAAATGTTCTCTCCATCACCTGCACATTTCGGAGCAGAACCTAACTCAAATACAAATGTAATCGACCTAGCATACCCAGGTGTATTGCCAGTTGTAAATAGACGTGCTGTAGACTGGGCAATGCGTGCATCTATGGCTTTAAATATGGAAATTGCGACTGAATCTAAATTCGACCGTAAAAACTATTTCTATCCAGATAATCCGAAAGCGTATCAAATTTCTCAATTTGACCAACCTATCGGAGAACATGGTTACATTGATATCGAAGTAGACGGTGAAACTAAACGTATTGGTATTACGCGTTTGCATATGGAAGAAGATGCAGGTAAATCGACACATAAAGACGGATACTCATTAGTAGACTTGAACCGTCAAGGTACACCGTTAATTGAAATCGTGTCTGAACCAGATATCCGTTCACCTCAAGAAGCTTATGCTTATCTTGAAAAATTACGTTCAATCATCCAATATACAGGTGTTTCTGACTGTAAAATGGAAGAAGGTTCATTGCGTTGTGATGCTAATATTTCATTACGCCCATATGGTCAAGAAGAATTCGGTACAAAAGCTGAATTGAAAAACTTGAACTCATTCAACTATGTGCGTAAAGGTCTTGAATACGAAGAAAAACGCCAAGAAGAAGAATTATTAAATGGCGGAGAAGTATTGCAAGAAACACGTCGTTTCGATGAATCAACTGGTAAAACTATTTTAATGCGTGTTAAAGAAGGTTCAGATGATTACCGTTACTTCCCAGAACCAGATATCGTACCATTGTATGTAGATGAAGAATGGAAAGAACGCGTTCGTCAAACGATTCCAGAATTACCAGATGCACGTAAAGAAAAATACGTGAACGAATATGGCTTGCCTGCATACGATGCACACGTGTTGACTTTAACTAAAGAAATGTCTGATTTCTTTGAAGGCGCAGTTGAAGCCGGTGCAGATGTAAAATTAACTTCTAACTGGTTAATGGGCGGTGTCAATGAGTACTTGAATAAAAACCAAGTTGAACTTCAAGATACTAAATTAACACCTGAAAATCTTGCTGGTATGATTAAGTTAATTGAAGACGGCACAATGAGCAGTAAAATTGCGAAAAAAGTCTTCCCAGAATTAGCTGAAAACGGCGGAGACGCTAAACAAATTATGGAAGACAAAGGTTTAGTCCAAATCTCAGATGAATCAGTATTATTAAACTTCGTAAACGAAGCATTAGATAATAACCCTCAATCTGTAGAAGACTTTAAAAACGGTAAAGGCCGTGCGAAAGGCTTCTTAGTCGGACAAATTATGAAAGCTTCTAAAGGACAAGCTAACCCGCAAATGGTTAATAAATTATTACAACAAGAATTAGATAAACGCTGAGTCTGACTTTAAAAATAATCCTGTTATCAAGCATGTTGAAATACAATTGATAACAGGATTTTTATTATTTAAAAGAGAGACCATTGCGGTGTTTTCAGAAGAGCTCATTTTTTAGAAGTTTATTTGTCAAATCCAGCCATTAATACTTTTAACTCTAAGGGAAATCATATAAAATTGAATGTGAGTAAAAATGATGAGGGATTATTTATGAGAAAACGCGCAAGAATTATTTATAATCCGACTTCAGGTAAGGAATTGTTTAAACGGATGCTGCCTGAAGTTTTGGTGAAAATGGAAAAAGCAGGTTTTGAAACAAGTGCATATGCTACACAAAAAGCTGGAGATGCTACAATAGAAGCCAAACGTGCCCTGCATGAAGACTATGAAATGTTAGTTGTCGCTGGCGGTGACGGCACATTGAACGAAGTAGTAAATGGTGTGGCCGAACATCCGAATCGCCCTAAGATCGGTGTCATTCCAATGGGTACAGTAAATGATTTTGGACGCGCACTTCATTTGCCGACCGATATTCTGAAGGCCGTAGATGTTATTACAGAAGGTCATACTGTAAAAGTAGATATCGGTAAGATGAATAGCCGTTATTTCATCAACTTAGCAGCAGGAGGACGGATTACGGAAGTTTCTTATGAGACTTCGAGCAAGTTGAAAACTTTTGTAGGTCCGTTTGCTTACTACATTAAAGGCATGGAAATGCTGCCGCAAATGAAAAATATTGATGTCCGTATTGAATACGATGGCAAAGTATTCCAAGGCGAAATTTTATTATTCTTGTTAGGCCTGACAAATTCAATGGCTGGTTTTGAAAAATTAGTGCCAGATGCTCGCTTAGATGATGGATATTTTACTTTAATTATTGTAGAGAAAGCTAATCTGGCAGAATTAGGACACATTATGACATTAGCTTCAAGAGGGGAACATATTAAACATCCAAAGGTCACTTATGAAAAGGCCAAATCTGTAAATGTTTCTTCTTTTGAACAAATGCCCCTTAATGTGGATGGTGAATACGGCGGTCAATTGCCTGCCAATTTCTTGAATTTGAAACAACATATCGAAGTTTATACACCTAAAGATGTTAAAAACACTGAATTAATTGATCAAGATTGATAATCGAAGGTTAGGAAGGAATATACCACTCCTGACCTTTTTTCTATGGAGGTAAGAAAGTGGAAGCGTTAAAGAAAAATGAAATAAGAAAAGGGCGTGTCATCGACCTGACTCATGAAGGGCATGGGGTTGTGAAAATTGATAGATATCCTGTCTTTATTCCCCAAGCATTAACTGGAGAAGAAATCGAATATAAGCTGATTAAAGTCAATAAAAACTTTGCGATTGGGAAATTATTGCAGATTTTTGAAGATAGTCCTGAACGTGTAGAGCCTCCTTGTGTTTATTATTATAAATGCGGAGGTTGCCAGTTGCAGCATCTTGCCTATGAGGCTCAACTTGAAATGAAACGCAATCAAGTCGTTAATCTTTTCCATAGAAGAGGGAAGTATACCGATACTGTAATTAATGAAACAATCGGCATGAAGAATCCTTGGTATTATCGTAATAAGTCTCAAATTCCTATCGGCAAAAATAAAGCTGGCAAAGCCATTATGGGATTTTATAGACAACGCAGCCACGATATCATTGACATGGAAGAGTGTATCATTCAAGACAGTGTACAAAATCGCTTGATGGTTATGATTAAAGATTTGCTGAATCAACATAAGGTTTCAATTTATAATGAGAAATCAAAAGAGGGGTTATTGCGTCATGTTATTATTCGTGTAGGACATGTCTCACGTGAAGTAATGGTTGTGTTTGTTACCAATGGGAAGAGATTTAAACAAGCTCCAGCTATAATTGAGAAGTTGGTTGAAGCGGTACCGAATATTAAAAGTGTGATTCAAAATATTAACGAATCTCATTCAAATGTGATTATGGGCCGACACTCTCAAACGCTTTATGGCAAGGATGAAATAGTAGATGATTTAGATTCTGTAGCCTTCAAAATCAGTGATCAATCATTTTATCAAATTAATTCAGAACAAACGGTCAAATTATATAATAAAGCTTTAAAGTATGCGCAACTAAATGGTAATGAAACAGTGTTAGATACTTATTGCGGTATCGGTACAATAGGTCTGTATATGGCTGAAAAAGCTCAACATGTTTATGGAGTAGAAGTGGTACCTGCAGCTATCAAAGACGCTCAACAAAACGCTGAGTTGAATGGTTATGATAATACTACCTTTGTGTGCGGTAAAGCAGAAGATGTGATTATGCAATGGAAAGCAGATGGAATTCAACCAGATGTCGTAATGGTGGACCCTCCGCGTAAAGGTTGCGATGAACAATTCTTAAAAACATTATTAGAATTGAACCCTAAACGTATTGTTTATATTTCTTGCAATCCTTCTACACAACAAAGGGATGCTGGTATTTTAACAGAACAATATCAATTGAAAGAAATTACTCCTGTGGACATGTTCCCACAAACTACACACATCGAAACCGTCGCATTATTTGAAAGAAAATAAGGTTGAGATTATAGGTATGGAATTATATCGGACAAGATGATCGGGATCTAGTCCGATATATTCAATTCTGTTCCGCTCCGCCAAATAAAAAGAGGGCGAACTTTAAAAGTTCAGCCCTCAAATATTTCAATTACTTATCGTATTTAGAGTTGTCTTCTCCGCCTTTTTTGCCGATTTCTTTATAAAACTCTTTGCCTTTTTCGTTAGCTGTAGGGTCTCCGCCTTCTTTACCAATTTTTTCATAATATTCTTTGTCGTGTTCGCTTGCTGTTTTGTCTCCGCCTTTTTTGCCGATTTCTTCGTAAAATTCTTTCCCTTTTTCACTAGCTGTAGCATCTCCGCCTTCACGGCCGATTTCTTGGTAATGATCTTTGTTGTATTCTTTTGAAGTTGCTTCTCCTCCTAGTTTACCCGCTTCTGAATGACTCATTTTGTTATCTTTTTCAGCCATTTACAAAACCTCCTAAGAATTTTAGAATACTAGACTTGAAACAAGCTAATGTTTTCATGTCTGCTAAGTTATACCTCTTTAATTTGGTTATAAACGATAAATATACATTTATTTACAACGATAAAATGTATCTTATTATTACTTTAATAATTTTTGAATAAAAAATTAACATTTCCTCTTTTACGAGGTGAATTTAGAACATTTTATTCTATACTACTTGCCAACTGTAATATAATTAAACTATATAGAGATAACTCGAAAGTGAGGTGATACCTGTGAAAGAGCGTCGTATTATTCATGTGGATATGGATTATTTTTACGCACAAGTTGAAGTGCGCGATCGACCCGCTTTACGAGGTAAACCAGTTATTGTAGGTGGGAAAGCCAGTGGTCGAGGTGTGGTGACAACAGCCTCATATGAAGCACGGGAATTCGGTGTTCACTCTGCAATGCCCATGGCTCAAGCTCATAAATTATGTCCCAATGGATATTATATTCAACCTCGTTTTGATTATTATCGTGAAGTCTCCAGTCAAATTATGGAAATCTTCCGCAGTTATACAGAAGTGGTAGAGCCATTAGCCTTAGATGAAGCTTATTTAGATGTAACACATTTGGTACGTCGCGACTTGCCGACCTCAATAATTGCCCAATATATACGGCGGGATATTTTTGAAAAAACAGGTCTCACCGCTTCTGCCGGCGTTTCTTACAACAAATATCTTGCTAAATTAGCGAGCGGGATGAACAAGCCGAATGGAATGAAAATCATCGACTATAATAATGTAAATGAGATTTTAATGAACCTCGAAATAGGTGATTTTCCAGGAGTAGGTAAGGCAACTAAAGAAGTTATGCATGAACATAATATCTATAATGGACAAGACTTGTACGATACAAGTGAGAGAGAATTGATTCGTATCTTCGGAAAAAGAGGACA
Organism: Staphylococcus debuckii; assembly: GCF_003718735.1. NCBI lineage: Bacteria > Bacillati > Bacillota > Bacilli > Caryophanales > Staphylococcaceae > Staphylococcus > Staphylococcus debuckii. The sequence continues at coordinate 1,941,956 of NZ_CP033460.1, read as the reverse complement.
TGGTCTCTATGAGAAAGCACGCGGTATCGATACACGGCCGGTGAAACAATTTCGCATACGCAAATCAGTAGGGACAGAGAGAACTTTTACCACAGATGAGAATGATGACGAAGTGATTTTATTAAAAGTAAGAGAATTGAGTGAGAAGACTGCAGAACGTTTAAATAAAATCCAAAAATCCGGAAAAACTGTAACCGTCAAAATTAAAACGCACCGCTTCGAAACGCTCTCTAGACAACGCAGCTTGAGAGATCCCATCAGAAGTGAAATCGATATTTATAATACAGCTTATACTTTATATAATGAATTAAAGGATCCGGATGTTCCGATTCGCTTGATTGGTGTGACAGTCGGTAATTTGGAAGAAACTAAATACGAAAATATGTCGATTTATGACTTTTTATAAAAAATCGGAAGCGGGGGACAAAAATAATATTGATTAAATCTTTTTCATCGTCCCAACCCCCGATTAACCTTTATCTATTAAATTTTTACCATAAACTGCCAGCATTGCATTTAAACTATCATAATTTTTCAGCAAGCGGAAAGTAATCATCGCACAGGCTTTCGCATCATTTAATGCATCATGGTGTCCATGAAAATCTAAGTGATAATATTCCATCATATGGTTTAAACCATAACGCCGTGCATTGACTGTACGTCTAGCCAGCTGTAAGGAACAAAAATATGTCATTTCTGGAGTAGCAGCACCTAATGCTTGAATGCTTGCATGCAGTACCGTCATATCAAATGCGGCATTATGAGCTACTATAGGCAAGTCTGCAATAAATTGCAGCATATATGGAAGTACAAAGTTAAAGTCAGGCGCCGTTTCAACATCTTCAGGATGGATGCCATGGACTTTAATATTTTGCTGTGAAAAATAGTCTTTGGGATTCACGAGTGTATAAAAGGTTTCAACAATTTCATTATCGACGACCTTTACCATACCCACGGAACAGATACTGGTACGTTTGCCATTAGCTGTTTCAAAATCCAACGCTACAAAAGCATTTTTATCATTCATTACTTAAACGACCTTTCATTCGTATAATCATTTAGAATAGTAAAATGTTACTTTAAATCACTGTCTGAGTCAAGAAATTGATATAGGTAAAATTTATTGTAGATAATTTTTTATCTTACCTTATAGCATGTTATAATAATCTAGGAAATTTAGAGGAGTGAAGTGCATGAGAGAATGGACGGCAATCAACTTGGCAAAGTTAGCGCGTAAGGCAAGCCGTGCTGTCGGTAAACGCGGTACAGATCTGCCAGGTCAAGTTGCAAGAAGAATTGATAAAGACATTTTAAGAAATTTAGCTGAAAAAGTAGATGACGTCGTATTTATCAGCGGTACAAACGGTAAAACGACAACTTCAAATTTAATCGGTCATACTTTAAGAGCGAATCATATAGATATTGTGCATAATAATGAAGGTGCAAATATGGCGGCAGGTATCACATCTGCGTTTATTGTGCAATCCAATCCAAATACTAAAATTGCAGTGATTGAAATTGACGAAGGTTCAATTCCACGTGTATTAAAAGAAATGACACCTACAATGATGGTGTTCACCAACTTTTTCCGAGACCAAATGGATCGTTTTGGTGAAATTGATATTATGGTGAACAATATTGCAGAAGCAATCAGCCATAAGGGTATAAAATTGATATTAAATGCCGATGATCCTTTCGTCAGTCGCTTAAAAATCGCTAGTGAATCTAATGTATATTACGGCATGAAAGCTCATGCACACGAATTTGAACAAAGCAGTATGAATGAAAGTAAATATTGTCCGAACTGCGGACGTCTGTTAGTTTACGATTACATACATTATAATCAAATCGGTCATTATCATTGTGTGTGCGGTTTTAAACGAGAAGCACCCAAATACGAAGTATCCAAATTTACAGTATCGCCATTTATTCATTTAACAATTGGCGACACTACTTTCAATATGAAAATAGCAGGAGATTTCAATGCTTATAATGCCATTGCAGCTTATAGTGTATTAAGAGAACTCGGTTTAAATGATGAATCGATACGCAAAGGCTTTGAAACTTATACTTCAGATAACGGACGTATGCAATATTTCAAAGCCGGCAGCAAAGAAGCAATGATTAATTTAGCGAAGAACCCGGCCGGTATGAATGCCAGCTTATCTATGGGTGAACAATTGGAAGGCAAGAAAGTGTATGTCATCAGTTTAAATGACAAACCAGCAGATGGTCGCGATATCTCTTGGATTTATGATGCGGATTTTGAAAAATTAAGCAACCAAGATATCGAAGCAATTATCGTAACAGGTTCTCGTGCAGAAGAATTGCAATTGCGCTTGAAATTAGCTGAAGTAGATGTGCCTGTTATTGTTGAAAAGGATATTTATAAAGCTACTGCCCGGACAATGGATTATACCGGCAAAACAGTTGCGATTCCGAACTATACATCACTTGCACCAATGCTTGAACAATTGAACCGTTCATTTGAAATGAGGGAAAATCAATGAATGAATTAACAGTCTATCACTTTATGCCAGACAAACTGAATCTATACAGTGATATCGGCAATATTATTGCTTTAAAACAACGTGCGAAATGGCGCAACATTAAATTGAATGTCGTAGAAGTCAACGAAACAGAAGGTGTGACGCTCGATAACTGTGATATCTTCTTTATCGGCGGCGGCAGTGACCGTGAACAAGCACTAGCAACAGAAGAACTCAGTAAGATTAAAGACCAGCTTAAAACAGCCATTGAAGAAGGTATGCCAGGTCTTACTATTTGCGGAGGTTACCAGTTCCTAGGTACAAAATATATCACGCCAGATGGCACAGAATTAGAAGGACTCGGCATCTTAGATTTCTATACACAATCGCAAAAAGAACGTTTAACAGGCGACATTGTTATCGAAAGCGAAACGTTCGGGACAATTGTCGGCTTCGAGAACCACGGGGGACGTACTTACCATGACTTCGGAACATTCGGCAAAGTTAAATACGGCTACGGCAACAACGAAGAAGACCGACGCGAAGGCATTCATTATAAAAACTTGCTCGGCACCTATCTGCATGGACCCGTCTTGCCGAAAAACCATGAAATCACAGACTATTTGTTAAAGAAAGCCTGTGAGAGAAAAGGTATTCCATTTGAGCCTCAAAACCTAGATAACACTGAAGAAGAAGCAGCTAAACAAGCGATTGTAGAACGTTTAGAGAAACAGCATAAATAATATAAAGCAGCGGCTTACCGACGATTGATCGGCAAGCCGCTGCTTTTCTCATGCATAACGATTATCGAGAATACGATACGTGAGCAGAATTTCATAAATTAAATGACTTTTCAATTGTTCTTTATCAAATTCATCTAGATGCGTAACAGATGCTTTTAATAAATTAATCGATTGTGTTTCGCGTTCAAAATAACCTGTCGCAATAATTTCAGAAATACTGTGTGCGACTTTTAAAATCGCTTCACGTTCTTCTGAATTGAACACTACAAAGGTATCTTTCGGTAAGTAAATAATATTAGAGAGATGAGTGATAAATAACCGATCAATATGTGCGCGGTTCGTTAAAGCTTTCAATAACACCCAATCTTCTTCATGTTTATGATAAGATAATTCGTCCTTTTGATAACGAATCAAAGTTTCGACATGCATACTTTTAGTCAGCAGCTTTTCCAGTTTTTTATTACTTTTAGCGGAAACGAATTTACCAATAACGAGTTCATGCAATCTTTCGCTATATAATTGATACATGTCTGTTTCCGTTTGCCAAGCTGATGATTCCACTTGGTCATAATAACGCGGGGGCAAAATAATCAGATTGACTAAGCCTGCTGTTACCAAACCGATAACGGCTGTGAGTAAGCGTGAGAAGAAATTAAATAAATAAGCATCTCCAATCCCTGGAATCATAGCCATAGCAGTCAAAGTCGCAACGGTGATACCATCATGTAATTTCAATTTAGCACAAATAAAGATAGTACAAGTCGCGCTTAATGCATAGGCTAAAGCAGATTTATCACTGAATATATATGTAAAAAGGACTGCGAGCAATGCACCAATAACGGTGGCAGGCAATCTTTTGTATCCTTTTTTCAAGGAAGCTTTGGCTGTCGGTTCTATGGTTACAATAGCTGTGAGTGTTGCATAAATAGGATTCAGATGAAGCGCCATACAAAAGAAAGCAGTTAAGAAAGTTGCTAAGCCTGTTTTGATGGTTCTCGCTCCGATAATTTTGGTATACCATTTGTCGTTTTTCATAATTAAAACCTCGCTTGGATGATGCACTTACAACAACAATTTTCAAATTCGTAAAGCTATAAGTTCAATTTAAAATTTCCTACGTTTAGTATATCAGATTAATTTTGGTATAATAAGATGGAATGAGTACCAAAATGTGATGTTCGAATAGAGTAAATTGCATGGCGGCAGTGAAAAGATAAAGTCTAACCGTACTTTCTGGTACGGGCTTACTTTTTACGAATTAATTTTTTAAAAAGGAAAGGGATTTAGACATGATTGTAAAAACAGAAGAAGAATTACAAGGTTTAAAAGAAATCGGTTATATCTGTGCTTTAGTCAGAGATAAAATGCAAGCTGCAACCAAACCAGGTGTAACAACTAAAGAATTAGATGATATCGCAAAAGAATTATTTGAAGAACATGGCGCGTTATCAGCACCGATTCATGATGAAAATTTCCCTGGCCAAACATGTATCAGTGTAAACGAGGAAGTTGCACATGGTATTCCAGGTAAACGCAAAATCCGCGAAGGCGATTTAGTCAATATTGATGTTTCTGCTTTAAAAAATGGCTTATATGCAGATACTGGCATATCTTTCGTAGTTGGAGAAGCTTCTGATCCTATGAAACAAAAGGTCTGTGAAGTAGCGGAAGAAGCCTTTGATAATGCTATGAAAAAAGTTAAACCGGGCAGTAAATTAAGTCAAATCGGTAAAGCCGTGCATGCCACAGCACGTAAAAATGATTTGAAAGTCATCCGTAATTTAACAGGACACGGCGTAGGTAGTTCCTTACATGAAGCGCCAAGTTATGTTTTGAATTATTATGACCCGAAAGAAAAAACATTACTTAAAGAAGGACTTGTCTTAGCAGTCGAACCTTTCATTTCTTCTAATGCCACATTTGTAACAGAAGGGAAAAATGAATGGGCATTTGAAACAAGCGATAAAAGCTATGTTGCACAAATTGAACACACTGTGATAGTGACGAAAGACGGTCCATTACTTACAACTAAAATCGACTATGATAAAGAATCATAATACTATTGAAATCGTATTGTAATCCTCTTAAAGCAGCTTAGGACTAAAGTATGAATGAAAGATGGTTCCGGAGACTATCCCTATGTCTCCGGCTTTCTTTTATAATGGAGTCAATAATAAATGAGGTGATTCCATGAACTTGTTTACAGTATATCTAGAAAAGATATATCAACATACGATTCAAAGCAGTATTGTGCACTGCCAAGAAAATTTAAATAAAAAATTACATTCAACTAAACGATATATTCATTATTTAAATCGTAAAAGAGTCAATATCGTAGAGTTGATTAAAAGATTGACGATTGAAATTGAAAATAAATACATTGATTTATTAGATCAATATCAAATCTCCAATATTCAACGTATGGAGAACATTGAAAATGCAGAATTAAATTCATTGATGAAAGAATTAAATGCAGCAGAATCTGACTGTGCAAGAATTGAGGCGGATTTATCTTATCAAAATAAAACACGAATTACTTTAGAAAGAGAATGTGATATGATTGCACAAATGAGTTTAGTTGCGTAGAAAAGGTGGCGAAAAATGACAAATAAATATATCTCGACTGAGATGTTGATTATATTCACAGCATTAATGATAATAGCCAATTTTTACTATATTTTCTTTGAAAAAATTGGCTTTTTGCTCGTCTTGTTATTAGGAATTATCTTAATCTATGTCGGCTACCTATATTTCCACAAAGTAAGAGGTTTGCTTGCTTTCTGGATAGGTGTATTACTGGTTGCTTTTACGTTATTCTCTAATAAATATACGATTATCATCTTATTCTTATTTATGATCTTATTGATAATCCGTTATATTATTTTTAAATTTAAACCACTTAAAATAATTGCTTCAGATAAAGAAGTAACTTCACCTGCATTTATTAAACAGAAGTGGTTTGGTAATCAACGCACACCTGTTTATGTTTATAAATGGGAAGATATGCAAATTCAGCATGGAATCGGTGATATCCATATTGATTTAACTAAAGCAGCCAATATTAAAGAAAATAATACAATTGTGGTCAGACATTTCATCGGAAAGATATTAATTATTGTTCCGACAAATTATAATGTTAACTTACATGTGGCTGCATTTTATGGAAATGCATCTATTAACCATGAAACCATTAAAGTGGAAAATAATCATATACAGATGAAAGAAGAAACGAAAGCAGAGAACTACAACATTAATATCTATGCGTCTACATTTATCGGAGATGTAGAGGTGGTTTATCGATGAATCACTATATACGAGCGATAGGTTCAATGTTGATATTAGTTTACAGTATATTAGCCATTTTCTTTTTCATAGATAAAGTCTTTGTAAATATTATTTTCTTTCAAGGTATGTTTTACACACAAATCTTCGGTATTCCAGTTTTTTTGTTTCTAAATATCATTGTAATACTCATGAGTATTATCGTAGGCTCGGTATTAGCCTATAAAGTAAATCAGCAAAATCACTGGATTAAAGATCAAATTGAACACTCTATTGAAGGTGAAGTTGTCGGTATTAATGATCAGAATATCGAACTCTATCAAGAAACTTTGGAAATTTATCATATGTTGGCACCTTTGAACCAAGAATTGCATCGCTTGCGGATAAAAACCCAAGATTTGACTAACGAAACTTATAACTTGAATGATACGAAGGTAAAGAAAATAATAGAAGATGAGCGGCAACGCTTAGCAAGAGAATTACATGATTCTGTAAGTCAGCAATTATTTGCGGCAAGTATGATGTTATCTGCGATCAAGGAAACTAAATTAGAGCCTCCTTTAGATCAACAAATTCCGACATTAGAAAAAATGGTTCAAGACTCTCAGCTAGAAATGCGTGCTTTGCTGTTGCATTTACGTCCTTTGGGATTAAAAGACCGTTCTTTAGGTGAAGGTATTAAAGATTTAGTTATCGACTTGAAGAAAAAGGTGTCGTTGAAAGTGGTATATGATATTGAAGATTTTGAAGTGCCTAAGGGAATCGAAGACCATCTATTTCGTATTACACAAGAAGGAATCTCCAATACATTGCGCCATGCAGAAGGTTCAAAATTAACCATTGATTTATTTAACAAAGATGACTACTTGCTTTTGCGGATTCAAGATGACGGCAAAGGTTTTGATGTCGATGAAAAAATGGAAAAAAGTTATGGATTAAAAAATATGCGAGAACGCGCATTAGAAATCGGAGCAACGCTGCATATTGTATCCTTGCCAGGTGCAGGGACAAGAATTGAGGTGAAAGCTCCGCTGAATAAGGAGGAATTCGATGACGATTAAAGTGCTGTTTGTGGATGATCATGAAATGGTTCGTATCGGCATTTCAAGTTATCTGTCAACACAACCTGATATTGAAGTAGTAGGGGAAGGTAAATCTGGAAAGGAAGCGATTGAAAAAGCACATGAACTGCAACCGGATTTAATTTTGATGGATTTGTTGATGGAGGATATGGATGGCGTAGAAGCTACGCAACAAATAAAGAAAGATTTGCCTAAGATTAAAGTGTTAATGTTAACAAGTTATATAGAAGATAATGAAGTATATCGTGCCTTAGATGCAGGCGTAGACAGCTATATACTTAAAACTACGAGTGCGAGCGACATTGCAGAAGCAATTAGAAAGACGCAACATAATGAATCTGTATTTGAAGCGGAAGTGCTGGTTAAAATGCGCAACCGCATGAATCAACGTGCTGAGTTATATGAAATGCTTACAGAACGTGAAATGGAAATTTTATTATTGATTGCTAAAGGTTATTCCAATCAAGAAATTGCCAGTGCATCGCATATTACAATTAAGACAGTTAAAACTCACGTGAGCAATATTTTAAGCAAGTTGGAAGTGCAAGATAGAACACAAGCAGTTATTTATGCTTTCCAACATGATTTAATCCAATAATGACAAGGAGCTGAGACATTTTGGTAGTGTCCCAGCTCCTTGCTCTATTCATATTTATTTATTATTTATTTTGAGCAGCAATTTCATAGCCGTCTTGTACTAAATCTAATTCACCTGTATGCGGATCAATCACTAATCCGTGAATTGGTACAGATTTATCAAATAATGGATGATTATAAACCATATCAATATTTCTACGAACGTTTTCTTCAGCGTCTGTAAATCCTTGTAAGAAGCTATCGACGTCTACTCCAGAGTGTTCGATAATCTTAAATGTTTCTTCTGATACACCGCGTTCTTTCATTGCATCTTTGACGGTGCTGACATCTAGACAACCCATACCGCAATCTTTATGCGCCATAATGATTATTTCTTCTGCACCTAATGCATAAATACCTACTAATAAACTTTTGATTGTAGAACCATAGGGATGCGTAATAATTGCACCAGCATTTTTAACAACCTTTAAGTCACCATTATTAAATCCTAATGCTTTCGTACCTAAATCTTGTAAACGTGTATCCATACATGTGAATAGCACGGCTTTTTTATCTGGTTTTTTGCTCGTAGAATAGTTTTCAAATTCTTTATTGTCTACGAAATCTTTATTATAAGCGAGAATGCTTTCTAATAATGTCATTGTTTACACTTCCTGTTTCCTTGAAATTGTATAATTTTATGTTCTCTCAAGTTGTATCTCTTACAGTTGAAAAAGATATGTATCATTTAAATCTTTCAACCAATGAATAGTATACCCCAATTGTTTAGAGTTTGAACATTTTATGAACTGTTTATTTAAAAAATCTTCTTAGAACTAGGGCATTTTTTACTCAGCTATCTACTGTTTATGCAGAGATTAAAGGCTGGAACAACTTAATGTCCCAGCCTTTCGCTAGCAATTATGAACGTTCACTATGAGGATTTTGAAGATCAGATACTTTGAACTGATGCTCTTCAAGTGAATCAGCATGTTTCAGTGTACGTCTTTGATTGATAATCGCATTAATTTCAGCACCTACAATAATAATAAAGCCTGTAATATAGAGCCATAACATTAACACGATAATACCACCGATACTGCCGTATGTTTTAGAGTAGTTAGCAAAGTTGCTTACATATAATCCAAATGCTGCAGTACCTACAATCCAGACGATTGAAGTAAATAACGCACCTGGAAGCACTGACTTCCATTTGATTTTAATATTCGGCGCCAAGGTATAGAGCGTCGCAAATAATAAGAAGATAACGACGAACGGCAAGGCGTAACTCAAAATATTAAATATCCATTTGACCTGACTATCTAGACCGAGCGGGCCGAACAATAAGTGTCCAATCTGCTGACCGAATACTGGTAAGATCATTGCAGCAATAAATACTGCGCCCATGATAACTGTAAAAAGTACGCTGATTAATTTTAAGAGAATAGGATTACGGCCGTCTTCAACATCATAAGCAACATTAAAGGCATTCATTAATGCTGTCATTCCGTTTGAAGCGGACCATAAAGCTAAAATCAAACCAACAGATAAAATACTGCCGCTTGCATTTTTCATGATATCGCCGATAATGCCAGTTAATAAATCTGCCGTAGAAGCAGGTGCATTTTTAGCAATCATATCCACAATTTTATTTCGGTCAATTTTAAATAATGGTAACAATGATAATAAGAATAATAACATAGGGAAGAGTGACAACATGAAATAATAAGAAAGTTGCGCTGCTAACCCTGACGCATCATCTTTACCGATTCTATAAATCAGATAAGATAAAAAATTTGAATCTTTTGTATATTTTGCAGGTTTATTATTTTTAGCGACAAAGAAAGTTTGATTTGGTTTCTTTGGTGTTTTTGATTGAAATTCTTGAGGCGGCACATACTTGTTATCCTGCTGATGTGTCACTTGTGCTGATTTCTCTTTCACCTTACTTAATAAACCAGAGTTACTTTCTTTGTTATGGTCATTTTTCTTTGACATAACACAGACTCCTTTGTGACATAAATATTAAATTTTAGTTGAAAAAAGGGGGATAGCGCCACCCTAAATACTAGGTGTGCTTATCCCTTGAAATATAACATATTAAAATGACAATGAATTAGCCGTTTAAATGTTTATCATTTTTTTTACGCTCTTGGAATGTATTCTTAGCATCTTTAAGCGCACGTTCTAATTCTGGATTATTGCGGCGAATTTCTTCGACTGCATCTTTCCAATACATGATTTCATCTTTAATCACATTAATTTTAGAAGGTTGGTTGCTGCGTTTGCCTTCTTTCATATTTGTATAGCTGTTTTTAAGTGCTGTACGTGTATTTTTATCAGCAAGAGTAATTGCGCCGCCGATAACTGCGCCTAAAAGAATTCCTGGTACAAGTTTGTTATTCATAATTCATCTACCCCTCTTTTAATTTTGAATCTTTAAGAATATAATCGATTAAATTGTCACAAGATGATTGTATCATATCGAAGACACCCTCAAAGTTATTAGTGTAATAAGGATCAGGTACATCTTGTTCATCCATATCACTGAAATCCAGCAATTTATATAATTGACCTTTCAAATGCGGATTAATCTGTTTAATATTATCCACATTACTTTGATCCATCGCAATAATGTAATCAAAGTCATCAGACGCTTTGAAGAGTTCGCTAATCATGCCGTCGAATGGAATATTGTGTTCTCTCAGAATACTTTGTGTCCCTTCATGAGGCGGTTCACCTAGATTCCATTTTCCTGTGCCGCGAGAAGTCACTTCAATATCATCGATGTTACGGTCTCTTAAACGCTGTTTCATAATAGCTTCAGCCATAGGTGAACGGCAAATATTGCCTAAGCAGACAAATGCAACTGTAACCATGTTTTACCTCCAAATGATATTTTGCCGGGTAAATATTAAATACATATGTTAGCTTATATAAGGTATACCTATCGTTCCATAGATTGTATTTACCCGAACATTTATAAAATATACCTGTATATCACTATATTATCGGTTTTTGCGACATATCTAAAGAGAGAATTTCTCTTTTTTCGTTAAAAGTTTTCATTAAAACCGTACTTTGATAGAATAAAAAAATAAAGAGGTGAAAAAAATGGAGTCAAATAATAGAGAAATGATTGAAGAAATCCGTAAACAATTAAATGTTGTAAATGTGCAACTTATTGATCCTGATAAATTTGAAGATGCTGACGAAGAAAAGGTTAAAGAAATTCATGACTTTGTGACATCTAAAGATAATTTTTCACCTAGTGAAGTGACAGCTATTGCTTCAGAGCTCGGTGAATTACGCCAATCATAAGAAATAACAACTATTAGAATTTAAGGGGGAATTGATTCATGACACAATTACAAGACAAATTAAAACAGTATGCACAATTAATCGTAGACGTAGGGATGAATGTACAAGAAGGTCAACCAGTATTTATTCGTTCTTCAGTCGATGCATTAGAATTAACACATGATATCGTAGAAGCGGCTTACGAACGTGGTGCTTCGGATGTACGTGTTAAATATGCTGATGATACATTAACACGCTTGAAATTCGAATATGAAGATGCTGACTATTTTGCTGAAAGAAGCTTAAAACAATATGATGTGGACGAACGTATGGACTACGTCGAACGCGGAGCTGCAAACTTAGCGTTAATCAGCAGTGACCCAGACTTATTAAGCGGCGTAGAGAGTGATAAAAAGGCTGCCTACAGCAGTGCCTACTCTAAAGGTTTTAAAGGCTACATGGAAGCAAGCCAAAATAATGATTTCCCTTGGTGTGTCGTCGTTTATCCTAATAAACCATGGGCACAACGTGTGTATCCGGAATTAAGCGAAGACGAAGCTTACGAAAAATTCATTGATGAATTATTAGATATTGTGCGTGTAGATGGTAATAATCCAGTTGAAAATTGGAATCAACATATTGAAAATTTAAGTAAGCATGCGAAATATTTACAAGACAAACATTATTCAGCATTGCATTATATTTCCGAAGGCACAGACTTAACAATCGGTCTGCCTGAAAATCATTTATGGCAAGATGCTACAAGCTTTACAAATGACGGCCAAGAATTTATAGCTAATATTCCTACCGAAGAAGTTTTTACTGCACCAGACCGAAATCGCGTCAACGGCCACGTTACAAATAAATTGCCATTAAGTTATAACGGCAGCTTGATTGACGGTTTCACTTTAACATTTAAAGATGGCAAAGTAGTTGATTTTACGGCTGAAAAAGGGGAAGATGTATTACGCAACTTACTTGAAACAGATGAAGGTTCTAAATATTTAGGCGAAGTTGCTTTAGTACCAGATGATTCCCCGATTTCAAATCGAAATCGTGTTTTCTATAACACTTTATTAGATGAAAATGCTTCTTGCCATATTGCATTAGGTGCAGGTTATCCATTTACTATAAAAGATGGTACTTCAATGTCTAGAGAAGAATTAAGCTCTGAAGGCTTAAATGACGCTTTCATTCATGAAGATTTTATGATTGGAAGTTCAGACTTAACAATTTATGGTATTACAGAAGATGGGAAAGAAGAAATCTTATTTAAAGATGGAAACTGGGCTTATTAATTTTAAAAAAATAATGATTAAAAAGGAGACCTATTGTGGAAGACAGAGAAAAAAGACCGATGTCTGCTTCATTAAGCATTAAAGATCGTCAAGTATACCCTCAAGATACAAATCATCACCATACAATGTTCGGAGGCCTGTTAATGGCCAACATCGATGAAATTGCTGCTATTTGTGCAATGAAGCATAGCAGTGCACCTGTAGTTACTGCTTCAACCGATTCAGTAGACTTTTTATTGCCAATCAGAACGGGTGATGTCATCTCATATGAAGCTATGGTATCTTATGCAGGTTCTACTTCGATGGAAGTCTGTGTACAGATTATTCTAGAAGATATTATGGAAGACAAGAAATATATGGCAGCTTTAAGCTTCTTAACATTTGTTGCATTGGATGATGATGGCAAGCCGAAAAAAGTGCCTGGCGTCTATCCGGAAAATGAAATTCAAGAATGGTTCCATAGTACTGCTCCTGCACGTGTGAAACGCAGAAAAGAAAGAAGACAAGAAAGTAAAGATACTTTAGAATTCTTAACAAGAACAAGACATATTCAATAATAATAAGGCGGTTGCGACATGTCTACGTCGCAACCGCCTTATTATTATTGTTGGAAAATTTGATGCATCATTTTTTCTTTTTCACGAAAATCTGTATGAGGGTAGTACATATTCTTAACTAACACATTAGGACCAAGACAATGAACGGGGGCACAATAACAATTTAAGCTTCGTGCTAAATCAGATTGCAGCCATTGATAGTAAACATCAGTCAGTTTATCTGTTTGGATATTAGAAATCGTACCATTTTCATCGCCGAAGTCCGTCACAATTACATTACCAGTAAAGACATTTACATTTAATCTGCTGCGTCCATCTGGGTCATTACGTAAAGTTACATTCTTAGCTGTACGTAAGGCATCAAATAAAGCAGCATCGTCTTCGTCTTGGATACAAGGATAAATCGGCAAAGTACCAAACAACATCCAAGTGTCCTTATCGCGTATGTTTAATAAATGACGAATTGTATCTTTAATTTCCTTTAAACTCAACACACTTAATTGGCTGGCAAAATCAGAAGGATACATCGGATGAATTTCATGACGGCTGCATTTCATATCATGAACCACTTCATTATGTATTTTTTCTAAATAAGGGCGTGTATTTTGGTTCAACATAGTTTCTGCTGAGACAAACATGCCTTGCTCTGAAAGCGTACGAGAATTATCAATCATTTGCTCATAAAGTTTTAATTTAGCTTTTAAAGGGGGTTGCTTTTCCATAGCTCCAAATCCTACCTCAGCAAATTCATCAGTAGTTCCCCAATTATGAGAAATATGCATAACATCTATATATTCAGCAATATCTAGATAACGATCTTGCGGTAAAGTTAAATTAGAGTTCATTTGAGTATAGATACCGCGGCTTTGAGCATATTTTAATAATGGTTTAACCACATTGCGAATAGATTTTTTGGAAAACATAGGTTCTCCGCCTGTAATAGATAATGTGCGTAAATGAGGAATTTCATCTAATCTTCTATAAATCAAGTCCATCGGCAAGGGCTCAGGGTCTCTTGTTTGTAATGTATAACCTACAGCACAGTGACTGCAGCGCATGTTGCACAAATTTGTAGTCGTAAATTCAATATTACTTAATTGAAGATCTCCAAATTCTTCTACATCGTTATAAGCTTCCCATGGATCGTTCAATATTGAAATAGGTTGCTTAATGCGAGTTGAATAATCAATCATCAGTTTGCCTTCTTTCTATTTTCATTCTGTTTATCATTATACTTTTCGAATGGCGAAGTTGAAAAGGGGTAAGTGAACATTGTAGGAATCTATTCTTTAAATGACACAGATATTTCATATGTACAGTTAATTTCAACTCTGCTACATTATTAATAGTTTAACGGTGTTAGTCAAATTCATGTTAGAATGTTGTTATATTTTAAAAAGGAGCGTCTCAATAATGAAAATGAGCGAAAAAGAATTAATTTCCCACGTCCAAACAAGATTATCGGAGTTTGTAGATGAAATCAATCATGTAGACCCTGACAAAGTAAGTGTTGAAGATGTGGATGAGTGGATTGGTTTATTAGGCCAATTAGAGGAAAAAGTAAAGACTGTTCAACACGAAAAATAATTCTGATGAATCAGATATGTTTAAAATCATCAGTTTTAGTCTAAATAATAACTATCAATCGATTAATAGTTATTTTGAAATTAGATTTATAAACTAAATTTCAATTAATAGAAAGGTGATTATTTTTTATGACTAAACCAGTAGCAATTATTTTAGCTAATGATTTTGAAGATATTGAATTAACTAGCCCTAAAGAGGCAATTGAAGAAGCAGGTTATAAAACTGTTATTATCGGTCATGAAGCAGGTGAAGAACTTGTAGGTAAACATGGTACTAAAGCTAAAGTAGGTGTAGGTATCGGTTCAGCTGAACCTTCTGAATACTCAGGTTTACTCATCCCGGGCGGTTTCTCACCAGACCACTTACGTGGCGATGTAGACGGCCGTTATGGTACTTTCGCAAAAGCATTTATTAAATATAACAAACCTATCTTTGCTATTTGTCACGGTCCACAAGTATTAATCGATACTGACGACTTAAATGGCCGTACATTGACTGCAGTATTAAATGTGCGTAAAGATTTATCAAATGCTGGTGCTCACGTTAAAGACGAATCAGTAGTAGTTGATGGTAATCTTGTAACAAGCCGTACTCCAGACGACTTAGACGATTTCAATCATGCTATTGTTGAATTATTAGACAAAGAATATAAATAAAGTTTAATTTTAGTTTAGAAAGACTGAGACCTCAATTGAGGTCTCAGTCTTTTTTTATTGCAGCTCCACTTTCTTACTTAGTTAGGCTTAAACTAATGTACTCCTTGAGACTGATTTTTACTTTATTTAATATATTCTTATTTTAAGAATGCGGTTTCTCACTTATAATATGTATGAAGTAAAAAATTACGATTGAGGAGAATGTGTGTCAATATGAAAAGAAGCGAAAGGCTATCTAGAGAGTCAAAAACTACTAGATCAAACACACAGAATACACCACATTATAATACGTATTATCAACCTGTAGGCGCTCCGCCGAAAAAGCGCAGAGGCAAAGGAATATTTTTTAAAATTGTAATAGGTCTTATTATTATTGTAGCGCTCTTTTTCGGACTCATGTATGCATTATCATCAAAAGCGAATGTAGATGATTTGAATACGATTAAAGATAAATCTACTTATGTACCTGTATCCGACATGCCTTCTTATACCAAAGGTGCCTTTATCTCTATGGAAGATGAACGTTTTTATGACCATGGTGCTTTCGATGTCAAAGGTATTTTCAGAGCATTATTTTCAACTTTAAGTGATCATAATGTACAAGGAGGAAGTACAATCAGTCAACAGGTGGTTAAGAATTATTATTACGACAACGAGAAAAGTTTTACTCGGAAGGTTAAAGAAATTATCGTAGCTAGCCGTATGGAACGTCAGTATTCCAAGAATGACATATTAAGTTTTTATATTAACAACATCTATTACGGTGATAACCAGTATACTATTGAAGGCGCTGCGAACCATTATTTCGGTACGACTACGGTCAAAAACAATCCGAACATGCCGACCATTACGGTTTTACAAAGTGCTATTTTAGCTAGTAAGATTAACGCGCCAAGTGTGTATGATGTCAATGATATGTCGCAGAATTATGTAAATCGCGTGAAGATAAATTTAGAAAAAATGAAACAACAAGGCTATATTGATGAAAGTCAATATAAAACAGCACTTGCGCAATTAGGAGTATAAAGCCAAGTAAATAAATGAACTGAAAACTGTTAGACTTGAGGGGTTGGGACGTTAATTTGTTCCAACCCTTACTTTTTGAAGAAAAAAGCTCTCATTACAGCTTCTTCTTTTTTTAATAGTATCGTCTTCCTATCTCTTAAAATTTCTCTGCATCTCTATAAAGTATAACGCTATAAAAGTCAGCAAATTTGTTTTACAATAAGTAGCGAATAGAATTTATTGAAATCAAAGCGAGTTGAAATTATGCCTAAAGTAACTAAGATTGAAGTTCAAAAAAAGAATAAAGAAAGATTTAACTTATACCTTGATGAGACATTTGAAATGGGTATTGATATGGATACTTTAGTTCATTTCAATTTGAAAAAAGGGGACGTGCTGACGCCAGCTGATATGGCAGAAGTACAAAAGTACGAACATTTCAGATTCGGACTTCATTTAGCTATTCAGTATCTGTCTTATCGTAAAAGAACAGAAAAAGAAGTCGTCCAACATCTACAGAAACATGAAATCAGTGAAACAGCCATTGCAGAGGTCATCGAGTATTGTAATCGTGAAGGCTACATTGATCATGCTGATTATGCAGAAAGTTTAAAGAATACCATGATACGTACTACTGACAAAGGACCTGAAATTTATCGACAAAAACTTTTAAAAGCAGGTATTGAGAAAGACTTAGCAGAGCATTATACTGCTAAATACGAAGAAGAACAACCTTTGGAAGAGATAGTGACGTTGGCTGATAAATTAATGAATCAGAAAAAGGGGCCGCTTAAGAAAAGAAGCGAAAAGGTCAAACAGTCGCTTTTACAAAAAGGATATTCATTTGAAGTCATCAACGAAGCAATGCAAAATCTTGATTTCGAACCTGATCCAGAAGAGGTTGACATGTTGCTCCAACGAGAACTTGAGAAAGTGTATCGTAAGTATGAACGTAAATACGAAGGCAAACAGTTAGAAATGAAAACGATTGAAGCATTAATTCGTAAAGGGTATGAGTATGATACAATTAAAGATAAATTGACAGAAAGCGGGATTGGCGATGAGTGAGAAAAGTTTAAGCAAGATGGAAAAAAGCGAAATATTAGATGAAATACAAAAATATAAAGAAAAAATGCGTAAAGCCGAAATGAATGGCATACTTAATGAATACGATGTCTATCGTACAAAGGTCATTATTGCAGAAAGTTATTTGGTAGACCAAAGTAAAATTGAATTTGGTAAATTATATGAATTAAATGACGGCACAAAACGCTATATGCGTGTAGATCGCATGAAAGGCATTTTTGCTTGGGGAAAAATTTTGCATAGCGCTGAGCGAGAAACAGGCATCCCAGTCGCATTATTAAAATTATAGAAGGATGTAAGCAGATATGGCGAGTTCAATTGTATTAAAGTTACTGAATATTACGCATTACTATCGCAAAAAGAATCGAAAAAAATGGTATTTGCCTTATGGTTATGATGCTGAAGATATTGAGTTGAACAATGTGTCACTCTATCTGTATCAAGGTGAGTCATTAGGTGTTATTGGAGAACCTGGTGCATCTAAAACACTTATAGGCAGAATCTTAGCTGGGGAAGTTGTACCTGATAAGGGACGCATAAGTCGTTCAGGCAGTTTATTTTTCGGGGATTTGGAAGATAAACATTTGCATGAGGAATCTGTTGAAGCTTATGTTCAAAATGCAGCAGAACTATTTACATATAAAGAATCTAATCATAAAACAGAACAAATTATCCGATATGCAGGGCTTTATGATTTAAAAGAAACCTCGGTGTTTAGATTATCAGATCGCCAATATGCACAATTGATTTTCAGTTTAGCCCGTAGCTCAAAAGCAGGTATTATCATTTTTAATCATGTGCTTCATTGTTTAGATGAAACTTTCCTAGAGCGTGCTTCAGAGTTGTCGGATGACTATATTGATAACGATTTGACGCTTATCACGATTGATGATGATTTAGATGTTATACGCAAAGTCAGCAATTATGCGGTGTGGATTTCACATGGGCAAGTGCGTATGGAAGGGGCGTTAAGCAGAGTACTTCCAGCCTTTACAGAACATGAAAATGACAGAAAATCTTTAGAAACTGAAGAGGAAAAGAAAAATTTTGATGTCGATTGGAAAAAGAAACGTACACGCATACCGGAGATGTCTTATAATTTCCGACGTGTAGAACGGTACAAACACGCAAAGCCGACACAATTTCTATCTAGAATCATTGGTTGGAGTATTGCATTAGCAATCGGTTTCATTATTACGGCAGCGCTATTATTTACTAATCAAGGTATTGTACATTTCTCTCAGAATGCTGAACAAACCAAGTTGCAAGCAAATAAAAAGCAAACGTTTGAAGATAAGCTGTCATATGGCATAGTGACTGAGTCAGAACTCAAAGTTAAAGCTGAGAACGGAAACAATGAATTGAAAATTCCAAGATACGCTTTGTTAACGATTACGGGTGAAAATGATAATAAATATCGTATTGTAGTAGACGATCATAATTACATCACGAAAAAAGGGGATATTCGCTACTTTAATCCCGCTGGTTTATATGAAACACATAGTAAAGACAGCTTAGAAAAATATATGAAATCGAATTATATTAATTATATTGATTTCTACAACAGTCATTTAGGTCAGTCTAAAAATAAAGCCGAAAAATCTTTAGTACCTGAAAATGAAAACCGCTTTGTTGAGCAAGTCACACAACAGCCAGTCAGCATGCTTTATAGTGATTCGAAACATTTAACCGGCTTTGTTTATCCAATGGTGAACAAAGATAAATTCAAAAAGGAATTTAATGTTCAAAATGATTTTTGGATTTGCAAGTCAGGTAAAGGCTATTTTGTGGCTGATATGAAAAATAATAAATGGATTTATATAGAATTGTAGGTGAAGCGTTATGATAGATAAAATGATTAATAATACAATTAACTTTTACCACAGCTTACCGCAATTATTGAGACATCTAAGCGTCAGTTTAAAAAGAAACTGGAAATGGTTAGTCATTCCTTTAGCAACATCGGTTATTTTGTTGGTTGCTATGTTGATTGGTTTTAAAGCGAGTAAAACTACCGAAGAGACGCAAGCCATTTGGTACTATCGATACATCGGATTGATTACACTTATTTGGACACTCGTCACACTTTATTTCAACACCATGCGTTATCGCAGAGATTACTTTGAATATAAAAATTTCGATTATCCAGCTTCATTCAAAACAATTATTTATACGCTGATATTCTCAATAGGTATGATTATTTCTATCAGTATTGTGGTGGTAGTCAAACCAGTGAACTTAGATAGTTCATTTATAGCACTCGCCTTTTACTGGATAATGTGGAATATCTTTATCATACTTACATCGCAAGTATTGGGCTTAATCCGGATGATTAGCCATTATCGTATATTTGATATCACTTTATATATTGTGTTCGCTTTAATGGTTGTTACGGTACCGATTCTGTATATACCATCTGAAAAACCTTCATTAGTGATGCATATTCTTATGTTGAATCCATTGTTCTACTTGGTTTCAGGAATAGAAGAAGCGGTAATTATAGGAATTAATAGTTTAGGCAATTTACCATATCATTTTTATTTCTTGGTTTGGATTGGTATCGCTGCATTATTACTGTATATTTTCCGACCATATATTGCTTACGAGAAATTCAGAATGACACGCACGCGTTCTATCCATTTGAAAAATACTGCAGAACCTGAAAAAGTAAAATCTACAAATATTACAGATTGAAAAATTGGGCTGGGACAAATTAATGTCCCAGCCCAATTTGTTGAACCAGTTAATGTGCATAAAGTTTTTTCATTAGTTTCTGTTCACTGAACACCCAACCTGTATAAGAATGAGTTATATGCATCTCTTGATCTAAATGTGCAATTGCCACAAATGAATAATGATCATTTTTGAGATATCTCAAATCAATAAATCTTACTTCGTAGATGTTATCACTCAGCTGCTTAGCATCCCAACGATAAATCGAGGAGAAGTTTAAAAAGGCTTTGATGTTAGGGTCTTTTCTTAGCGCAGCCATTAATGCTTCATCCGGGAATTCTTGACGCTTTACTTTATCAGCAAAGACAATATTTCTGCCGTAACTTTTTCCGACATAATCATGTGTAGCTGTTTGCACAGCTACGCGCCATTCCATAAATTTAATGGTCGGAGCAACAAAGACTTTAACTAAATGTGCTTTGTCTTGGCTGCTGACCATACGCAGTACTTGCTTTTTAATCGCAGAGCGAAAAATAAAGCGGACCACATAATAAAAGAAAAGAATTACAAAAATCGGAATAAACACCGCATATGCATTTAAACCGAAAGCCCACAGTACAATACCGAGACACCATAAGATAAAGATATAAGGGTCAAATGTATTGATAACACTCAGTTGAATCCACTTATTCGAAAACGGCCGCAATGCTTGTGTACCATAGGAGTTGAAAATATCTACGAAGACATGAAGAAACACTCCTAATTGTGCCCAAAGCCAAATATGCAGAGGGTTGATACCTTGCGAAAAGGTAAATACTAATAAAGTAATTAAAATTGGCCATAGTATTGTGAAAGGGATTGAATGTGTAATTCCTCTATGATTAGATATATAGGCAGCGTTATTTTTGAGTTTTAATACAGTATCGCTGTCAGGAATTAGTGAACTGGCAATTAATGTGGTTGCGGCCACTCCAAAATGACCTGACATAGATGGGTCATGCATCGCTAAAGCTGTGAGGCTGATACCCATAACTATATGTGTTCCAGTATCCATAATTGTTCACTCATTTCAAATAGTCTTACATCTATTATAAATGATAAACTTAAATAACAAAATTGATAAACCTGTATCACCAAAAGGAGCCGTACAAAGAGATGTTGCATCAGAAAACTTTTAAAGAAGATATATTAAATTGGTTTGAAGCAAACCAAAGAGCCATGCCTTGGAGAGAGACAACCAATCCATATTATATTTGGATCAGCGAAGTTATGCTTCAACAAACACAAGTCAAAACGGTGATCGACTATTATCATCGGTTCACAGAAAGATTTCCAACAGTTGAAGACTTAAGTGAAGCCAAGCAAGATGAGGTGCTTAAATACTGGGAAGGGCTAGGTTATTATAGTCGAGCGCGTAACTTTCACACTGCTATTCAAGAAGTAGCCGCTGAATATAATGGGAAAGTTCCGGATAACCCCGAAAAATTTGAAAAGTTGAAAGGAGTAGGACCCTACACGAAAGCAGCGGTCATGAGTATTGCTTTTGATTTGCCATTGCCAACCGTAGATGGAAATGTCTTTCGCGTGTGGTCTCGCTTAAATAATGATTTCAGTGATACAGCGAAACAATCAACTAGAAAGGCATTTGAAAGCGAATTGTTACCCTATGTGGAAACGAAGGCAGGTCAATTCAACCAAGCCATGATGGAATTAGGTGCTTTGATTTGTACGCCTAAGTCTCCGTTATGTTTATTCTGTCCTGTACAGTCTCATTGCGATGCCTTCAATGAGGGTACTGTGGAAGAACTCCCAGTAAAGACTAAAAAAATTAAAAAGAAAACGATTCAACAAGAGTGCTTTGTCATTAAAAATGAAAATAATGAATACTTAATTGAACAAAGACAAGCCAAATTACTTAATGGAATGTGGGAGTTTCCTATGTTCGAAAAAGGCAGCAGTCAAGAAAAACTTGAAGCATTACTAGGAAGTAATATTAACCTTCCTGCTAAAGTGGCTTATCAATTAAAACATCAATTTACGCACTTAACTTGGAATATTAACGTCTACGAACTGGCGAATTCTGTTCAATCTAATCGGATTAATACCGATGAACATTATTGCTGGATGGACTTAAAAGACAGAAATCAATTTAATTTCCCCGCTTCTATGCATAAAATACTCAATCATCTTGAGAGCCGAAACACCCAAAACTGAGTTGAACCCGCCTTTATGTTATAATTGGTTTTGTGTAAAAAGCTAACGAGGAGGTGTGGAGCATGGTAAAAGAAACCATACCGAAAGAGGGAGAAAACATTAAAATTCAAAGTTATAAACATGATGGAAATATTCATCGGGTATGGTCAGAAACCACTATTTTAAAAGGCACAGATCACGTGGTTATAGGCGGAAACGATCATACACTTGTAACTGAAAGTGACGGGCGTACTTGGATTACACGAGAACCAGCAATTGTGTATTTTCATTCTGAGTACTGGTTTAATGTCATTTGTATGTTTAGAGAAGATGGTGTGTATTATTACTGTAATCTTTCCTCTCCTTTTGTATGTGATGAAGAAGCGTTGAAATACATCGATTATGATTTAGATATTAAAGTTTATCCTAATGGTAAATATCACTTGTTAGATGAAGATGAATATCAGCAGCATATGCAGCAGATGAACTATCCTAAAGATATTGATGTTATTTTACGCAGAAATGTAGATATACTGCAACAATGGATTGAACAGAAAAAGGGACCTTTTGCTCCAGACTTTATTAAGGTATGGAGAGATAGATATAAAAAGCTGCGTCAAAAATCATAAGGCAAAGCAGATTTCTTTATTCTGTATCCAATATTTCATTATAATGATATCATTATTGCTTACGGTAATTTAACGGGGTAAGAACTTAAGCTTAGCAAAGCACAGTTCTGCCTCGTTGATTTTTGGAATCATATATTTAGAAAAGTAGGTCAAGGGAGGATAAAACTATAATGATACGCAGATATCTTAAATTTGTTAAACCTTATAAATGGCGTATCGTAGCGACAATAATCATTGGGATTATCAAATTCGGTATTCCGATGTTGATACCGTTATTGATCAAGTATGTTATTGATGGTGTTATCAATAATCATGATTTATCAATGCAGGACAAAGGAATGCGTTTAATTATTTCAATAGGTATCGCTTTATTTATTTTTGCAGTGGTACGACCACCTATTGAATATGCAAGACAATACTTAGCACAATGGACAAGTAATAAGATTCTTTACGATATACGTAAGAGACTCTATGATCACTTGCAAGCACTGAGTGCGCGTTTCTATTCAAACAATAAAGCAGGAGAAGTTATTTCTCGTGTCATTAATGACGTAGAGCAGACTAAAGATTTTATATTGACTGGCCTCATGAATATTTGGTTAGATTGCGTGACTATTATCATTGCACTTTCTATTATGTTCTTTTTAGATGTCAAATTAACATTAGCTGCTATGTTCATCTTCCCATTCTATATTTTAACGGTATATTACTTCTTTGGAAGATTACGTGGATTAACTAGAGAACGTTCTCAGGCTTTAGCAGAAGTTCAAGGCTTTTTACATGAAAGAGTTCAAGGAATTTCAGTAATTAAAAGTTTTGCGATAGAACGAAATGAAGCGGAGAATTTTGATAAACGCAATAGACATTTCTTACATCGTGCCTTCAGACATACACGTTGGAATGCTTATTCATTCGCAGCAATCAATACTGTCACAGATTTAGGACCTATTATAGTGATAGGTGTCGGTGGATATTTAGCAGTTAATGGTTCGATTACAGTAGGGACTTTAGCGGCGTTTGTAGGATACTTAGAACAATTATTCGGTCCGCTACGTCGTCTGGTTTCATCATTTACTACTTTAACGCAAAGTTTTGCTTCGATGGACCGTGTGTTCCAGCTGCTAGATGAAGATTATGATGTGAAAGATGAACCGTATGCGAAACCTATTGCGATTGAACATGGTAATATTGATATCCAAAATGTTTCATTCCGTTATAATCAATATGCACCGAAAGTATTGGATGATATTTCTTTAAAAGTAGATCAAGGTGAAACGGTAGCCTTTGTAGGAATGTCTGGTGGCGGGAAATCAACTTTAATTAATTTGATTCCTAGATTTTATGATGCCACAGAAGGTGTCATTACCATTGATAATCATCCTGTTAAAGATTTCTTGCTTTCCAGCTTACGTAATCAAATAGGACTAGTGCAGCAAGATAATATTTTATTCTCAGATACTATTAGAGAAAATATTTTACTGGGTAAGCCGGATGCCAGTGATGAAGAAGTGATTGAGGCAGCTAAACTTGCCAACGCTCATGACTTTATTATGAGTTTAACTGACGGATATGAAACTGAAGTAGGGGAACGCGGAGTCAAACTTTCAGGAGGACAGAAACAACGTATATCTCTTGCAAGAATTTTCTTGAATAATCCGCCAATCATTATTCTAGACGAAGCAACAAGTGCTTTAGATTTAGAAAGTGAAGCGATTATCCAAGAAGCTTTAGCACATCTGAGTGAAAATAGAACCACTTTAATTGTTGCGCATCGTCTTTCAACTATTACGCACGCTGATAAAATAGTAGTGGTTGAAAACGGACGCATCATTGAAACTGGCACGCATCAAGAATTGCTTGCAAAACAAGGTGCTTACCATCACCTTTACACAATTCAAGATTTATAAAAAGAAGGAGTATGACCACCTAGATAGTGGGGCATACTCCTTTTTGCTTCTATAAATCTAAATCTTCATCATCAATATCAATGTCTGAATCATCTCGATGATATTCAAAATAACTTAAAACGAGTCGATCTAAATGTTCTAAATCGTAACTGAACTCCTCAATTGCTGAGATAATCTGTAATAAATTGGAAACAGAGTAATCTGAATCGTTTTTCTTATCCACCATTTCACGTCTGAAAGCTTCCATTAATTCTAATTTCTGAGGATTATCTACAGATGATTGGAAGTTTTCGAAATCATAACGCGCTTTTTGGGCGATACTCAACATTATCTGATCATACGAAGTCATTAAATCATCGAGCTCTAATTTAATTTGCAGCATTAAATCATTGCTGATTTGATGCAAATCATTTTGATAGCGATGCATTCTTCTTAATACATCGTATGCGCGTCTTGTAGTAATAACGACCTGTCTAAAGATAATTTTTTTACGATTCAATTCAGGCAAGTTCTTTTTAAAAATAGTACGCTCTTCTTTGTAATAATCGAAAAGTTGTTCTAAATTTTGTATGCGATTTTTGATAGACTGCGTATCTTCTTTAACATAATGATATTCTGTCGTATCGTTCAACACCAATTTAATCCATTTGAAAATATCATTAGCGATATTCATGGAATTATAATAGAGCTTAGTCTCATATTTAGGTGGAAAGAAGGCAACGTTAACAATGAATGAACTGAAAACACCAATCATTACTAGAACGAAGCGGAAGAACGCTGCAGAATAGAAATTACCTGTGGTACCACCTTGTCCCATGATAATCAGCGCGGTCACGGTAGCTAAGGTTGCAACATGTTGAAGTTTAAATTGGAACAACATGGCAATCAGGATAATTACCGTTGCTCCCATTATAATAATATTGTCTCCGAACAAGGCGACCATGATTACAGCTAGAATCGCGCCGATGACATTACCTTGAAATTGGTCTTTAATAGTTTTATAGGAACGATAAACACTTGGCTGCATGGCAACTATTGCACCAATACCTGCTACGGTAGGTAACCCAGCACTTTTTGGAAGTAAAGATGCAATCAGCATCGCAAGGACAATTGCAATACCGGTCTTAAATATTCTGGCACCTAATTTCAAATTATTTGTGCTCCTTTTTTACTATTTATGCACGGTGTTATGCTGAAATTTCTTTCAACAATAATAACGTATAATAAAGTTATACAATGATTGGATATGAATTTCAAGTTTATTTCATTTGTGAAAAAGCGTAGTCTGCAGCACGTAATGTTTCTTCGATATCTGCATCGGTATGTTCAGTTGTTAAGAACCATGCTTCAAATTTTGAAGGCGCAAGGTTAATCCCTTGATGCAACATTAATTTGAAGAATTTAGCAAATGCATCGCCGTCTGCATTTTCTGCTTGGTCATAGTGGGTGACTTTTTCATCTGTGAAATAAAGTGTTAATGAACCATAAACGCGGTTAATAGTTGCAGTGATACCATGTTTATCAATTAATTCGTTTAAACCATCTTCTAACTTTTTACCTAAACGATCTAATTCTTCATAAACGCCATCTTGTTCTAATACTTCTAATAGAGCGATTCCGGCTTTCATTGAAAGAGGGTTGCCTGCCATTGTACCAGCTTGATATGCAGGGCCTAATGGTGCGACTTGCTCCATAATATCTTGACGACCGCCGTAACCGCCGATTGGTAAACCGCCGCCTACAATTTTACCGAAAGCAGTTAGGTCAGGATAGACGTTTAGCAAGTCTTGAGCTGCGCCATAATGGAAACGGAAAGCTGTGATAACTTCATCATATACAACTAAACCGCCGTATTCGTGTGTAATGTCGTTAACTGCTTCTAAGAAACCAGGTTTAGGTTCTACCATACCGAAGTTGCCGACAATTGGTTCCACTAATACTGCAGCGACTTCATTACCCCAATGTTCCATTGCTTCTTTATAAGCTTCGATATCATTGAAAGGTACTGTAATCACTTCTTGAGCAACGCTTTTAGGTACACCAGCTGAGTCTGGAGAGCCTAATTGAGATGGACCGCTGCCTGCAGCAACTAATACTAAATCTGAATGACCATGATAAGAACCAGCAAATTTAATAATTTTATTGCGGTTAGTATAAGCACGTGCTACACGGATAGTAGTCATCACAGCTTCAGTACCTGAGTTCACAAATCGCATTTTTTCTAATGAAGGAATAGCTTCACGTAATTTTTTAGCAAATTCGATTTCAAGTTCTGTCGGAGTACCATATAACACGCCTTTAGCTGCTTGTTCTTGAATTGCTTTAGTGATATGAGGGTGTGCATGTCCAGTGATAATAGGGCCATATGCTTGCAGATAGTCAATATAGCGATTTCCATCTACGTCATATAAATATTGACCTTTACCTTCTTTCATTACGACAGGTGCGCCACCACCTACAGCTTTATATGAGCGAGAAGGTGAATTGACACCTCCTAAAATATACTCGTCTGATAAGCTTTGAAGTCGTTCGCTTTCAGTAAATTCCATGATTTATCAACCTCTTTTAATTTAATATTTACGTCTCTTATCGTATCATATAATTAACTATAACAAGAAGAAGGGTGAGCATATGTTAGAAAAAGGAGAAAAATTTCCTGAATTTGCATTAGAAAATCAAGATGGTGAAGTCATTACTAATGAAACATTAAAAGGCAACAAAGCAATTCTTTATTTTTATCCTAGAGATAATACACCAGGTTGTACAACAGAAGCATGTGACTTCCGAGATAATATGGCCATGTTCAATGATTTAGATATCGCTGTTTATGGAATTAGCGGAGACTCTAAGAAAAAACATCAGAATTTTATAGCTAAGCATGATTTGAATTTTGATTTACTAGTTGATGAAGATTATAAATTAGCCGAGAAAACTGGTGTGTATCAATTGAAGAAAAGTTTCGGCAAAGAATCAATGGGTATCGTGAGAACTACCTTTGTTATTGATGAAAACGGGACAGTAACGCATGTAATTGAAAAGGTAAAAGTTAAAGAACAAATGGATCAATTAAAAGAGATGTTGGGGTGAGAAATTTGAAAGTTCTTTCATTAAATAGATTGAAAGATGCTGAAAAGCTATTAGAAGATACTTTTCCTGACGTAGAATTTGTTTTTCGTAAAAATGTAGAGGAAATAGATGAAGCGGATAAAGAAGACGCTGAAATAGTGATTGGATACAGCGGCAAAGCTGACCAAGCGTTCTTTGAAGGAATGCCGAAGTTAAAATGGGTAGCATGGTATGCAGCAGGTGTGAATAATCTTCCTTTAGACTATTTTAAGGAGAAAGATATTCTATTAACTAATGCTTCTGGAGTACATGCTAAACAGATGAGTCAATTTATCTTTGCCTATATTTTAGATGATTATAAAAAGATGGCAATTTCAAGACGTAATCAAGATCAGAAAATTTATGATTCTAAATTGACGGGTGAAAGAGTAGATGGCCAAACGATTTTAATGTTAGGCACGGGTACTATTCCTCAAGAAACAGCACACTTGGCTCAAGCTTTTGGTATGACTGTTGAAGGTGTGAATACGACAGGACATCCAGTTAAAGATTTTGATCGTGTTTATCCAATTAAAGATTTAGATGAAGTATTGCCGAATGCAGATATTGTAGTCAATGTTTTACCTTCAACTGCTGATACCTTTCATTTACTAGGTGATAAGGAATTTAAAGCTATGAAAGATAGTGCGTTGTTTATTAATGTAGGAAGAGGCACTATTACTTCAGAACAAACATTGATAGAAGCATTGAAGAATCATCAAATCCGCCACGCTTACGCAGATGTTTTTGAAAATGAACCATTAACGAGTGATAGCCCTTTATACGAAGTTGAAAATATAACAATTACAGCCCATATTACAGGTAACCATAGAGAAAATTTTAAAGATGCTAGTAATATATTTATCAAAAATTTCAAGCATTTTCTCAATAACGGAGATGTAGTTGAGAATAAAGTAGATTTAGATAAAGGATATTAAGCAAAAATTGTACAATCATTGACATTTCGCTATCTTAACCGTTATATTAATATTAAGTAATAATTATTATTAAGTAGAAAGACGGTGGATTAGATGAGTGCAGAAATGGAATCTATTGAACATCAATTAGAGGACTCGATTGCATCTTTAAGAAACGCCGGAATCAGAATTACACCGCAAAGACAAGCTATCTTAAGATTTTTGATTTCAAGTGATACTCATCCAACTGCAGATGAAATTTATCAGGCACTGTCACCAGATTTTCCAAACATAAGTGTTGCGACAATTTATAATAACTTGCGTGTGTTTAAGAAAACAGGTATTGTCAACGAACTGACATATGGAGATGCATCTAGTCGCTTTGATTTTAATACGCATAATCATTATCACGTAATTTGCGAAAACTGCGGAAAGATTGTGGACTTTCATTATCCGCAGCTTCATGAGGTAGAACATTTAGCTCAACATGTAACTGGTTTCAAAATTTCTCATCATAGAATGGAAATTTATGGACTATGTCCAGAATGCCAAGAAAAAGAAGATCAATAAAAGGTGAATACCCGAATTCATTTAAAGAAGAAAATAGGGGAAAATAATTTAGAAAGTATTATTTTGTGTCCTATATCGGTAAAGCTGATTAGAATAGAGTGTAGTTTGATATAAGCAAACCACTATTAAAACAGCTGTTGCCTATTTAAGAAGTAGTTTGAGACATTTATTTATATCTCAGGCTACTTCTTTTTATATTTCAATTTATGATTAAATGAAAGCAGATTAACATCTTTTTAATAATAAGAAGGATTGTGAAGATGATTTTTAATGAAGGGAAATGAATAAGTACACAAAATTTGAAAAGAAGCGGAGTACTGAATTACACGAATTGCACCATTGCACATCTAACAATGCAATCAATCACACAAGAGGTAATATTATACAAAAATTATTTAAGATTTTTATTGACTCATTCATTGTATCTTGATATGATGAATAGGTCGTTGAAACGACACAGTAAATTTCACATTGAGTTTTAGAAGTTCTAATTAAAAACTTTAACAAAGTGTAATTTTTACTATTGATTCTCGCTTGCAAACATTATAGAATGTTTATTGTTGAGAAAAAACGAACGAGACGGAACGAAAAAAACAAATAAAAAAGTTCTTGACTTCGCTTTTCTAATTTGGTATAATAGTTAAATGTAACGCGAAAAAATGAACATTGAAAACTGAATGACAATATGTCAACGTTAATTCCAATTAACAAACGTCTTGGACGTTTTAAAATAAATTAGTTATTATGAGCTAGTCAAACAAATCATAAACTTTTATGGAGAGTTTGATCCTGGCTCAGGATGAACGCTGGCGGCGTGCCTAATACATGCAAGTCGAGCGAACAGATGAGGAGCTTGCTCCTCTGATGTTAGCGGCGGACGGGTGAGTAACACGTGGGTAACCTACCTATAAGACTGGAATAACTCCGGGAAACCGGGGCTAATGCCGGATAATATGCGGAACCGCATGGTTCCGCAATGAAAGACGGTTTTGCTGTCACTTATAGATGGACCCGCGCCGTATTAGCTAGTTGGTAAGGTAACGGCTTACCAAGGCAACGATACGTAGCCGACCTGAGAGGGTGATCGGCCGCACTGGAACTGAGACACGGTCCAGACTCCTACGGGAGGCAGCAGTAGGGAATCTTCCGCAATGGGCGAAAG
The DNA here is from genome assembly GCF_003718735.1 of Staphylococcus debuckii. Taxonomy (NCBI): domain Bacteria; kingdom Bacillati; phylum Bacillota; class Bacilli; order Caryophanales; family Staphylococcaceae; genus Staphylococcus; species Staphylococcus debuckii. The sequence continues at coordinate 1,911,139 of NZ_CP033460.1, read as the reverse complement.
CCTGACGGAGCAACGCCGCGTGAGTGATGAAGGTCTTCGGATCGTAAAACTCTGTTATTAGGGAAGAACAAGTGCGTAGGTAACTATGCGCACCTTGACGGTACCTAATCAGAAAGCCATGGCTAACTACGTGCCAGCAGCCGCGGTAATACGTAGGTGGCAAGCGTTATCCGGAATTATTGGGCGTAAAGCGCGCGTAGGCGGTTTTTTAAGTCTGATGTGAAAGCCCACGGCTCAACCGTGGAGGGTCATTGGAAACTGGAAAACTTGAGTGCAGAAGAGGAAAGTGGAATTCCATGTGTAGCGGTGAAATGCGCAGAGATATGGAGGAACACCAGTGGCGAAGGCGACTTTCTGGTCTGCAACTGACGCTGATGTGCGAAAGCGTGGGGATCAAACAGGATTAGATACCCTGGTAGTCCACGCCGTAAACGATGAGTGCTAAGTGTTAGGGGGTTTCCGCCCCTTAGTGCTGCAGCTAACGCATTAAGCACTCCGCCTGGGGAGTACGGCCGCAAGGCTGAAACTCAAAGGAATTGACGGGGACCCGCACAAGCGGTGGAGCATGTGGTTTAATTCGAAGCAACGCGAAGAACCTTACCAAATCTTGACATCCTTTGACCGCTCTAGAGATAGAGTCTTCCCCTTCGGGGGACAAAGTGACAGGTGGTGCATGGTTGTCGTCAGCTCGTGTCGTGAGATGTTGGGTTAAGTCCCGCAACGAGCGCAACCCTTAAGCTTAGTTGCCAGCATTAAGTTGGGCACTCTAAGTTGACTGCCGGTGACAAACCGGAGGAAGGTGGGGATGACGTCAAATCATCATGCCCCTTATGATTTGGGCTACACACGTGCTACAATGGACAGTACAAAGGGTAGCGAAACCGCGAGGTCAAGCAAACCCCATAAAGCTGTTCTCAGTTCGGATTGTAGTCTGCAACTCGACTACATGAAGCTGGAATCGCTAGTAATCGTAGATCAGCATGCTACGGTGAATACGTTCCCGGGTCTTGTACACACCGCCCGTCACACCACGAGAGTTCGTAACACCCGAAGCCGGTGGACTAACCTTTTAGGAGCTAGCCGTCGAAGGTGGGACGAATGATTGGGGTGAAGTCGTAACAAGGTAGCCGTATCGGAAGGTGCGGCTGGATCACCTCCTTTCTAAGGATATATACGGAACAGTTTCAATAGAAACTGACGGAATAACGTGACATATTGTATTCAGTTTTGAATGTTTATTCATTCATTATTAAATGGGCCTATAGCTCAGCTGGTTAGAGCGCACGCCTGATAAGCGTGAGGTCGGTGGTTCGAGTCCACTTAGGCCCACCATTTAAATTTAATAGATGTATGGGGGCTTAGCTCAGCTGGGAGAGCGCCTGCTTTGCACGCAGGAGGTCAGCGGTTCGATCCCGCTAGTCTCCACCATTATAAGATTTAAAATTGTACATTGAAAACTAGATAAGTAAGTAAAAATAGATTTTACCAAGCAAAACCGAGTGAATTAGAGTTTTAAAAGCTTTATTCATTTAAATGAATCGCTAGTAATCGATTTGCCTACGGCAAAGAAGATTACTCACATAATTAATAACGTGATTAAGTTATTAAGGGCGCACGGTGGATGCCTTGGCACTAGAAGCTGATGAAGGACGTTACTAACGACGATATGCTTTGGGTAGCTGTAAGTAAGCGTTGATCCAGAGATTTCCGAATGGGGAAACCCAGCACAAGTTATGTTGTGTTATCGACATGTGAATACATAGCATGTCCGAAGGTAGACGCGGAGAACTGAAACATCTTAGTACCCGCAGGAAGAGAAAGAAAACTCGATTCCCTGAGTAGCGGCGAGCGAAACGGGAAGAGCCCAAACCAATGAGCTTGCTCATTGGGGTTGTAGGACACTCTACACGGAGTTACAAAAGAATTGATTAGACGAATCGTACTGGAAAGTCGAACCAGAGAAGGTAAGAGTCCTGTAGTCGAAAGTCAATTCTCTCCTGAGTGGATCCTGAGTACGACGGAGCACGTGAAATTCCGTCGGAATCCGGGAGGACCATCTCCCAAGGCTAAATACTCTCTAGTGACCGATAGTGAACCAGTACCGTGAGGGAAAGGTGAAAAGTACCCCGGAAGGGGAGTGAAAGAGAACTTGAAACCGTGTGCTTACAAGTAGTCAGAGCCCGTTAATGGGTGATGGCGTGCCTTTTGTAGAATGAACCGGCGAGTTACGATCTGATGCAAGGTTAAGCAGCGAATGCGGAGCCGCAGCGAAAGCGAGTCTGAACAGGGCGTTGAGTATTTGGTCGTAGACCCGAAACCAGGTGATCTACCCTTGGTCAGGTTGAAGTTCAGGTAACACTGAATGGAGGACCGAACCGACTTACGTTGAAAAGTGAGCGGATGAACTGAGGGTAGCGGAGAAATTCCAATCGAACCTGGAGATAGCTGGTTCTCTCCGAAATAGCTTTAGGGCTAGCCTCAAGTGATGATTGTTGGAGGTAGAGCACTGTTTGGACGAGGGGCCCCTCTCGGGTTACCGAATTCAGACAAACTCCGAATGCCAATCAATTTAACTTGGGAGTCAGAACGTGGGTGATAAGGTCCATGTTCGAAAGGGAAACAGCCCAGACCACCAGCTAAGGTCCCAAAATATATGTTAAGTGGCAAAGGATGTGGTATTGCCCAGACAACTAGGATGTTGGCTTAGAAGCAGCCATCATTTAAAGAGTGCGTAATAGCTCACTAGTCGAGTGACACTGCGCCGAAAATGTACCGGGGCTAAACATATTACCGAAGCTGTGGACTGTCCTTCGGACAGTGGTAGGAGAGCGTTCTAAGGGCGTCGAAGCATGATCGCAAGGATATGTGGAGCGCTTAGAAGTGAGAATGCCGGTGTGAGTAGCGAAAGATGGGTGAGAATCCCATCCACCGATTGACTAAGGTTTCCAGAGGAAGGCTCGTCCGCTCTGGGTTAGTCGGGTCCTAAGCCGAGGCCGACAGGCGTAGGCGATGGATAACAGGTTGATATTCCTGTACCGCCAATAATCGTTTTAAGCGATGGGGGGACACAGTAGGATAGGCGAAGCGTGCTGTTGGAGTGCACGTCCAAGCAGTAAGACTGAATGGTAGGCAAATCCGCCATTCATAAGGTCAAGCTGTGATGGGGAGAGGAAACATGTTTTCCTCGAGTCGTTGATTTCACACTGTCGAGAAAATCCTCTAGCTAGAGATTTGGCGCCCGTACCGCAAACCGACACAGGTAGTCAAGATGAGAATTCTAAGGTGAGCGAGAGAACTCTCGTTAAGGAACTCGGCAAAATGACCCCGTAACTTCGGGAGAAGGGGTGCTCTTTAGGGTTCACGCTCTGAAGAGCCGCAGTGAATAGGCCCAAGCGACTGTTTATCAAAAACACAGGTCTCTGCTAAACCGTAAGGTGATGTATAGGGGCTGACGCCTGCCCGGTGCTGGAAGGTTAAGAGGAGTGGTTAGCTTCTGCGAAGCTACGAATCGAAGCCCCAGTAAACGGCGGCCGTAACTATAACGGTCCTAAGGTAGCGAAATTCCTTGTCGGGTAAGTTCCGACCCGCACGAAAGGCGTAACGATTTGGGCACTGTCTCAACGAGAGACTCGGTGAAATCATAGTACCTGTGAAGATGCAGGTTACCCGCGACAGGACGGAAAGACCCCGTGGAGCTTTACTGTAGCCTGATATTGAAATTCGGCACAGCTTGTACAGGATAGGTAGGAGCCTTGGAAACGTGAGCGCCAGCTTACGTGGAGGCGTTGGTGGGATACTACCCTAGCTGTGTTGGATTTCTAACCCGCGCCATTGATCATGGCGGGAGACAGTGTCAGGCGGGCAGTTTGACTGGGGCGGTCGCCTCCTAAAGTGTAACGGAGGCGCTCAAAGGTTCCCTCAGAATGGTTGGAAATCATTCATAGAGTGTAAAGGCATAAGGGAGCTTGACTGCGAGACCTACAAGTCGAGCAGGGTCGAAAGACGGACTTAGTGATCCGGTGGTTCCGCATGGAAGGGCCATCGCTCAACGGATAAAAGCTACCCCGGGGATAACAGGCTTATCTCCCCCAAGAGTTCACATCGACGGGGAGGTTTGGCACCTCGATGTCGGCTCATCGCATCCTGGGGCTGTAGTCGGTCCCAAGGGTTGGGCTGTTCGCCCATTAAAGCGGTACGCGAGCTGGGTTCAGAACGTCGTGAGACAGTTCGGTCCCTATCCGTCGTGGGCGCAGGAAATTTGAGAGGAGCTGTCCTTAGTACGAGAGGACCGGGATGGACATACCTCTGGTGTACCAGTTGTCGTGCCAACGGCATCGCTGGGTAGCTATGTATGGACGGGATAAGTGCTGAAAGCATCTAAGCATGAAGCCCCCCTCAAGATGAGATTTCCCAACTTCGGTTATAAGATCCCTCAAAGATGATGAGGTTAATAGGTTCGGGGTGGAAGCATAGCGATATGTGGAGCTGACGAATACTAATCGATCGAAGACTTAATCCAATTTCAAGTTTTGATTGGCAAAATTAATTTACTTACTATCTAGTTTTGAATGTATAATCATTCTATTGTCTGGTGACAATGGCAAAGAGGTCACACCTGTTCCCATGCCGAACACAGAAGTTAAGCTCTTTAGCGCCGATGGTAGTCGGACTTACGTTCCGCAAGAGTAGGACGTTGCCAGGCAATTATTAAATGGAGAATTAGCTCAGCTGGGAGAGCATCTGCCTTACAAGCAGAGGGTCGGCGGTTCGAACCCGTCATTCTCCACCATTTAAATAGCCGGCCTAGCTCAACTGGTAGAGCAACTGACTTGTAATCAGTAGGTTGGGGGTTCAAGTCCTCTGGCCGGCACCATCTCAGAGCCATTAGCTCAGTTGGTAGAGCATCTGACTTTTAATCAGAGGGTCAGAGGTTCGAATCCTCTATGGCTCACCATTTAAATAGCGGGTGTGGCGGAATTGGCAGACGCACTAGACTTAGGATCTAGCGCCGCAAGGCGTGGGGGTTCGACTCCCTTCACCCGCATTTGCAGAAGTAGTTCAGCGGTAGAATACGACCTTGCCAAGGTCGGGGTCGCGGGTTCGAATCCCGTCTTCTGCTCCATTATTTTGCCGGGGTGGCGGAACTGGCAGACGCACAGGACTTAAAATCCTGCGATAAGTGATTATCGTACCGGTTCGATTCCGGTCCTCGGCACCAATTAAATTATGCGCCCGTAGCTCAACTGGATAGAGCGTTTGACTACGGATCAAGAGGTTATGGGTTCGACTCCTATCGGGCGCGCTTTTATTTCTACGGGAAGTAGCTCAGCTTGGTAGAGCACTTGGTTTGGGACCAAGGGGTCGTAGGTTCGAATCCTGTCTTCCCGATAACCTTAGAAAATATGGGGGCTTAGCTCAGCTGGGAGAGCGCCTGCTTTGCACGCAGGAGGTCAGCGGTTCGATCCCGCTAGTCTCCACCATATTTATTATTTACAACATAACTTTACAATGGCGGTGTAGCTCAGCTGGCTAGAGCGTACGGTTCATACCCGTGAGGTCGGGGGTTCGATCCCCTCCACCGCCACTCATTATTAGTTGTAGCATTATATATTGGACCTTTAGCTCAGTTGGTTAGAGCTAACGGCTCATAACCGTTCGGTCGCAGGTTCGAGTCCTGCAAGGTCCATATAATTTTTTAGGAGGAATACCCAAGTCCGGCTGAAGGGATCGGTCTTGAAAACCGACAGGGGCTTAACGGCCCGCGGGGGTTCGAATCCCTCTTCCTCCGCCATTATAAATTTTATTACCGCGGGATGGAGCAGTTCGGTAGCTCGTCGGGCTCATAACCCGAAGGTCGGTGGTTCAAATCCGCCTCCCGCAATTTTATTATGTCTGGTCTCGTAGTGTAGCGGTTAACACGCCTGCCTGTCACGCAGGAGATCGCGGGTTCGATTCCCGTCGAGACCGCCATTATATTTAATAGTTATGGTTCAGTAGCTCAGTTGGTAGAGCAATGGATTGAAGCTCCATGTGTCGGCAGTTCGACTCTGTCCTGAACCACCATTTGCCGGCCTAGCTCAATTGGTAGAGCAACTGACTTGTAATCAGTAGGTTGGGGGTTCAAGTCCTCTGGCCGGCACCATCTTGGAGGGGTAGCGAAGTGGCTAAACGCGGCGGACTGTAAATCCGCTCCTTCGGGTTCGGCAGTTCGAATCTGCCCCCCTCCACCATCTTAATAATTTAATAGGGGCATAGTTCAACGGTAGAATAGAGGTCTCCAAAACCTTTGATGTGGGTTCGATTCCTACTGCCCCTGCCATGGCGACTGTGGTGAAGTGGTTAACACATCGGATTGTGGTTCCGACATTCGTGGGTTCGATTCCCATCAGTCGCCCTTAATATTAATGGGCTATAGCCAAGCGGTAAGGCAACGGACTTTGACTCCGTCACTCACTGGTTCGAATCCAGTTAGCCCAGTTATTTTGGCGGCATAGCCAAGTGGTAAGGCCAAGGTCTGCAAAACCTTTATTCACCGGTTCAAATCCGGTTGCCGCCTTCATGAAATATGCGGGGGTAGTTCAACTCTTAGAACACGTTCCTTCCCGGAATGAGATATAGGTGCAAATCCTATCTTCCGCTCCATTAAAATTTTGCGGGAATAGTTCAACTTTTAGAACACGTTCCTTCCCGGAACGAGGTATAGGTGTAAATCCTATTTTCCGCTCCATATATAATATGCGGGAGTAGTTCAACTCTCAGAACACATTCCTTCCCGGAATGAGATATAGGTGCAAATCCTATCTTCCGCTCCATATAGTATGCGGGAGTAGTTCAACTTTTAGAACACGTTCCTTCCCGGAACGAGGTATAGGTGTAAATCCTATCTTCCGCTCCAGATTAAGCCGGCGTGGCGGAATTGGCAGACGCGCGGGACTCAAAATCCCGTTCCAGTCAATGGAGTGTCGGTTCGACCCCGACCGCCGGTATTTCGATACAAACATTTAGAGTGTTTTAAGAGTAGAAATCTTGTTAAATCAAGATTTCTACTTTTTTTATACGCATAAAGTAGAAACTTTTTGGAACAAAAATGGAACGAGTAGCGCTTTTTGAATTAAAATTTCGGAACGAGGATAAAATGTTTACAAACATCAATTCTTTTAGTTTAAATATTAAATTCTATATTATTATCTTCAATATTAAAATCATATTGACATATATAGTTACTTTTTCTTGCTTTCATGATGTATACCTCCTGATGTTTAAAAAGAGGGTAGACGAGCTACCCTAATAGTTATTCTTCTATATCGTTGCCATTCCATGCTTTATCAATGCTTTCTTGGAGTTCACGGTTTTCTTTTTCTAGTCTTTCGTTCATTTCAGCAGCTGTTTCATCACTATCGCCGCCATTATCTTTAGCACCTTTTAAAATTGTATCTTTCCATTCTTGATACTTACCGTCTGTTACTTCGTTTGCTTGGTCTGTGTAATAGTCGTCAATGTTTTGGTCAATTTCTTTTGCTTTTTCTTTTACAAATTTTTCATAAGCATCAATTGCTTCTTTTTGGTCTTTGATTTTCTTTTCTTGCTTGTTTACTTTAGTTTCTAAAGTTTCTACTTTATTTTTGTAAGTGAATGTAGTAACTAATAAAGTTATACATAAAATTGCTAAAACAATGATACTTGTAATGAAAACTGTTATCTTTTTCATGATGCCACTTCCTAAGATGAATTTTTTAGAGGAATAGTAATATGGAATTAATTAAAGTCATATTTTCTCTATTTATTACGGTTTAAACATAAATATTACTTACAAATTTTGAATAGCTTCTTACTCATATTATACTTAAAATTTCTTTTTTTGTGATCTGGTTTGAGGCAGAATTATTTTCTTCTAGTTGTCTATATTTTAGGTCCAATTTAATCAAGTACAATAATGAAAATTTACATTGTAGCTTAGGTTACTTTGTTATAGAATATTATACATAGTTTAAGAACGGAGGATATATTAACAACTTATGGCTAAATCAGAAATGAATGTGAAAGTATTTTTTAGTAATATTTTAAATGCCGTTGGAGCGGGTGTGGTGATTGCATTACTGCCTAACGCTTTATTAGGTGAACTTTTGAAGTTTTTTAAAGATGGAAATGAATATTTAGAAACGATTTATCAAATTGTAATAACGATTCAATCATTTATGGCGTTTATAATTGGGATATTAGCTGCACATCAATTTAAATTTAATGGAGCTGGAGCAGCAATGATTGGGACTTCTGCTATGATTGGATCCGGTGCAGTAGTTATCAGCAAACAAGGAGTTGCGCTTAAAGGTATTGGAGATATTATTAACATCATTCTTGTAGTTATGATTGCTTGTCTATTGTTTTTAATTTTCTCTGGTAGATTAGGGTCACTTGAAATGATTTTACTACCAGTTATTATACCTGTAGTTTCTGGATTTATAGGATTAGTAACGTTACCTTATATTTCTCATATTACTAAAGCGATTGGTAGTTTAATTAATTCATTTACAGAATTAAATCCATTATTAATGAGTATTTTAATTTCAATTACATATTCATTATTGATGGTAACTCCAATTTCATTAGTGGCTATTGCAACGGCGATTGGATTGACTGGTCTTGGAAGTGGTGCAGCTAACTTAGGTATTGTTGCTGCCTGTATTACATTCTTATGGGGATCATTACGTGTTAACAAATTAGGAGTGAATCTCATATTAATAATTGGTGCTGCAAAAATGATGATACCTGTTTATTTCAAGCATTTGATTATTGCAGTACCATTAGCGATAAATGGTTTGATTACCGGTATTATTGCATACTTACTTAAAGTACAAGGAACGCCGATGTCTGCTGGATTTGGCTATACTGGTTTAGTAGGACCTATTAATGCATTTGCCAGAATGGAAGGCGACCCTACAATGAATATTATCTTGTTGGCGTTCGGTTACTTCATTATTCCATTTGTACTAGGCTTTGTAGTTCACCAAATTTGTAAAAAGGTAATTCCTGGCTATAGCGATGAAATTTATAAATTTGAATTACCTAAAAACTAGAGTTTTCAAGCTGAGGCATTATATCAATGTCTTAGCTTTTTTGTTGCTCCTCTATTATTAATTCTATCTTGATTCCTTTTATGGAAAGGTATATACATTTATTTGTCAGAAAATTTTAAAAATAGTATTGCATAATAATTCGTATAAATGTATAATAATTCCAAGAACAAGGAGGCTTGCAATTATGGGAAGTAGACAAGTAATGTACACATTGAAAATTGTAATGAGTTTGCTTTTAATATTTACAATTGTTTTTTCAACTTTTGAAATTAAAGCAAACGCTGCAGAGCAAGATAAGAATTGGGACAAAATTAAGGAAAGAGGGGTTTTAAGAGTAGGACTTTCTGCTGATTATGCACCATTAGAATTTGAAAGCCATAAGAATGGTAAACGTGAATATGCTGGTATTGATATAGAAATCGCTAAGAAAATCGCGAAAGATAACGGTTTGAAATTAAAAATTGAAAATATGAACTTTGACAGTTTGTTAGGTGCTTTAAAGACTGGGAAAATAGATATGATTATTTCAGGAATGACACCGACACCCGAACGTAAAAAAGAAGTGGATTTTTCTGATTCATATTTAAAATCTTCACAAACAATGGTCGTGAAAAAGACAGATATCGATAAGTACAAATCTTTAAAGGACTTTGCAAATAAACGAATCGGCGCTCAAAAACAAACAACGCAAGAACAGTTAGCTAAAACAGAAATTGAAAACGCTGATGTACAATCAATGACGCGTCTGCCAGAAGTCATATTATCACTGAAAAGTAATAAAATTGACGGGGCTATTATTGAAGGCCCAGTTGCTGAAGCTTATTTAAAGCAAAATCCTGAATTAGGATTTGCTAAAGTTAAGTTTTCAGAACCTGATAAAGATACTTGTATAGCTGTTGCAAAAGACTCACCAGTTTTTCTAAATCATTTGAATACTTCAATTAAGAATATTAAAGAACAAGGATTGATTGAAAAATATAAAGATACAGCGGCTCAAGCTATGGACGAGGATGGAAATTTCTTCACTAAATACAATTCTTTTTTTATAACTGGGATTAAAAACACAATATTAATTTCGATAGTGGGAGTAGTTTTAGGGGCATTCTTTGGCGCTTTATTAGCATTAATGAAATTAAGTTCATTTAAACCTTTAAAATGGTTAGCAACTGTTTATATTGAGTTTATCAGAGGTACACCATTGCTGGTACAAGTGTTCTTAGTCTTCTTCGGAACAACTGCAGCACTTGGATTAAATATATCTGCAATGATATGCGGGATGATTGCTATGGTCGTTAACTGTGCAGCTTATATTGCTGAGATAATTAGAGCTGGTATTAATGCTGTTGATAAAGGGCAAACCGAAGCGTCAAGAAGCTTAGGATTAAGTTATGGTCAAACTATGAAAACCATTATTTTGCCGCAAGCTATTAAGAACATCTTACCAGCTTTAGGTAATGAATTTGTAACTGTAATTAAAGAATCATCAATTGTATCTGTTATCGGTGTTAGTGAAATTATGTTTAATGCACAAGTGGTTCAAGGGGCATCTTTCGATCCATTTACACCTTTATTAGTTGCAGCAATCTTATACTTCATTTTGACATTTGTATTGTCTAGAGTGATGTATTTCTTTGAAGGGAGAATGAAAGTCAGTGATTAATATTAAGAAACTCAAAAAAAGTTATGGCACCAATGAAGTATTAAAAGGAATTGATTTAGAGGTCGACAATGGTGAGGTTGTGGCTATCATTGGACCTTCTGGAGGCGGTAAGAGTACATTATTAAGATGTATTAATTTGCTTGAACAACCAGACGATGGAGAGATTATCTTTGAAGGCAATAATATTTTGAATAAAGATGTTAAACTCAATGATTTACGTCAAAAAATGGGAATGGTATTTCAAAACTTTAATCTTTTTCCACATAAAACAGTGATAGAAAATGTGATGCTAGCTCCTCATTTATTAAAAAAGGACTCAACTGCAAATCTGAAAAAAGAAGCTTTAGAACTATTGAAGAAAGTAGGATTAGAAGATAAAGGAGACAGTTATCCATCGCAATTATCTGGCGGACAGAAACAAAGAGTAGCAATTGCCAGAGCTTTAGCGATGCATCCAGAGGTCTTGCTATTTGATGAACCTACTTCAGCGTTAGACCCAGAAGTGGTTGGCGATGTATTGCAAGTGATGAAAGAATTGGCTAAAGAGGGAATGACTATGGTAGTAGTCACCCATGAAATGGGATTTGCTCACGATGTCAGCAACAAAGTAGTGTTTATGGCAGATGGGGTAGTCGCAGAATCAGGATCGCCATCAGAGATTTTTGAACATCCAACACATGAAAGAACTAAGCAATTTTTGCAACGTGTGCTTAATTAAATATGTAAAATTATTTTTCATAGAGACTGAGGCATAAAATAAATGTCTCAGTTTCTTGTTGAATTAATTCCTCGAAGTATTGTAAGTTGTGTTAAAATACAAAATGGACGATTTAAATGGAGGCACTATGTTGGACTATAAACAATTAAAAAAAGATATTATTGAATATGCCTATCAGATTGGAATTGACAGCATAGGATTCACAACAGCAGATCCATTTGATGAATTAAAGCAAAAGTTAGTAGAATATCACGCCAAAGGTTATGCTTCAGGGTTTGAGGAGTCTGATATTGATTTACGTGTAGACCCGAAATTATCTATGCCGACTGCACGTTCTATTATTGCAATTGCGGTAGGGTATCCAAACAAATTGAAAGGTGCTCCACGCAGTATCAGAGGAGAACGCAGAGGTATGTTTGCGAGAGCTTCTTGGGGTCAAGATTATCATACGATAATGCGTAAACGCTTGGATAAACTTTCTGAATATATAAAAGAACGGGTGCCAGACGTTGAAATGATGTCGATGGTAGATACAGGTGTTTTATCAGATAGAGCTGTAGCCGAAAGAGCTGGACTTGGCTACACAGGTCGAAACGGTTTCGTCATCAATCCTGACTTAGGAACATGGACATATTTAGGAGAAATGCTTGTCAGTATTCCTTTTGAACCGGATGACCCATTGCTAGACAGTTGCGGTGATTGCACCATTTGTGTCGACAGGTGTCCAACGGGAGCATTAGTAGGCGACGGACAACTTAACAGTCAGAAGTGTATCAGCTTTTTAACACAGACAAAGGGTTATCTTCCTGACGAGTATCGTTCCAAAATAGGAAATCGACTATACGGCTGTGATACTTGTCAGCAAGTATGTCCTAGAAATCGAGGTATCAACACAGAGCATGATGATATTGTATTGGAACCTGAAATTTTGAAACCACGATTGATCCCTCTATTGCAAATGAGTAATAAAGAATTTAAAAATACCTATGGTCATTTAGCAGGAGCTTGGCGTGGCAAAAAACCAATACAACGTAATGCAATTATTGCCTTAGCACATTTCAAAGAAGAAGCTGCAGTTCCAGAATTAAAAGAAGTAGCTTTGAACGATGCGAGACCAATGATAAGGGGAACAGCTTATTGGGCAATTGGACAAATTGCTGGCGAAGCAGAACGTGAATTCATAGAAGCACAGCTTGAAACAGAAATAGAAGAAGTACGAGCAGAAATGCTAAAAGGATTAGAAAAGAGGAATTAAGTAAGAATGACAAATCATGTTGTATTATTTCAACCGGAAATTCCTGCAAATACAGGAAATATAGCGAGAACGTGTGCAGGAACGGATACACATCTGCACCTGATCAAGCCTCTAGGTTTCAGTACAGATGACAAAATGTTGAAACGCGCAGGTTTAGATTATTGGGAACATGTAAATATCACTTATTATGAAAATATTGAAGAATTTTTTGAACAGACTGAAGGTCATTATTATTTAATTACTAAATTCGGTTCAACTACATTCACAGATTTTGATTACTCAAATCCAGATGAGGAACATTATTTTGTCTTTGGCCGTGAAACAACTGGCTTACCTGATTGGGTAAAGGAAAAATATCACGATACTGCTTTAAGAATTCCAATGAATGAGCATATACGTTCATTAAATTTATCAAATACAGCAGCAATTTTAGTGTATGAAGCGTTAAGACAACAACATTATCCAGATATGCAATAATAAAAACACTGAATCTAATGAAATATTAGAGTGTTATCGTTATAATTAAGATGAACGTGTTAAGTACGTTATGAGTTTATATATAATTCCGATAGGGTAAAAGAAATATCAATGAATATACTTGCGAGACTCACTCTCGCGTTATTAATCATTGGAGTATCGGTATGATACCGTTCGCCGTTATGATAATCATTAGATAGAATCTATCAACTAACCGAGAACAATTAGAGGAGTGTACATTTATGGCAATGAACTTTAAAGTATTTCCAACAGCAGATACAACTGCACGTTATGCTGCAGATATAATTAGAAAGCAATTCAATAACAATCCTACTACTATTATGGGTGTACATTTAGCAGATGACCATGCACCTGTACTTGAAGATTTAAAACAAAATGTTTTACGTCATCCAGTAGATTTCAGTCAAATTAATATTTTTGATTATGATGACAACAAGTCATATTATGAAACTTTAGGTGTTCCTGCAACTCAAATTTATGAATTATCATATAATGATAATCCGGTTGAAAAAATTGAAGAAGATATTAAATCTAAAGAAAATAAAGCTAAATTCACTATGCAAGTGGTTTCTATCAATACCAAAGGCGAGTTAGATGTATCTGTTAAAACAGGGTTAATGCCTGCTAGAGAAATTGTACTTGTTGTGACAGGTGCTGAAAAGGCAGAACTTGTTAAAAAGTTATATGAAGAAAATGGCAACTCAAGCTATGTACCTTCAGACTTAAAAGCGCATCGTATGGTTAATGTACTATTAGATGAAGCGGCAGCAGAAGGTTTACCTGAAGATGTACGTCAATATTTCACTGAACGTTTCGCATAAAATTATAATTTAACATTAAAAAATCCGACAGTTGTTTGATGAATCCATCTAAGCAATTGCCGGATTTTTATTTGTGTTCATTACATTTTTCGTTTATATTTTAAGAAGTGATTATTTAGAGAAAGGAAATATGAAAGTAATGCAAAACTTACATAGATATTGGAAACTTTTAATGATATTGACAGTGATAGTAGGTTTAATCTCTATCAAAGGTTTTCCAATAGCATTAGGCGCACTCTACTTGCCTGTTTTATTCCGAGTTGTGAAATTACAAATGAACTTATCTAAAGGATTGATTAATGAAAGAGATCCGCAAATTTTTATTAAAAGTAATCAGAAAGGGGTTATTATCAGTGTCGTGTGCTGTATTGCAATTACCTTTATTTTGATGAAAGCGATAAGTGATTTCTACGCTGGTCTGACTGGATTTCTAGGTACTTTAGTTGCTATCAGTCCTGTAACACTAGCGATTAGCATTATCTTATATATTCTCTCTGCAATCGCTGTGATTCAAGCAGTGAAAATTCATTTCGCCGATGCACAGAATGCAGATTAACATCCGACTGAGTTTGAAACTTAAAGGTTTCGGCTCAGTTTTTTGTTACAAAATGCAATTTTCAGAGCATTTTGAACCATATATGAAAGCGTTAACGCGATAGAGATTTTATTTAAAATAATTTAATGCTATACTGAGGTTAAACACCACTCATAAAGGGGAGAAAAGTCAAATGTCAGTAAGAATTGAACATGATACTTTTGGAGAAATTGAAGTACCTGGAGATAAATTCTGGGGTGCACAAACAGAACGAAGCAAACGTAATTTCCCAGTAGGTAAAGAACGTATGCCTATTGAGGTTGTTTATGGATTTGCTCAATTAAAACGCGCAGCAGCTTTAGCCAATTTTGATTTAGGCAAACTTAGCGAAGCAAAAAAAGATGCGATTGTATTTGCATGTGACCGAGTAATTAAAGGGGAATTAGATGAACACTTCCCGTTAGTTGTATGGCAAACAGGAAGCGGTACACAAAGCAATATGAACGTGAATGAAGTTGTAAGCTACGTAGCGAATGACTATTTGAAAAAACATGGCAGTGACGAAACTGTACATCCAAATGATGATGTAAATAAATCTCAAAGTTCAAACGATACTTTCCCAACTGCGATGCACGTTGCTTTATATCATGAAATTGAATCAAATCTTGAACCAGCATTAAAGCAACTACGCGATACTTTTGAGAAAAAAGAAAAAGACTTCCACGATATCATCAAAATCGGACGTACTCACTTGCAAGATGCAACGCCAATTCGTTTAGGCCAAGAAATCAGCGGATGGCGCTATATGTTGGATAAATGTGATGAATTATTAAAAGAATCAAAAGCACATTTATTGAATTTGGCAATCGGCGGAACTGCAGTAGGAACTGGTATTAATGCACATCCTGAATTCGGTGATCGTGTTGCTGAAAAAATTAAAGAAAATACAGGTTATCCATTTGTATCTTCAGAAAACAAATTCCATGCATTAACTTCACATGATGAAGTCGTACAATTACATGGTTCATTAAAAGCACTTGCTGCTGACTTAATGAAAATTGCTAATGATGTACGTTGGTTAGCTTCTGGGCCACGTGCTGGTCTTGCAGAAATCAGTATTCCAGAAAACGAACCAGGTTCATCTATCATGCCAGGTAAAGTCAATCCTACACAATGTGAAATGTTGACAATGGTTGCTGTACAAGTGATGGGTAACGATACAGTTGTTGGCATCGCTGCTTCACAAGGTAATTTCGAATTGAATGTATTTAAACCAGTAATTTTAGACAATACATTACAATCTATTTATCTTTTAGCAGATGGAATGAGAACATTTGATCAAAACTGTGCACAAGGTATTGAACCAATTGAAGAAAATATCGATCAATACTTGAATCGTTCACTTATGTTAGTTACAGCTTTAAATCCGCATATCGGTTATGAAAAAGCGGCTTCAATTGCTAAAAATGCACATAAAAAAGGCATTACATTAAAACAATCTGCAATTGATTCTGGCTATTTAACAGAAGAACAATTTGACGAATGGATCAAACCAGAAAATATGGTTGAACCAAAAGAATAGGATACATTAAAGGGAGTCTTGGATATTATCTTGTCCAAGACTCCCTTTTTTTCTGAATTGGCAGTAGCTATCTGAATAGAAAATGCGCTTGTTCCAAGCTTTTTTCTATCCTAGTTAGCTTTGTCGGGGCGAGACGACGAAATAATTTGAAACAATTTTATTTCTGTCTCGCTCCCTCTAGTTAGCCTTGCCGGGGCAGAACAACGAAATAATTTTAGGCCATGTTATTTCTGTTCTGCTCCCTTTTACTTATCATCCAAAGAAACTGAAATTTTTTCTTTGGTAAGCGGATGTGTAAATTCAATTTGATGACTATGCAATTGTAATTGTCTCAATTTAGAATCACCATATAGCGGGTCTCCTAATACAGGGTGACCGATGGCTGCTAAGTGTACACGAATCTGATGTGTGCGTCCTGTATCAAGTTTAATATCTAGCTCACATTCATTCTCTTTTATCATTTTAGAATCTAAAATATGAGTAATTGCGCGTTGACCAGTTGGAGAAACACGTCTGCGATTAGCGTGAAATTTGTCTTTGCCGATAGGTTGGTCAATTGTTTGAGGCTTCAATGGCAATTGGCTTTTAACACGTGCTTTGTAAATTCTAGAAATTTGGTTCTCTTCTAACATCCGATCGAGTAATTTTTTCATCAATGGATTTTTAGCAACTATTAACAAGCCGACCGTTTCTTGGTCCAAACGATGAATCGGTTCAGCATAGTCGCTGTCGAGAGTATAAATCACATGATTCATCAAGGTATTACTTTCTTTTAAGTCATTAGGATGGGTTTTGACACCTTTAGGTTTCTTAATAATTGCAAGATCATTATCTTCATAAAACACTTCAGCATAACGGTAACTTGGCAAATAATTGCTTTTTTCCTCAGGAGTCGGAATGAAAACAAGATCATCTTTGTGCACTTTATCCGTTAATTTAGCTTCGTTATTATTAATTTTAATTTCTTTAGACATATTCAGTTGATGCAATTCTTTTTTCGGTAATTTAACATCTTGAAAAATTTCTCTTAAAGAATAATCATCATATTGTTCAGGTACTTTGAATTCCATATTATCCTCCCTCAATCATTAATACAATCATAACATAATTAGGGCATAAAAACGCTTGGAAATAAGTAGAATGCTATCGTTCATTGTGATGAGAATGTATAATAAAGTAAAGTAATGATGATAAGGAGTGTACGCATGGTCCAACCTACACGCTTAGCTTTATTAAAAGAAATAGCTGAATATTTGAATGAAGAAACTGAAATCTATGCCATGATGCACGGTGCCTTAAAGCGTTTGATCGAAGGCAGTTCATTTTCTACAGGTTGGATTTTCTTTATTAATGAGGATGGCATTCAAGAAATGGTAGCAGATTATCATCTTCCGCCATCTTTGATGAAAGAAGATTGTAAGAATATGAACGAGGGGACTTGTTGGTGTGTGCAAGCCTATAATAGTGAGCGGTTGACCAAAGCTTCGAATATTATTCATTGTTCCAGAATCAGTGCGGCTAATCAAAAATATCATGACGAATCTGCAGGTATTACGCATCATGCAACGGTACCGCTTCGCTCAGGTTCTGAAAAGTTCGGTCTATTGAATGTAGCTACTCCGCACACAGTAAAATACTCAGAGGAAGATTTAGAGTTGCTAGAATCAGTAGCCTTTCAAATAGGTTCAACGATTAAGCGTATCGAGCTTACGAACCAAGAAAAAGAAGCAGCCAGACTTAATGAACGTAATCGCTTAGCACGCGACTTACATGATTCGGTCAACCAAATGCTTTTTTCATTAAAACTGACTGCTCATGCGGCATATGGTATGACTAAAGAACCAGTGTCTAAAAAAGCTTTTCAAACCATTGAAACGACCAGTCAGCAAGCGGTGAATGAAATGCGTGCCTTGATATGGCAATTAAAGCCTGTAGGTCTGGAACATGGACTTGTAAATGCCATTAAACGTTATTGTGAGTTGATTGGCATCGAACCTGAAATACAAGTAGAGGGTTTAATTGATTTGTCCAGCAGTATTGAAGAACATGTGTATAGAATTGTGCAAGAAGCGGTAAATAATATTAAAAAGCATACCAGCACCCACCAAGTTCATCTCAGCTTGACGCAAACAGAACATCATTTTAACGTAACCATTGCGGATGAAGGAAAAGGGTTTAACTCAGATTTAATCGGTGAAACTTCACATGGTATTCATAATATGAAGCAGCGTATTAAACAAATACATGGACAGATTGAAATAAATTCTGTAATCAATCAAGGTACAAGCATACAATTACAAATACCAGTTACCAGTAGAGATAAGGAGCATGAATGATGACGTATCGTGTCACTTTAGTAGATGATCATTATATTGTCCGGCAAGGACTAGAATTTTTAATCTCCACCATTGATGATTTATCTGTGGATGGAAGTTTTTCAAATGGAAATGAATTCTTTGATGCATTAGACTCTGCTGAACAGCTTCCTGATGTTGTTTTATTAGACTTGGTGATGCCGGAAATGAATGGAATCGAAGTCACTGAAAAATTAAAAAAAGAATATCCGTCTATTAAAATATTAGTTCTTACAAGCTATGCAGACGATGAACATGTCATCTCAGCAATTAATAAAGGGGCAGATGGTTATCAAATGAAGGATGTTGAACCTGATGCTCTTATTCAATCAATACATAAAGTATTGCAAGGATCTAAA
The DNA here is from genome assembly GCF_003718735.1 of Staphylococcus debuckii. Classification (NCBI taxonomy): domain Bacteria; kingdom Bacillati; phylum Bacillota; class Bacilli; order Caryophanales; family Staphylococcaceae; genus Staphylococcus; species Staphylococcus debuckii. The sequence goes on along the minus strand of NZ_CP033460.1, from coordinate 1,892,283 downwards.
ATGATTCACCCGGAAATACAAAAAGTAATCGATGATGTGGCTAAAAAACCTCATTATATAAATAAACTTTCAAATCGAGAGACCGAAGTTTTAAAAGAAATGGCTAAAGGAAAGACGAATAAAGAAATTGCTGAAACGCTCTTTGTATCTGAAAAAACAGTAAAAACACATGTCAGCCATATCTTCTCAAAATTACAAGTTACAGATAGAACACAAGCAGCTATTTATGCAATGGAAAATAAATTAATTTAACAATTTTTATAGTGGTGAAAGGCTTAATGAACAGCTATTGCACCACTATTTATTTTTAGTGAAAATCATCACAATTAAAATAATATTTCCTTTTTCTGAAAAATCTGATTATAATAGATGTAAAGGGATTAGGGGGTATGCAAAATGAAAAGTAAACATTTAACAATAAACATTGTGATTGCACTCGTTTTAGGTATTGTGATTGGTTCTATTTGTGATATTTTTGCGCAATCAAATGCGGTAAAGTTTATTGACCAATATTTCTTTAACACTGTTGGTCAAATTTTCTTGAATTTAATCTTTATGTTAGTGGTACCTGTTGTATTTGTATCCATCGTCTTAGGAGTAGTGGGAGTCGGTGATCCGAAATTATTAGGAGGAATTGGTTTAAAGACACTGGTTTACTTTTTATGCACGACAGCCATTGCTATCACGATCGCTATCATTTTAGCATTAGCTATCAAACCTGGAGCCGGACATTCCGATTTATTAAAAAGTGCCGATGTAGCTTCCTATCAAAAAACATTAGATAAACAAAATGAAGGAACAGAGGCACCGGCCAAGCAAACGTTCGATCAGACCTTGATTAACCTCTTCCCGAAAAATCCACTTGAAGCAATGACACAAGGCAATATGCTTCAAGTCATTACTTTCTCAATTTTTATTGGAATTGGAATTATGGTGATAGGGGAAAAGGCCTTAGTTGTTCGACAATTCTTTGAACAATTTAATGATGTTCTGATGTATATTATTTCCATGATAATGACAGTATTTGCTCCAATAGGAACGTTCTGTTTAGTTGCACATGCCTTTACTGGAGCCGGATTTGGTGCCATTAAACAGTTAGGATTGTACTTCATCGTCGTACTTATAGCATTGATTTTACACTTCTTCCTTATTTATGGTGGGACAATCAAATTCCTGGCTAAAGATAGTCCTATTAAATTCTTTAAAGGTTTCATTCCAGCTATTACAATTGGCTTCGGCGGTTCAAGTTCAAATGCAGCATTGCCTGTTTCTATGGAATGTACGAAAAAAATGGGCGTACGACCGGAAATCGCTTCGTTTGTTCAACCTTTAGGTGCAACGATTAATATGGATGGAACAGCAATTATGCAAGGGGTAGCTACGATTTTCATCGCACAAATTTCAGGAGCAAACCTGACCATTGTTCAAATTCTAACCGTTATTGTTATTGCAGTTATCGCGAGTATTGGTACAGCAGGTGTACCGGGAGTTGGACTGATAATGTTAGCGATGGTGCTGACTGCAGTAGATTTAAATCCTGCAGCTATCGGTATTATTATTGGTATAGATAGATTGTTGGATATGACCAGAACTGCAGTTAATATTACAGGGGATGCAGCTTGTGCCTTCATGATTTCTAAACAAGAAGATAAAAAGCTAGCTAAAAGAGCAAATTAAATTTTAGTGAGCGGGATGATGAAATAATTATGATTATTTCTATTCTCGCTCTTTTTTGTTATGAGTTAATCATTTACTTGGGTTTAAAAGTTTCTTTTTAAGGTAAAATTAACTTAAAATAAAAAAATGACTTGAAAAAACATACAAATTCGCCATAATAGAGTATGAAGCCTTACCCCTTTATTAACTAAAAAATAAATAAAATGTTTGGAAACACCGGCAATTGCAAATTCAACTCTTGATGTAGTGATTATGTTTGATAATTTAGACAATTTCGGCTTTAATGAAATACGTTAAAAATTACATTTTCACTCTTTTAATTTTGTTGATTTTGTATTAAGATGTAATTTGTGTTTCAAGAAATGTGTATAATTGCAATTTCTTGTGTCCGGTGAAATTTCACAATAGAAAGGTAGATAAGATAATGGATAGACAAAGTTTTACAGATTTAATTCAAACAAAGTTCAAGATGGTTAGAATAGAAGCAGGTTATACACAAGATACAATGGCTCAAACAATCGGCTTATCAAAGAAAACACTTGTTCAAATTGAAAAAGAACGTGTGTTGCCGAACTGGACAACTTGTGTTTCAATTTGTGCTTTATTCAGAGATTCAGATGTTTTGAACAGCACATTCGGTTGTGATCCATTAGAAATAGTACAAACAATTTCAAGAAATCATTGTGCGTATCCTAAGCATCCAACTACAAGCGACATCTACTGGGATACAAAAGACTCTCGCAACGGTTATATCTTACAAGGAAATAAAGTAAGTGAAATCTACCGCGTCTTGAATCAAGATAAACAACCTATTTTCGGTACATCTAAGTTAAGAGAAGCTGAAACTTACTTTGGAAGAATTTCTAAAGATGAATTAGTACATGCTTAAAACTTGGTAGAACATAAGTGATTACAGATCTCTCAATGAGATTAATATACTTAAACTATAGATGATTAATAAAAAGATTGGTGACTGCAGAAGGTCATCAATCTTTTTTTACGGATTTAAAATTAGTCTTGAAATCAAAAATACTGTAAAATATATTGCACGAGTGTTAAATAGAAGGAGATACTAAAATGCATGCATTATTAGTGATATTATTTATGATTGTTATTGGTGCGTTAATCGGTGGAGTTACTAATATTATCGCAATCAAAATGTTATTCCATCCGCAACGTGCTTATCATATCGGTAAATGGCGTATCCCATTTACTCCAGGTTTAGTACCTAAACGAAGAGAAGAAATTGCTTATAAAATCGGTAATGTAATTGAAGAGCATTTGATTACAGAAGCGTTAATCAAAGAAAAAATCAGTTCATTAAGTGCACGCCAAGCGATTGAGAATTTTATTTCACAACAAATACAGAAATTGAAAAGCGACGATGCAACATTGCAAAATTTTGCTCGCTATTTTGATATTGATTTGGCGCAAACTGTTGAAGATAAATTACGTATGGTTATTGATAATAAATTAAGTCAATATTATAGCGAACATCAGCAAGAAGCTTTGAAGTATTTGATTCCTAAAGAATTAGAAGCAGAATTAGATGAAAAAGTAGAAGCGCTAACCCCTTTACTTTGTGATCGAGCGCGTATTTATTTGTCCTCTGCTAAAGGTGAGCAAGACATTTACAATATGTTAGATACATTTTTTGCTGAAAAAGGTAAGATAGTAGGCTTACTACAGATGTTTATGACTAAAGAAAGTATCGCAGAACGTATTCAGCTGGAGTTGATTCGTTTAACTAATCATCCGAAAGCACGTAAAATTGCGGCTCAACTAATTAGTAATGAATATGAAACTTTGAAAAATAAACCCTTCGGCGAGGTTATCGATTCTGAACAATACAACAATATTAAAGAGAAATTTACTCCGTTGATATTATCTTATGCAGACATTTCTGGGCGTGTGCATCAACCGTTAAAAGAGTTAGCGCCAAACTTGATGGAATATGTTGAACAGCACGCAGCGAACTGGACTACGAACCTTATTGTAGAGAAATCAGCTGAGCACCTTTCTGCAATTATGCAACAAGTTAACTTAAGCGGTATTGTTGAAGAACAAATTAATTCATTTGATTTAGATTATATTGAAAGTTTAATAATTGAGATAGCTAATAAAGAATTGGGCTTAATTATGCTGCTAGGCTTCTTATTAGGTGGAATTATTGGTTGTTTCCAAGGTATTATCGCATTATTTGTTTAAAGTCCGTAAATTAAGGAATGTATTAAAAGGTAGACTAAGTTACAATTATAGATGAATGAATTAAGCGGTGATTGAGCAATGACTAAATGTTTCGACACCGGTCTGTATTTATGTTATTGTAGTGACGGCGTAGTTACACAAATATTAAGAGGAGTGAATTTAAATGGCAGTAAATTTACATGATCATGCACACAAATTAGAAGAAGCGTTAAGAAACAGCGAAGAATACAAAGCAATCAAAGATGCTTACGACAAAGTTAAAGCGCATGAAGAATCTAAAAAATTATTCGATGAGTTCCGTGAAACTCAATTGAAATTCCAACAAATGCAAATGCAAGGCGAACAAATCGAAGAAGAAGATTTGAAAAAAGCCCAAGAACAAGCTCAAGCAATTGAAAAAGATGAAAATATTGCTGAATTAATGGCTGCAGAACAACAAATGAGCCAAGTATTCCAAGAAATCAACCAAATTATTGTTAAACCATTAGACGAAGTTTATGCTGACTAATTCTGACAATTAGGTTGTATCAAAACTGCTGAATAGTGATATTCAGCAGTTTTTTTATGGCATTTTACAGGTGATGTTCTTTAGACGACAGAGTTCGAAATATGGTAAAATGAAGTGATACTTTTATACTCAATTTATCGGTTCTTACATAAAAGTTCTGTAAAAAAATAAGAGTTTTATCTCAAAAAGGAGTCTTCCGATATATGGTGAAATTTATTCATTGTGCAGACTTGCATTTAGATAGTCCGTTCAAATCACATAATCATTTAAGTCCTAATATTTATGAAGATGTTAAGAAAAGTACATACGAAAGTTTTAAATCAATTATCGACTATGCTTTGCGTGAAGAAGTCGATTTTATTGTTATTGCCGGCGATTTATTTGATAAAGAAAATCGTTCATTAAGAGCAGAAGTCTTTTTAAAAGAACAATTTAAGAGATTAGAAAAAGAACAAATTTTTGTGTATCTCTGTCATGGGAATCACGATCCTTTGTCAGAAATGATTACTTCTGAATGGCCGACCAATGTCTCTGTTTTTAATAAGAATGTAGAAACGTATCAAACCATTACGAAGCATGGAGAGAAAATACTGTTACATGGTTTCAGTTATCAAAATGATGAAAGCTACGAAAATAAGTTAGATGAATATCCGTCCAGCCAAGGAGAAAAAGGACTGCATATCGGTGTATTGCACGGTACATATAGCAAGTCATCAGATAACCATCGCTATACAGAGTTCCTCTTAGAGGATTTGAATACAAAGCTATATCACTATTGGGCTTTAGGTCATATTCATGAACGTTCGCAATTAAGTGATATGCCTCCAATCTATTATCCTGGCAACATTCAAGGCCGCCACTTTAATGAACAAGGAGAAAAGGGCTGCTTGCTTGTAGAAGGCGACGAATTAAAATTAGATGTTAAATTTATTCCAACCCAATATATTCGATTTGACGAAGTGAAAATTGAAACAAAACAAACTTCAAAACAAGGTATTTATGAAGTGATTCAAAAATTTAAAGACAGTGTGAGAAACCAAGGAAAAGCCTTCTACCGTATTCACTTAGAAATCGATAGCGATGCGCCTGTGGCTGCGCAAGATATCGTACAAGTAGAAGAAATGATACGTGAATATGAAGAGAACGAAACCCAATTTATCTATGTTGAAGATTTGATTGTTACTTATAAAGATGATGAATCGCGACCTATTGAACAAGAATTTTCAACTGAATTAAAAAATGATGAAACCGTTTTTGATAATGCGATGAATGATTTATATCTCAATCCGAAGGCATCAAAATACCTAGATAATTATAATGAATTTGATAAAACACAATTAATAAATCGTGCAGAAGCTTTACTGAAGTCGGACTTAAGAGGTGAGAAGCAGTGAGAATCAAAGCATTAGATATTTATGGCTATGGTAAATTCGTCGAAAGAAAAATTCAGTTTAATACATCGTTAACAGAAGTATTTGGTGAAAATGAAGCGGGTAAATCAACAGTCCAAGCATTTATTCACTCAATATTATTTGGGTTTCCCACAAAGCGTGAAAGCGAGCCTAGATTTGAACCGAGACTAGGCAATCAATATGGCGGTAAACTCTATTTAGTTCTAGACGATGGTCAAGAAATTGAAGTTGAACGTGTAAAAGGAGCAGCCCAAGGAGATGTTAAAGTTTATTTGGAAAACGGAGGTATTCGTGATGAAGCTTGGCTGCAAAAGAAATTAAATTATATTGATAAATCTACCTACAAAGGTATCTATTCATTTGATGTATTAGGGCTGCAAAATATCAATCGCAATATGGATGAAAACCAATTGCAAGAATACTTATTGCAAGCAGGAGCACTAGGCTCTACTCAATTTACGACGATGCGTACACAGCTGGATGAACGTAAAAATGAACTCTATAAACGTTCTGGTAAGAATCCGATTATCAATCAGCAAATCAAACAATTAAATGAATTAGAAAATCAAATTCGCGAACAAGAAAGTCATCTGGAATCTTATCATCGACTCGTAGATGATAAAGATAAAGCAGAGCGCCGCTTGAATCATTTGCATCAAAATTTACTTCAGCTTTCCAAAATGCATGAAGCAAAACAAAAGGAACTTGCTTTGCATGATCAGTCACAAGAATGGAAAGCACTTGAACATGAATTGAATATAGAACCGCTTGATTTTCCTGAACAAGGAATTGAAAGATATGAGACTTCAAAACACCAAAATGACCAATTGAAGAAAGATATTGGTTTGCGTCAAGAAAAATTAAATCAATTAAAGAGTGAAAACGAACAAATTGACGTTCCTAAAACTACTGACATAGATGCTCTGAACCAAATTGCGAAACAAGAAAATGCAGTAAGGCAACAAGAAAACGACTTAAAAAGCATTAATAAAGAAATTGATGACAAAGAACGTGAAGTGCAAAGTTTAAAATCCAATATCGGGTGGAAAGAATTTCATGCAGATGTGGATGTTTCTGAAAGTGTAAAAAGCTATGCAAGTCATCAAATCGCAGAAAAAAACGAACAAGCCTCATATATCACTCAACTTAAACGTACTTTAGAAGAACAAGAGATTGAGCAAGCAAATGTTCAGGAAGAGCAAGAAGTAGTGAAAAACGCTTTAGTTCCTAATGAAGTATTTGAAAAGAAAAAGCAACACAATCAACAAGCATTCGAACTTAAAGAGAAAAAGAATTTATATCAAAAAATGAAAGATGCCTTTGATATTGAACAACAAGAGAGAGATCGCAAACAAAAAATGCTGCGTATCACTTTTGCTATCTTAGCGCTTATCGGTGCGGGCTTAGCAGTCTTCTCTTTTGTGACTCAAGCCATGGTGTTTGCTATCATATTTGCGATCGCAGCTGTAGGCTTTGTTATTGGTGCGGTGATGGTGAAATCAACTGAAGTCGGCCATAGTGAAGCTTTCACTTCAGAAATCGCACAATTAGAAAATCAAAATGCTGAACTTGAAAACAAATATGATTTAAACTTTGATTTAGATGAGCAGCATCGTTTACGCGAACAAAACCATAATATCAATAAAACCCGAGAAGTGTTGGATAATAAACTTGCTTTAACTCAAGAAAAATTAGACGAAGCCGAAATCAAATATCAACAATTAGAAGACAATATTTTAGAGATTAAATCTGATTTACATGTTTCACCTAAGATGACTGACAGCTTGATTTTAGATGCTATTAAAACGATTGAACGTATCCAAACATTAGCGCGTCATATAGACGAATTGAAGCAGAAACAACACAAATTGAATAATGATAACGAATCTTTTTATGCACATGCGAAGCGTGTGACTGAAAACCAAGTAACAGATTATAATCAGTTGTCATTGTTCCATGATGTCAGACGTTGGTTGAACCAAGCTGAAGAAAATCATGCTAAATGGACACGTAATAAAGAGAATATTGATTTACTTTCAAATGAATTAAATCAACTTCAGACACGTTTAGCTGAAAACACAGCACTAATTGAAAAGTTGTTTAACCATGTTAAAGTTGATAATGAAGAAGCTTATTACCGATATCATCAACGCTATCAAACATATCGCAGCAACCATGCGCGTTACCATGATTTAAACAAGTATTTAGAAAATCAAAACTTTATGTATGATGATGCTTCGAAATTAAGTGAAAAAACTCAAGTACAGTTAGAAGATGAAAATAACTTGCTTGCACAACAAGTTGACGATTATAATCAACAATTCCTGACTTTGCAAAGCGAAGTAAGTGACTTAAATGCACAAATCAAACATATGGAAACCGATGAAACTTTAACTCAGTTAAGACATCGTTATCATATGTTGAAAAATCAATTTAATGAAAATGCAAAAGATTGGGCGAGTCTCAGCTATCTAGAATCTTTAGTAGATGCTCATATTCAACAAATCAAAGATAAACGTCTGCCTCAAGTAATTGATGAAGCGACAAGCATTTTCAGCCGTTTGACACAAGGACGTTATACACAAGTTACTTATACTAATGATAATGTCATGGTGAAACATGAAAATGGTCAAATGTATCAACCAAGTGAAATCAGTCAATCTACGAAAGAACTCTTGTATATTGCATTACGCTTGAGTCTGATTAAAATTCTGCGCCCTTATTACTCAATGCCAATTATTATAGATGATGCGTTTGTTCATTTTGATAAGCAACGCAAAACTGCTATGATGGAATTTCTTAAAGAAATGGCGCAAACTTATCAAGTATTGTACTTTACATGTACTAAAGATAACTTTATACCTACTAAACAAAAAGTAATCCTAGAAAAATTAGAAGAAGGAGGCAAAAAATGAGAAATGTTGAAAAGCTTCAACCCGGCGACTCAGTCGATCATTTCTTCTTGATTCACCGAGCAACACAAGGTGTCACAGCACAAGGTAAAGACTACATGACATTGTTTTTGCAAGATAAAAGCGGTGAAATAGAAGCGAAACTTTGGACAGTGTCCAAGCAAGATATGGAAGTGTTGAAACCTGAAACTATCATTCGTGCGAAAGGTGATGTGATTAATTACCGAGGTCGCAAACAAATGAAAGTCAATCAGTTTAAACTTGTAGAACCTGCAGATAATTTAGCGGCTAAAGATTTTATAGATGGTGCACCGTTAACACCGGATGAAATCAAAGAGCAGATTGATTATTTCTTATTGGATATTGAAAATAGCAAATTACAAAGAATTACAAGACATTTATTGAAGAAATATAATAACGCTTTCTTTGTATATCCAGCAGCAAGTTCAATCCATCATAACTTCGCGAGCGGTTTGAGCTATCATGTGCTGACTATGTTGAAAATCGCTAAAAGTTTATGCGATATCTATCCATTATTAAATCGCAGCTTACTGTATAGCGGTGTCATCTTGCATGATATCGGGAAAGTTAAAGAGTTAAGCGGACCAGTGGCTACTTCTTACACAGTAGAAGGTAATTTGCTTGGACACATATCGTTAGCTAGCGAAGAAGTGTCACAAACTGCTGAAGAGTTAGGAATTGAAGGGGAAGAAGTGATGTTGCTGAAACATATGATTCTTTCTCATCACGGCAAGTTGGAATACGGTTCGCCTAAATTACCGATGTTGAAAGAAGCGGAGATTTTATGCTATATCGACAATATCGATGCTCGAATGAATATGTTTGATAAAGCCTTTAAAAAGACAAGTAAAGGGCAATTTACTGAAAAAATATTCGCAATGGAACATCGACAATTCTATAATCCAGAGAATCTTGATTAAACTATATATTAAATAAACAGGAGTTGGAACTTGATAGTGTTCCAACTCCTGTTTTGTCGTTGTTCCAACTTTAATTTTAAGTTAGATTAAGGTGTAGAAATGCCTTCGCCGGAACTGCCTTCAGCGCCACCTTCAGCACCGCCTTGAGATTGCTGTTTCAATTTATCAGCATTTAAGATAGAATCGTCTACAGCTTTTTTAATATCTCTATCTTTAAAGTCTACTTTATATTCTTTAAGTAAATCTTTATAAGCATCTACTAGAATTTGCGGATCTTTTTGAACTTTATTTTGGATAATTTGAGATTTCAATTTACTGCGTTCAGAAGAGAAATCAGTCGGTTTATCAGCTTTAATAATATGATAACCATAGTCCGTCTTCACGACATCAGAAATTTGTCCATCTTTCAACTTGAACAATTCTTTATCAAAAGGTTTTACCATTTGACCCTTAATGACATAACCTAAGCTGCCGTCTTTCTTAGCACTCGCTTTATCCATAGATTCTTTCTTAGCGATTTCGCCGAATTTATCTGGATTTTTCTCAACTTCTTTATGGATTTCTTCGGCTTTTTTCTTAGCTTCTTTATCACTCAAGCCTTCTTTATCTTTATCATCAGACTTAACTTTAATTAAAATATGAGAAGCCTTCTTTGTATCTTCTTTTAAATCTTTATCCGAAACTTTAACTTTATCCATCAACAATTGTTTTTGATAAGCTTGAAGTTTCTTCTGCTCTTTATAGTCATTTAATGACATACCTTGTTGTTTTAAGGCACTTTCAAATTGGTCTTTACCGCCATATTGTTTTTGCTCATCCTTAATCTGCTGATCAATATCTTTAGTATCCACTTTATCAGAGTATTTCTTCTCTAATAACTTACCAAGCAGAATCTCAAACGAACTATTCGCAATTTGTTCATTACCAATTTTTTTCATTACATCTTCAACTTTGACATCTCCGGCCTTAGAAGAAATTAATACATCTTCCTTCGAGTCAGTTGCATGATTTCCACATGCGCCAAGCAATACAGCGCTTGCTGTTACAGGAATCATAATTTTCTTAAATGATTTCATCTCTAAACTCCTTCTTTAAAATATAACAATGTTAATATACCATACTATCCAGCTTATACAAATCAATCTCATACCCACTACAACCAAAGTACTACAGGAAAAGAAAGATTTAGAAAGGGGAGAGCATGAAAATTACCTCGAAACTTTGCTTGATTTTCCAAAAAAAAGGGACTGAAACATCTACAAAATGTTCCAGTCCCCTCGGCTATTATTAATTAAAATGTCTGCCTGTAGTATCCTCATATTTATTCAAAATATTAAAGCCAGTACAATGTTCTTCAATATATCTGCCTTCATTAGAAAACAAAATCAGTTTTAAATACATAATATCCATTACTGAGAAACCAGCATTCAAAGCAAGCAAGAACATGAAATAATGACCATATTCCGGAAAGGCTTGTCCTAAATAAATACAAGCTGCTGTAATGATAATAAGCGGTGTTAGTAAGCATATACAGAAATAATACTTATTAATCGGGTTATTCACATACAAATTATATATTGGAATCCAAGCATGTTTAGATAAACGTTCTTTTCTGAAATGTTTATAATAAGGTGCTAAGATAATTAAATGTATTAATTTATGAATTGGATAAAGCAAGACGGCTACTAATAAAAATACGAAAAAGTATCGATCAGTAATTTGTTTATCCGAAAAGTAAATCATAATTTCGTAACTAATTAAAAATGTAATAATCGTTGTCACTATCGCCATAAAAATAATACGCGGTAATCCGAATCTTGTTTTAATGTCAATTCGGCGAGCACATAAAAACATAACGATACCTCCTCACAATAGTCATATAAAAAGGGTTTTATTTACCGTTCTTATAACATACCTACGTATTATCTATCTTTATATGTAAAGAGTCAAGCCTTAAATTTATAAAAATATGTAAAAGGATGAAAAGGTGACAAATCGTCCAGAAAAAGGGAAGGGAGCGTAGATTCAGAAAAGCTAAAAAAATTCGGTCAAAGCAATAGCAGCTTGACCGAATGAGGAATATCTATTTAGTTTCAGCTTTATCTGTTTGCGGTTGTTCCGCTTCTTCTGCTGCTTGAGATGTCTGTTGGTGATGGATTGTTTCTTGTTTGCCATAACCTATAGCTGTCGTTTTAGGTGTATAAGGTGTAATATTTCTTTTAGCTGGACTCTTAGTAGGTTCTTGCATTACTTCAGTAATCACTTCTCCGCGTTTTTGCAAGTCTTCAATATTTTCTTGAATATGATTAATATTCGGTTTAATATCTTTCATAAAGTCGCTGATTAAAGTCTTAACTTCGTCTACAATCGTTTTAACTTGCTTTGTTTCGACTTTAATTTGATTCACGTAATTCGAAATATTATTAGTAGACTGCTTTAATTCACGGGTACTGTTGTCGAATTCAGTTTGATTCACTTTAGACTCATTTTTATTAAAAGCAGTGACAGCAAGTCCAGCAGCAGTTCCCGCAGCTAATCCGGCTAATACACGTAGTACTTTCATATGTTATTCTCCTCGTATAAATAGTTTAATGTTCAAAATTGATATAGTATGATGATACCCTTTTTTAGCACAATCATTCAAATTGAGCTTGAATCTGTTGAGCAATTTCAGCTTTTTGATCATCATCAATTTCTTCTTCATGTGTAATCCATTTATATCCAAACCCATCGATGTCGTCTTTGTATCGAGGTAAGAAGTGGAAATGTAAGTGGAAGACAGACTGATCTGCATATTCGCCATTATTTTGAATAATGTTTAAACCATCCGGGTTGAAAGCTTTTTTAATTGCATTCGCAACTTTAGGTAAGGCTGCGCCAATGTGTTTCATTGTTTCTGGATCAGTTTCAAAAATATTAGGTGATGGTTTTTTAGGAACAAGCAAAGTGTGGCCCTTAGTAACTTGTGAAATATCTAGAAAGGCATAAACGTACTCATCTTCATAAACTTTGAAACTTGGAATTTCGCCATCAATGATTTTGCTGAAAATTGTTTTTGACATCACAATTCACTCCTTAATTTTTATACTTAGTTTTAATTATAGCATTCAATAGGAACAACCGTCATGCAGAGGGGTAAAACTTTGGGTTTTTTCAAAGACTTTTTGGTACAATAAAACACAGTTGGAGGTTTAGATATGACTGTAAAAGTAGAACACCTGACAGGCGGCTATGGTAAAAAGCCTGTAATTAAAGATATTAACTTCGAATTGAAGAATGGAGAAATAGTTGGCTTGATTGGTTTGAATGGTGCTGGTAAAAGTACCACAATCAAACATATGCTTGGTTTATTAACACCAAGTTCTGGAGAGCTTTCTATTTCAGGTACGAATATTAAAGATAATATAGAAGCATATCGACATAAATTATCTTATATTCCAGAGGCACCCGTTATTTATGAGGAATTAACCTTGCAAGAGCATATTGATATGACGGCAATGGCTTATGGAATTGATAAAGATACAGCGATGGAACGGGCGAATCCGCTTCTCAAAACATTTCGCTTAGAAAATGAACTGAAGGTTTTCCCGAGCCATTTTTCTAAAGGAATGAAACAAAAAGTCATGATTATTTGTGCCTTTATTGTCAATCCTGAATTATATATTATTGATGAACCGTTTCTCGGTTTAGATCCGCTGGGTATTCAATCTATGTTGGATTTAATGGTAGACAAGAAGAATGAGGGCAGAACAGTTTTGATGAGTACGCACATCTTAGCAACAGCAGAACGCTATTGTGATCGTTTCATTATTTTAGATGAAGGAAAGATTGTAGCCTTTGGAAATCTTGATGAGCTGCGCGAACAAACTGGGTTGCATGGCCAAACTTTAGATGATATCTACATCCATGTGACACGAGGTGGTCAAAAAGTATGACAGATCATCGTGCGATTGCATTATTTAATCAAAGACGCCAAGCAATCAGCAAAGAAAAATCGTATTATAACAAATTTATTTTTAATGGGCATTTTTCAATATTCCTATTAATATTACTTGGCGCTTTTATCATGGGTTATGGTAATTGGCTCAAACATATCCCGAGCGGCATTCCTTACGCGTTATTGGCCAGTATGGCAGTGGCTGCGACATCTCTATTTCCACTACGTACGTTGCTGAAAGAAGCGGACCGACTCTTCTTATTGCCATTCGAACGACATATGAGTATTTATATGCGCTATAGTTTAATCTATAGCTACTTAGGGAGAATCCTTATCCAAGTTGCGGCGTTAATTATTTTATTTCCTTTATTTAGCAAATTAGATTCTAGCAATATTCTTTATTTTATAATTTTCGCTATTGCAGCTTTAATTTATCCATATCTTGGATTATATGCAAAGCTTGAATGGATACAAGCAAAACTGCCTGGTTGGATTATTCTGTTATTAGAATGGATTATTTTTGTAGCAACTTATGAATTGATTTTGGGCTTACATCAAATAGCAGGGGTATTACTACTGGTTATTTTTGCGGCAGGCGCTTTAGTTTTGAAAAAGGCAAACCATCAGAAACTCTTTGCATGGGAAAAGCTCATCTCAATTGAAGAGCAGCATCACATGAACTATTATAAGTTCGTCAATATGTTTACAGATGTGAAACATTTACGTTCACAAGCAGTACGCCGTCGCTATTTAGACTTTATCTTACCGAGACCGAATGCTAAGCATTACAACTCTGAACATATGTATTTGTTTCTTTTTAAACGCAGTTTCTTGCGTGGAAAAGATGCCTTTAATATTATCTTGAGATTAGTAGTGATTGCGGTCATATTAATGGTTTGGTTGTCGCAAGTATGGATTTCGCTCATTGTAGGCGGGTTATTCATGTACATCATCTTGCTGCAAACCGCACAATTCTATACCCAACAAGCTTATGGCTTATGGCCGCAAGTTTGGCCGGTGCCAGAAGAAAATGTTATCAAAGGATATGGACAATTCTTATACCATATTATGTTCGCTATTGGAATCATATTAGCTGTCACTTATATGATTTTATTCCCCGCACAATTATATGCAGGGATTATCTTCTTTATAGTAGGATGGCTTACTATCCGAAACATTATTAAGAAGTTAAAATATCAAGAAACACTATTACGCGATTAAAAAAAACGCCAAATTAACTTTAACAAGTTAATTGGCGTTTTTTTAGAATTTCAATTATTATTATTGGTCATCAACGGGATAGAGGTAACGTTCAAAGTAACTTGAATGTTGTCCACTTGAACCGAAGAATTGAGATAGAGCTGCTTTAGAGAAATTCTCTTGATAAACTGATGATTCTTTAAAGTCTTCATATGCTAGGCGCTCTGAAAAACCGAAATAAATTTTATAAGTTGTACCTTTATCCGGTTTTAAGAAACGATAGCATTTGAAACCTGGAAATTTGTCAAAGTTTAAAGATAAACTTTGCAAACGTTTTTCTAATTGATAAGCATGATTCTCTGCAGTAGGAATAAATATTACAGCAAAGAAGCCATCTTCTTCTAAATCATTAACGCTTGAAAGGATTTCATATGTGAGCGGTTCTTTCAAAGCGCTTGGCATATCCGTTTCTTCGAAAATTAACGATGTGTCTTTTGCTGAATATAGATATAAATGGTGGTCTGGGTGGTTGAGTCTGATTTGATTAAGGTATCCGAAAGTACCATAAGATGCATAAAATTTCATGGTAAATTTCCCCTTTTCTCTTAATTATACGACGAACACGTCTTAAATGCTAGCGCATACATATTTGCTAGTATGTATATTATATCTTAATACCACAGAATGATGGAATAAAAACAAATTCATTTCTTGAATATAAACTGCAGATTTCATGAGTATGTAGAATGAGAGTAAAGCTTAATTATGTCATAATGAAGAATGTATGATTTAAAATGAAACGAGATGAACTTTCAGTATGTCATTTTTATGACATTTAAAAGGTTTAAAATACGTATATTCTAGTGATATGCTATGATAGATTAGAATGATTTTATTGTGGGAGGATACTGAGGTGCATAGTAAAAATAATACAATTTTAAAAATGATTAAGGGAGAAGAGGTAGCGCACACACCCGTGTGGTTCATGCGTCAAGCCGGCAGATCTCAGCCGGAATACCGCGCCTTAAAAGAAAAATACTCGTTATTTGAAATTACACATCAACCTGAATTATGTGCCTATGTTACACATTTGCCTGTTGATAATTATCAAACTGATGCAGCGATACTTTATAAAGATATTATGACACCGCTTCAACCTATTGGAGTAGATGTCGAAATTAAATCTGGAATCGGCCCTGTTATCAGTAATACCATTAAAACAGTTCAAGACGTTGAAAAGTTGGGACAGATTGATCCCAAACGTGACGTTCCTTATGTATTAGATACAATCAAGCTGTTAACAGAAGAAAAATTAAATGTACCATTAATAGGTTTTGTCGGCGCACCGTTTACTTTAGCCAGCTATATGATTGAAGGCGGGCCTTCTAAAAATTATCACTTTACTAAAGCAATGATGTATAGAGACGAAGCAACTTGGTTTGCTTTAATGGATCATTTAGTAGAGATGTCGATTGCATATGCAAGTGCACAAATAGAAGCGGGTGCTGAACTCATTCAAATCTTTGATTCATGGATTGGTGCATTAAACGCCACAGATTTCAATTATTATATTAAACCATCAATGGAACGTTTGATTAAAGGCATTAAAGCACAACACGATGTGCCGATTATTTTATTTGGAGTGAATGCAACTCATCTTATTGAAGAGTGGAATAAATTGCCGATTGATGTCTTAGGGATTGATTGGCGCACTACTATCAAAGAAACTTCAGATTCAGGCGTATCTAAGACAATACAAGGCAACTTAGATCCTTCTTTATTATTAGCACCTTGGGATGTTATACAACCACGATTAGATAAAATATTAGATGAAGGTATGCAGCACGGGAAACATATTTTTAATTTAGGACATGGTGTATTTCCTGAAGTAGATCCAGCTACTTTGAAAAAAGTGACTGCTTACGTTCATGATTATACACAAAGAAAGTAAGAAAAATGAATGGTAAAGGAAGGGTTTAAAATGACTAAAACAGTTGGTCTATTAGTGATGGCTTATGGAACGCCATATAAAGAAAGTGATATAGAGGCGTACTATACAGATATACGTCACGGCAAAAAACCTTCACCTGAAGAAGTACAAGATTTAAAAGACCGCTACAAATTTATAGGGGGCATCTCTCCTTTAGCTAAAATTACAGATGCTCAAGCAGAAGCTTTGAGAGATAAATTGAATGTCATGTATAAAGATCAAGATATAGAATTTAAACTGTATATCGGATTAAAACATATTCATCCTTATATCGAAGATGCATTGAAACAAATAAACGCAGACGGCATTAAAGAAGCTGTTACCATTGTGCTTGCTCCGCACTTCTCTAATTTTTCAGTAGGTTCTTACGATAAAAGAGCTAATGAAGAAGCGGAAAAATACGGTATTCAGCTGACACATGTAAAAAGCTTTTACCAACAACCGAAATTTATACAATATTGGGTGAAACAAATTAATCAAACCTTAACTGAGATACCAGAAGAAGAACATGATGATACGGTTCTGGTTGTTTCAGCTCACAGTTTGCCTGAAAAAATGATTATGGAATCACATGACCCATATCCTGATCAACTCACAGATACTAAAAACTTGTTATCTGAGTTATCAAATATAGAACATACTGCACAAGGTTGGCAGTCAGAAGGAAACACAGGTACGCCTTGGTTGGGACCTGATGTTCAAGATTTAACACGCGAATTATATAAAGAACATGGCTACAAACATTTCATCTATACACCAGTGGGCTTTGTATGCAACCATTTAGAAGTGCTTTACGATAACGATTATGAATGTAAAGTAGTGTGTGATGAAATCGGCGCAGTATATCACCGCCCGCCTATGCCAAATACTGATGATCTATTTATCGGCGCTATGGCAGACGAAGTCTATTCAGTTTTTTCAGTGAAAGAAGAGGATAAGCATGACTAAGCGAGTTGCAATTATTGGGGCAGGCATCACAGGCTTGTCAGCAGCATACTATTTAAAAAAGAATATCCCCAGTACACTGTAGACGTGCTAGAAGCAACGAATCGTGCCGGCGGAAAAATACAAACTTATCGTAAAGATGGATATACTATCGAATTAGGTCCAGAATCGTATCTAGGCAGAAAAAAGATTATGACCGAACTAGCTGAAGCCATTGGGTTAGGTGACGATTTAATTACCAATCAAACAGGACAATCTTATATCTATGCCAACAATCGTTTGTATCCAATTCCAGGCGGTTCTATCATGGGGATTCCTACTGATGTTAAACCATTTATCAGTACCAAATTGATTTCTGTTAAAGGCAAAATCCGAGCAGCTATGGATCTTGTTAAGAAACCGGTTGAGATGCCGAAAGGGGATATCTCTGTCGGTGACTTTTTCAGAGAACGATTAGGTGACGAAGTGCTTGAAAACCTAATTGAACCTCTGATGGGCGGTATTTATGGCACAAACATTGATGATTTGAGTTTAATGAGTACATTTCCAAACTTTAAAGAACGTGAAGAACAATACGGCAGTTTGATTAAGGGAATGCGCTATGAGAAACAACTCAGACAGAATCAGAAGAAATTATATCCTGGTGCACCGAAAGGCCAATTCAAACAGTTCAGACACGGTTTGACGTCATTCATTGAAGCATTAGAAAAAGCTGTATCTGAGCAAGGAACTGAAATTAAATTCAACACTAAAGTAGAAGACATTATCGGTTCTCAACGCGGCTATGATATTGTTTATAATGGTGAAAAACATTCCTATGATGGCGTATTAGTGACTGTCCCGCATCAAACTTTTATGCAATGGTTCAGTGAAGATCCAGCACTAGATTACTTCAAAACGATGGACAGTACTTCAGTTGCCACAGTAGTATTGGCTTTTGATGAAAAAGATGTTGAAAATACTTATGATGGGACTGGATTCGTAATAGCCAGAACCTCGGATACACGTATTACTGCTTGTACTTGGACAAGTAAGAAATGGCCGTTTACTACCCCTGAAGGCAAAGTACTGCTCAGAGCGTATGTAGGTAAACCAGGAGACCATATCTTAGAAGAAATGACGGATGAAGAAATTGTTTCTACAGTGAGAAAAGATTTAAGTCAAATGATGACTATTAAAGGCAATCCTGAGTTTACGATTGTGAATCGTTTGCCTAAAAGCATGCCGCAATATCATGTAGGGCATATAGACCATATTCGTCAAATCCAAGACCATATACGTCAAACGTATCCGCATTTACGCATTACAGGAGCAGGCTTTGAAGCAGTTGGATTACCGGATTGTATTCAACAAGGAAAAGATGCAGTAGAAGAGTTGGCTCAAACGATTAAGTAAAATAAATACAATTTGTGAATGTTCTGAAAATTGTATTGACCTTTGAAAGTTATGAGCTTAATCTATTGCTATTAGAAATTCAATCTTGTTTGAGAATAGTATCTTGTAGTAAAAATAGACAACCAAAAATGACCTGATAACAGGTTCATTGTAGAGATACAACAAGATGAACCTGAGGATTCAGGTCTTTTCCTATTGAGTGAGAGGTGAGCACTATGACTAAAATTATTTTGATTCATGCCCAAGGTGCGAATGCGCATTCTAATTGGTATGAATGGTTAGAACAATCCTTAAAATTAGAAGGCTACGATATGAATATTTGTAATATCAAACATTCAACTCCTGTCAATATGGGTGAGTGGTTAGACCAACTCAATGAACAAATTGATATTGAAAAGCATGATACGTACTTTGTTACCCACGGATTTGGAACTTTAGCAGGCTTGAAATATCTTGATGTCCATACTGAAAAACGCATAGAAGGCTTTTTCAGCATTGCAGGGTTTGGTCCAGAAGCCAAAGATGTGAATCAGAGTCTTCAAGCAAATGATGTGACATTGGATTATGAAAGTTTGAAAGAGAGAATTGATTACTTCTACGGTTTATGTTCAACGGATGACCCTTATGTTCCATATAAAGATACTGAAGATTTGATTGAAAAACTCGGAGGAAAAAGTCGTGTCATCAAGAATGGTGGACATTTTACTACCGATGATGGCTATGATACATTTTTAGCACTCAAAAATAATATGATGAAAAGAATATCGAGATAGATAGGGAAGTGGGACAGTAATAACTTTAAATAATGTTATTACTGTCCAGCTTCTTTTCATGCGATGAGTTTAAGGCGAAACTGTCGAGGCTCAGGATGGCTGCCTATACAGATAGGGGCGAAAGTGTCGAAGCCCTCTACTCATGCCTATACACTTGGCCCAGTCTATCACCTTCACACCAACCATCACTACAAAATTGTTCGTTATACATAATTCAAACAAAAAAGATTGGGACCTCTATTCTAGTAAGGTCCCAACCCTGAATTTTTATGTGATGCTTAACATGCGATCTAAACTTTCTTTTGCATATTTAGCTGTTTCTGCATCAACTTTAATAATATTATCTTTATTGCCATCTAAAATTTTATCTAGACACCAAGCTAGGTGAGGCAAGTCGATTCGATTCATTGTCAAACAAGAACACATCAAAGGATTAAGTGAATCGATAGTAATATCTTGGTAGGTTTCTTTTAAACGACTGACTAAGTTCATTTCTGTGCCGACTAACCAACGTGACCCTTTAGGTGCATTTTTAATTGTTTCAATGATATAACGTGTAGAACCTGCATAATCCGCAGCTTGAACGACCTCGAATTCACATTCTGGATGAACGATGACATTAATTTCAGGGTCACGTTCACGTGCTAAATCAATATGTGCTTTATGGAATTTTTCATGTACTGAGCAATGACCTTTCCATAAAACGATACGTAAGTCATCTAAATTACCTTCATAAACAAGTTCTTTTGCAATCGGATCCCATACAGCCATTTGTTCTAGCGGAATGCCTAAATCATATGCAGTGTTTCTTCCTAAATGTTGGTCAGGCAAGAAGAGAATGACTTTACCTTGCTTCAAAGCCCAATCTACTACAGATTTTGCATTTCCACTGGTAACACAAGAACCGCCATGTTCACCGACAAATTTCTTGATTGCTGCTGTAGAGTTCACATAAGTCAATGGCAAGATATCTAAATTGAACTGTTCAGTTAAGACATCATAACCATGTAAAGCTTGTGTGATATTTGCCATATCTGCCATAGAGCAACCTGCTGATAAGTCTGGAAGATAGATATCTTGTGAATCGCTTGTTAAGATATCGGCTGTTTCAGCCATAAAATGCACACCGTTGAAGACAAAGTATTCAGCAGCTGTATTTTCTTTACAGATTCTTGCTAATTCTAAAGAGTCTCCAGTAATATCAGCAAATTGTACGACTTCATCTTTTTGATAATGATGCGTCGGCATAAATAAACGGTCGCCGAGCTCATCTTTAATATTTTGAATATGATTTTCTAATTCTTCTTGTGACATTTGTAAATATTTTTCAGGAATAGATTTTGATACAGACAACATAGGGTTAAACATTTAAATCACAACCTTTGCAGAAATATCGAGCGCGTTTTGCGCATAGAATAGGGAACCCATTGAGATATAGTCGACACCTGTCTCAGCATATTCAACAACGTTCGATTCATTGATGTTTCCAGATGCTTCTGTTTGAATTGCATCAGGGACTAGACTGATATGTTCAGCAATCCATTCAGGTTTTTGATTGTCGAACATAATAATATCTACATTATTCGAAATGGCAGTTTGCAACATGTCTTCATTTTCAATTTCAACTTCTATTTTATCCATCGGTCCTACAACTTTTTTGGCATTTTCAATGGCTGCTTCCATCGATTTACTAAAGGCGATATGATTATCTTTTAACATTAAACCGTCATTGAGCGAACGACGATGATTAAATCCGCCGCCAACAGTAACAGCAAATTTTTCAAAGATACCAAGTCCAGGAGTAGTCTTGCGCGTATCTACAAGACGCGTAGAAGTATGTGCAATTTTATCGGCGATGCGTCTTGTTTTAGTAGCAATACCTGACATACGCTGAATCAAGTTCAATACAATACGCTCCATTGTTAATAGGACATAGACCGGACCTTTGATTTGAGCAATAATATCTTCAGGATGGATATTATCTCCATCTTTTACTTTTAATGAAATTTCAACCGTTGCATCTAATAATTTAAAAGATTCATTAATGATAGACTCACCGCAAAAAATTCCTGTATCTTTGGACTTTAAAGTGAGCGTACCTATTTGTGTCTGATCAAAGATGTGTGTTGCTAAGTCCCCGTATTGGTTATCCTCAATGTAGAATTGAGTGATTTTCTCGCGTACGAGTAATGGATTTAACATTTTCCTTGCCTCCTGATTTAAGTTCTACAACTTGCTTTTGCCAATTGTTATTTTGAGCTGGGTAATCCGTTCTATAATGAACGCCTCTAGATTCGTTGCGTTCAAGCGCTGATGTACAAATCAATTGCAGCATTTTAACCGTACAGTAACGCTGCCAAGCTGATTTAGTAATGTTTTCTGTAATAGGTGCATCCGTCAGAACTTCTTGAATTTTTTCCAAGTATGTTTTCATCTGAGCTGCATTTCTTTCGACTCCTAAGACGTCAAAGCTTTGATTTTGCAAGGTTTGAGCATCCGCTTCGCTAATTGCAGGTATTTGAATACTGTGTTGGAAATGTATCGGGTCGATAGGTCGGATAGTTTGATTGACTTTATCGGCTGCTAAAGCGCCCATTACGAGTCCTTCGAGCAAGGAGTTGCTTGCTAAGCGATTTGCACCATGAAAGTTGGTACAAGCTGCTTCTCCGATAGCATAAACATTTTCATGAGCGGTTGACCCATCAACTTTAGTTTGAATGCCTCCAACCGTATAATGCGCACCAGGTGTTACAGGTATAAGCTGCTGCAACATTGCGCCTGGATAATGCTTTTGTACCGCTGCATAAATAGTAGGGAAACGTTCAGGGAAATGAGGGATTGCTTTGATATTTAAGTAACATTCATGACCCTTTTGTTGTTGATGATATAAAGCTCTGCTTGTAATATCGCGAGGAGCTAAACTTTTCAGAGGATGCAATTCATCCATAAATTGTTCGCCAGTTTCATTTACTAGTATTGCGCCTGCACCTCGAACGGCTTCAGAAACTAAACTGAATGCTGCTTTAGGTTTGCCGAGCAATGTAGGGTGGAATTGAATCATTTCCATACTTTCTAGTGTCAACTCGTGATGTAGTGCCAAGATAGGGCCTGATGCTAAGGAGAGGGGAATATTGGAATTAGTTGTAAACACATTATTAATTCCGCCAGTCGCTAAAACCACAGCATCTGCTTCTATACTTTCTAAATTATTATTACAATCTAAAGTTAAAACACCGCAAATTTCCTCTGCTGTGTTAGTTAATAAATCGATGACTTCTGTTTCTTCAATAATAGATAAGTTTGGATGGTCTAAATGTGCGACCATATGCTGAGCAATGAATTTACCTGTCTGGTCTCCGCCAGCATGCAAAATTCTAGGCTTACAATGTGCGCCTTCCATTGCATAATCGAGTTCTCCTGATTTGGAGTTTTTATCAAAAGATAAACCTTCATCAATTAACTCCTGAATAAAAGGGTAACTTTTAGTAATGACTTCTTGAATCACTTCAAAATCACCCATCTCAGCGCCAGCTTTAAATGTATCAATACTATGAGCTAAGCCGTCATCGCTTTCATTTTTAGAAAAACAGATACCGCCTTGCGCAAAGTTACTATTATTCTCAGTAAGTTGATCTTTAGTTATGCAAACGACTTCAATATCATGATTTAAATGACGGATGAATGAAAGGGCGGCGATTCCACTTCCAACAATAATTACCCGTCTCATGTTTACACCTCTATTTACATTAGTATATACAATTATGTTAACATGTATGTATGCAATGATTTTGTCATATAATTAAGATAAATGCAAGTGGGGGAAGCGATATGATTTATTTAGATAATGCATCGACAACCAAACCAGCAGAAGAAGTGTTAGAGATTTATCAAGAAGCACAGAAAGCTCTATTTTTTAATAGTGAGAGTTTGCATGCAGGTGGCGAAATGGTGCGAGAGGCTCTGGATTCAAGCAGAAAGTTCATACAGGAAAAATTTAAGACTAAAAAAGAAGTGCTCTTTACAACGAGCGGTTCTCATGCCAATCAAATTGCAATCACTACTTATCTGCAACAAGCACCTGAAGGCAGAGTGATTGTATCTCCGTATGAGCATCCATCAATAGCTGCGGCGCTAGAACCCTTTTCTAAGCAGTTTGAAATCATAGAGATGCCTATAGATCAAAATGGAGAGATTGATTTAACAGGTTTAGCTGAATTGATTACAGATGAAACTGTGCTATTAATCGCGCAGCATGTGAGTTCGGAAACCGGATATATCTTACCCGTGCATGAAATAGCAGCTATGGGAGCGGAACAGAATATTCCAGTGCATGTAGACGGTGTTCAAGCTGTGCATAAGATAGCAGATATGCATATTGATGATTTTACTTCTTATGCTTTCTCAGGACATAAATTTAATGGGACAAAGGGAAGCGGTGCTTTATTGATTGATCATAAATCTTTGAGACCGACAAATATACATTACTTTCATGAAGAAGGTACTAGAAACGGGACATTAGATGTACCTAGTATATTAGCGATGACGAAGGCACTCTCTTTAGATGCGGACATTGCGCATATAGAAAAAAATTATCAACATGCATTAACACGTGCAGAAGATGCAAATTTTACAGTTCTAAAATATAATCACCATGCACCTCATATAATTGGATTATTAACGCCGCATTTTGAAGGTCAATACATTATGCAGACACTATCAAGCCGTAATATTTGTATTTCAACTGGCACGGCATGCGGTCATGGTTTATTGCTAAGTGATGGATTAATGCATAAAATAAATGATGAACAACAAGAAGCAGATCAATATATCAGAATTTCATTTTCAAAAAATACACAGATTAATGAAATAGATCAGTGCTTTGAACAAATAGAGACTATACTAAAAGGGGTGGCCTTGGATGAGCCAAGCTGATGAAAGAAGAGCAGAAATTGTTGAACTGCTTAAAATGACAAATGAACCGATTAAAGGGTCCGAATTGAGTCAACGATTCGGAGTCTCTCGTCAAATTATCGTGAAAGATATTTCACACTTGAAAACGAGAGATTATGCAATTAAGTCAACGAGTAAAGGATACTTTTTAAATATTGAACCACAAGGGAAGACACATAAACGATTAGTGATGTGTCAACATGATTTTGATGAGATGGAAGCGGAACTTTCTTTGATAGTTGAAAACGGCGCTATGATTGATGACGTATCAGTGGAGCATCCAGTATACGGCAACATCCGGGCTGAACTCATGATAGAAACACATGAAGATATCCAAGTATTTATTGAAGAAATGACGAAATTTAAAGGAACGATGTTAGCGCAGTTGACAGATGGAATTCATCTGCATACACTTTCTGCTGATACTGAAAAAATTCTTGAAAATGCAGTTGAAGATTTAGAAAAGCAAGGATTTATTGTAGGGACAGAAGAACCAACTAAATAATAAGTGACTGTGTACTGCACCCCCTAATGTTGAACCTGGAAAATTCAACTTTAGGGGTGTTTATTTATAGTTTGGTATACTTATGTTCGCAATAAAATAACTGAATTGCATTTAAATTCAGAGTATTAAAACTTTTATATTGTAAGTAATTTACTTTGTTTTCGAAATACTAATGATATATAATATATATCGAAATACTCGGAATTGAGGTGTTATCGGGAAATGGAATTTATGGATATATTTAAGAAGTGGGCACCAGAATATGATGCTACTGTAAGTGGAGAGAACGAAGAATACAGAGATGTTTTTATCAATTATTCAGAAATGTTGAATGAATTGGCAAGCACAGCAGAAGGCAAAGTACTTGAAATCGGGGCAGGTACTGGAAATCTGACTTTGATGCTGAAAGATAAAGGCAATGAGGTATCAGCGATTGATCCGTCTGAGGATATGCGCGCAGTTGCCAATGAAACTAAGCATTTAAATGTGCAGTATGGTCATTTCTTCGACATACCATTTGATGAATCGTTTAACTATATTGTAACTTCATTCGCATTTCATCATGTGAAACCTGAAGAAAAGGCAGGAGCAATCCAAAATATGATGAATGCTTTAACAGCAGATGGAAAGTTGTTAATTCTAGATACAATGTTTGAAAGTGAGAAATATAAGCAAGATTTAATTAATTATTATAACAACAAAGAATACTTCAATTTAACTGAGGATTTACAAACAGAATATTATACGTACATTGAGGATTTGAAAGCTATAGTAAAAGATTTAAATCTCAATTTAGATATGGTACAAAAAAATAAATTTGCATGGTTAGCTACAATTTCAAAATAAAAAATGAATCATATTAATTCGTAAGGGAAGGGAACATTATTGACGATGTTTCAATCCCTTTCTTTAATTTAGTAAGTAAATTGTTGATGTAAAATTAAAATGATAATGTTTTTTAAATGAATTACAGACGAAAAACGGCTTAATTTATTGTCATTTGCTCACTAAAAATAAAGATTTATAGTAATTATATATTTATTACACTAATTTCTTTTAGAATGTGCTTGACGCAAGAAGGGAAAGTTAATATACTAGTTATTGTCTTGAAAAAAGAGATTAACAAGTTTCAAACCAACGAAACAAAGTTCACATTTTGTTAAAAAGATTTGACATTACTTAACAATGTATGATATATTAAATAGGTAGTCAAATTTACTAATATTATTATCGCGGGATGGAGCAGTTCGGTAGCTCGTCGGGCTCATAACCCGAAGGTCGGTGGTTCAAATCCGCCTCCCGCAATACATATTTTTCTTAGGTCTCGTAGTGTAGCGGTTAACACGCCTGCCTGTCACGCAGGAGATCGCGGGTTCGATTCCCGTCGAGACCGCCATTTTAATAATACGGTTCAGTAGCTCAGTTGGTAGAGCAATGGATTGAAGCTCCATGTGTCGGCAGTTCGACTCTGTCCTGAACCATTCTTTTAAACTTTGTCTGGCGGTTGTGGTGAAGTGGTTAACACATCGGATTGTGGTTCCGACATTCGTGGGTTCGATTCCCATCAACCGCCCCATAATCGTTAATGCGGGTGTAGTTTAATGGCAAAACCTCAGCCTTCCAAGCTGATGTTGTGGGTTCGATTCCCATCACCCGCTCCATTATTTGATTATTCCACAGTAGCTCAGTGGTAGAGCTATCGGCTGTTAACCGATCAGTCGTAGGTTCGAGTCCTACCTGTGGAGCCACGGCTCCTTGGTCAAGCGGTTAAGACACCGCCCTTTCACGGCGGTAACACGGGTTCGAGTCCCGTAGGAGTCATTCAATCAGAAACGAAGTATCGTTTCTGATTTTTTATTTAATTACATATATTGTGTATGGAAGGTTGTCCGAGCTGGCCGAAGGAGCACGCCTGGAAAGTGTGTAGGCGCCACAAGCGTCTCGAGGGTTCGAATCCCTCACCTTCCGCTAAATTTAAGCACCTTTGCTTTCAATGTTTGTAACATGAGAGCAAGGGTGCTTTTTGAATTGGATATTAAAACATTATTGTTGTAGAGATTTATGGTGGATATGCAGTGATAGAGTGAGTTCACGTTTTCGGCTGATGTTGACGTTTATTAAGTGTGAAGGAATTGGAATAGGTCGTAATCTAGACACAAGAATTGGAGAAGTGTCTAGAAAAGGGTGTAATCTGGACACAAGATTTAAAGAAGTGTCTAGATTATCAGGATATTGGACACGTTGATCGTAATCTTGTCCAATATATTCATTTATTGGACACGTTGACCTAATTCTTGGCCAATATATCTATCCATCGAACGTATTCGCCACGCAACTCGCACCTCATATTACAAATCGCACACTTCCTAACAATCAAATAACTCTGCCCACACTAAAGAAGAAGCTTGGACATTATCTTGTCCAAACTTCCTTTTTTCTGAACCGACATTAGCTATCTAATCAGTTGATGTTTCTATCTTAGGATCTTCGAATTTGCGAACTTCCATATTTTTATGACCTTGAGAAGTAACTGCTTTTATTAATAACCACTCCTTTTGTAAAAGAAATTTATCTCCATAATTACTAAAGAAAAATAAATAATAGAAAATTCGAACAAATAAGGTTGTGTCTATTAGGAATTTTAAAATATTTGCTCATTTTTAATCAGAAAATTATTGCGCCTAATATTTTACAAGCAGCAAGGATTCTTATATAATTTAGTTTAGTTAACTAAACTAAACGAGGTGACTAAATTGTCTGAAAATTTTACAGAAGTTAAGCATAAAGGTAATAAAAGTAAGAAGTTTAAAGTAGGAATTGGTGCTGTAATTGCTTGTTTTGCATTATATGCGGTAGCAGGTTTAACAACATTTTTACCAATTGATTTGAAGGTAAAAGGGATGATTATAGGTGGAACAATTATTGTTGCGGAATCATCTATGTTACTTGCTATAATATTATTAGGAAAAGAAGCCGTGAATAAATATAAAAGTAAATTGAATCCTAAAAATTGGTTTAAGAAAAAAGGAAGTGAAAAAGCGAATGGAAAAGACGAGTATAACGAATAATCAAGATTTAAAAGAGTCATTGAGCTTCAAAGAGCTGACCAAAGCAATCAATAAAATAGGCGAAGATTTATATATTCATTTCGAAAAAGAAGAGAGGAAATATCAAAATTTTGATTTGAATAATCAACAATACGTTATTTTAACTTTAATCATTCAAAATCCTGAATATAAACCTAGTGAAATTGCTAAAATAATGAATATATCTAAAAGTGCGATCAGTCAACAGTTAGTAAAGCTTGAGTCTAAAGGATTTATAAAACGATATAGACATGAAGAAGATAAGCGTTCATACGGCATAAAACTTAGTGAAAAAGGCCAGCTTTATAAAAATGAAATAGAGCGATATTATGATAGTGTCTATCAAAGATATAAAGAACAATTCAGTTATGAGGAGTTAGTTGAAATTTATCAAGCTGTCTCAAAATTAAAACAAGTACTTTAAACAAGAAAACCACAGTAGTTTGAAAGATGGCGCTACTGTGGTTTATTACTTTATTTTTGATTGTTTGCTTCTTTTTCTTTAAGTTCTTCTATTGAAATGGGTTGATTGATCTCACTCACGCTTCTTTGGCTGAAGTGATAAATTTTTACCATTGCTGGTTTAGACAAAGCTAAAAAAGATAAGAAAGTTGCGATAAATGAAAAATGCGTTACGTTCAATACAAATAACAGTGGGATGAAAATCAACGCAAATAAGGCTGAAAAGATTACAATTGGTAAAATTTTCAAAAGGATTTTTTTAATTCTTCCTTTCATAAGTCTTGATATTAAAAATAAAACCAAGCCTATCAACAATAATGGAATGATAATAGTAGTTAAAGTTGCAACATAAGCATTAGCATAACCTTTCCAATCTAAATGGATAAGGTAATACATGGAAGAATTTTTGGGCACGTCTAATTGAAATAAGTTTGTGCCATAATTAATATAAAGAAAATAAATGATAATAAAGACGAGAAGACAAGTTATCACATACTTCAAATAATATGTAAACGGTTTAGATTGATTAGAACGCAATTGGATTTCCTCATTTCACGAAAGTTATTTTTTAATTATCCTACAAATTAAGTTGCATGACAATGCAGTTGATTAAGGACACATCAGACTTTTTTACGAGGTTTATTTTTTTCAGAAATGGTATAATTAATGTAATAACTAACAATTACTTTACTAAATAAAAAATGGAAACAAGGTGATTACACATGAGAAGATCCGACCGTAATAATCGTGACTATGACGAGGGCAGAGAACACCGCCGTGATGATGATTATCGTAGACGTCAAGATGATTATCGAGATGAAGATTATCACAGACGTCCTGAAGATTTGAGAGAAGATGAATACCGTCGTCGCTCAGATGAAGATGGCCGTTATTATAACGAGCGCGATTATCGCAGAGAACGAATGTTAGAAGAGGAAAATCGCAAAAGCAACAAAGGTAAAAAATGGTTGGCTGCGATAGTAGTGATTTTATTAATTGTAGTAGCTATCTTTATCGTAAAGAATATGATGCAGCCGAAAAATGATGACCAAACTGCAAATCAAAATCAGCAATCAGAGCAGACACAACAATCAAATGATCAATCTAAAGAACAAAGTCAACCAAAAGTAACGAATAATTACAAAGAAATAATTAAAGAAAAAGAAACAGTCATTAAAGAAAAAATTGAAAATGCAAAAAATAATATCCAAAACGGTCAAAACAGTCAAAATGCAATTGATTCTGCTCAAAATGAAGTCAATCAATTAAAAGACAAAGCAACGAATAATGGCGATAACAAATTGACGGATCAATACCAAAATGCAGTGGATAAGTTGAAACAAGCCAATCAAGCGCAACAAAACGGCGATAACCAATCTAAAGTTGACGGCTTATTAAATGATATCGACAGTAAGTTGCAAAGTATTAAAGATAAATTAAATGAATTATTGAATTAGAATATGAGTGGGAGTAGGACATTATTTTGTTCTGCTCTCTTCTTCTTTTTAAAGCCAATTCTCTTCGTGAAATGACTTTCTTTGTTAAAATGTAAGAGAAGAGATAAAAGGAGGTCGGTACCATGGATTTATGGTTAAAACAAAATGCAGAGAAAATACCGGAAAATATAGCATTAGAAGATAAAACAACACAACTTACATACGCGAATGTATACGAAACAGCCTTACAATATGCATACGTTCTGCATCAACAGAAACGTAAACGCATTGCATTTTATTTAGATAACCGCATTGACTCAGCATTGATTATTTATGGTGCTTGGTTAGCTGGAATAGAAGCAGTGATGATTAATACCAGACTCACTGAAAATGAAATAACTGCACAATTAAATTCCGTAGAAACAGATACAATAGTGGCTATTTTGCCCTTAGAATTAAATGGATTTAATATTATTAACTGGTCCGAAATTGAAGCGCAACGC
The DNA here is from genome assembly GCF_003718735.1 of Staphylococcus debuckii. Lineage (NCBI taxonomy): Bacteria > Bacillati > Bacillota > Bacilli > Caryophanales > Staphylococcaceae > Staphylococcus > Staphylococcus debuckii. The sequence goes on along the minus strand of NZ_CP033460.1, from coordinate 1,861,443 downwards.
AGCACCAAAACTTATGAAGAACCTCTAGAATTAGACCGCATTGCTTCAATCATGTTTACTTCAGGAACGACGGGGCCTCAAAAAGCAGTACCGCAAACATTTAATAATCATCTAGCTAGTGCGATGGGGTGTAAAGAAAGTCTTGGATTTGATCAAAATACTAAATGGTTAACAGTATTGCCAATCTATCACATTTCAGGCTTAAGCATCCTTTTACGCAGTATAATAGAAGGTTTTTCAGTAAGAATCGTCAATAAATTTGATGCTTCGCAAATTTTAGAAATCATACAACAGGAAACTATTACACATATTTCACTTGTGCCTCAAACTTTAAAATGGCTGATAGATGAAGGACTTAATGAACCGCATTACTTAGAGAAAATTTTGTTGGGCGGAGCTAAGCTTTCACATACCTTAATCGATAAAGCCTTGAGCTATCAATTACCTATCTATAATTCATTCGGAATGACTGAAACATGCTCGCAATTCTTAACCGCTTCTCCCTCCATGCTCAAATACAACCCAGACACTGTCGGCAAACCCAGTCCGAACGTCGATGTCAAAATTACAGAGCCCAATCATGAAGGTCACGGAGAATTGCTCATAAAAGGCGATAATGTCATCGATGGATATTTATATCCAATAAACCTCTCGAACACCTTTGAAAATGGTTATTTCAAAACAGGAGATATCGCTAAAATTGATATAGAAGGTAATGTGATGATTTATGATCGTCGCAAAGATTTGATTATCAGCGGGGGAGAAAATATCTATCCATTCGAAATCGAGACAGCAGCCAAAGCTCATCCTGAAATTGAAGACGCCATGTGCATTGGCGTTCCAAATGAAGAATGGGGCCAAGTACCGAAATTGTATTATGTCAGTGAAGCTGAAATTAATGAAGATAATCTCCAGCAATATTTACGTCGAGAACTCGCGAAATATAAGTTGCCGAAAACATACCAACGCGTGAATACCCTGCCTTATACTTCTACAGGCAAATTGAAGCGCGGTCCGATAGAGGAATAAAAGATGAAATTTAAAACGATAAATTTTTATACTTATCAAGCTCCTTTTAAAACGCCAATACAAACACCTAAAATTGAAATGCATGCACGCAAAGTTTTAATTATAGAAATCATTAATCAAGAAGGAAATAGTTACTTTGGAGAATGTAATGCATTCGAAACTTATTGGTACGCCAACGAAACCATTGACACCGTTTATCATAGCTTAAAGACCTGGTTTGAAAAAGAAATCTCTGGAAAGGAATTTGCTGATTTTGAGACAGCTCAAACTGCTTTAGACCAGTTATCTGGAGAGCCTGCAGCACGTTGTACGGCAGCGATGGCACTCTATCAAGCATTTAATAAATTAGAAGCATTTTCAGTTGAATATGGAGCAACGGTAAGTGGATTATCAGAGGTACAATTGAACGTCTTGCAAAATACGCAACCTCGACGTGTTAAATTAAAATGGTCGGAAACAGTGGAAGGTGATTTGGAACAGTTGAGCCAACTATCATCGCAACCATTACTTGCTTTAGATGCCAATGAATCACTGGGTTCAGATGATGTACCTGAATTGCAAGAAATTAATAACCATTTTAATATTTTATATATTGAAGAACCTTTCAGATATTTAAGTAGTATAAACAATATAGAAAAGGGGACAATTCCTCCTATCGCTTTAGATGAAAAAGCATCAGATATAGATTCGATTGTATGTTATATTGAAAACTATAATATTGAAACGGTAGTATTAAAACCGTTTCGTTTAGGCGGTATTGACCGCATGTTGGAAGCGATTAAATTTTTACAGCAGAAAAATGTTAAAGTTGTCATCGGCGGTATGTATGAATATGGGCTAAGTCGATATTTTACAGCGTATCTAAGTCGATTAGGCGATTATCCTGGTGATATCACGCCATATGGTTATTATTTTTCAGAAGAATTTACAGCAGAAAATGGCATATTAAAAGAGGGACGTATTGAATTTACGCCCCCTAAAGTAGATAAAAATAAGTTAACACCTTATGAATGATGATGTTCGCAATGTTCATGATTATGTTTCAACGGTACTGGATCAAATCCGCCTTTATGAAAAGGGTGACACTTAGAGATACGTTTGATTCCTAACCAGGATCCTTTGAGTGCGCCGTGAACTTCAATGGCTTCTTTAGTATAGTTAGAACAAGTAGGATAGAAGCGGCAAGTTGGGGGTGTAAGTGGCGAAATAAAATGTTGATACACCCAGATTATGCCTAGAAAGAGTTTTTTCAAAATAATCCCTCCAACTCTTAGAAATAAATGTAAATCCAACTCATAACGATTTATATTTTAGCATATTATTCAAAGGAATGTGATAGAACGTGATTACTCATGACCAATTTAATAATCAAATAGAGATGCATTACAAGAATTCTACAGATATCGCAAACGGCGAACATGTTCTGGTAATTCCTTTATATCAAGATGGATTTGTACTGACACGACACAAGAAGCGTGGCATAGAGTTTCCAGGAGGGAAAATAGAAGCGGGAGAAACGAGCGAGGTTGCAGCAAAACGTGAACTGTTTGAAGAGACTGGTGCTATTATCCAACAGATGCAATATATCGCTCAATATACAGTGTATTATCCTAACGGAGAACGCTGGTTTACAAAAGATGTATTTGCGGCACAAGTAGAAAGCATACAAACGAAAGAGGATTATTTAGAAACTGCTGGACCTGTTATATGTCAGAATCTAGACGATATAGCAGACCAAGATAAAAGTTTCTTGCTGACTGATGAAGTAATATTAAAATGTGCAGAAAGAGTGAGTGCGCTTGGACTTTATCAATAGAAAACGTATGCCAATTGATTTGGCTTCACATATTGGAGAAGAAGTTACTTATGAAGTCGATCATCTCAAAGTGAAAGGACTAATGTTGACGCCTAAAGAAAAAGTGCAACGTATTGTTATTTATTTACGCGGCGGTAAAGGCAAAGTCGGACGCGTTCGTACCGGTCGTCTGCTACAATTTTCAGATTCTCGTACATTAGTATTCGGACCTTACTATAGAGGAAATAATGGCAGTGAAGGTCGTGATGAATTCTCAGGTAATGACTTGCATGACGTCACTCAAGCTATAGATATATTAAAACACATCTACCCGGATGCTTATGTTCACCTCGTCGGTTTCTCTAGAGGGGGCTTGCAAGGGTTGCTTACATTTCAATATTTGCCGGCTGACAGTTATATCATTTGGGGCGGCGTCTCTGATTTGCATTTAATGTATGAAGAACGCATAGACTTACGCGGAATGCTGCGCAGAATGGTAGGGCATCCTAAGAAGGATTTAGCTGCATATGAAAAAAGAGAAGCCTTGCAATATATTGACGAAAATAGTCCTCCAATCTTAATTATTCATGGAGGAAAAGATAAACAAGTAGGCATCCATCAAGGTTATTATTTAGCAGATTATTTAGAACGTATCGGACATCGTTATGAAACATTTTATCAAATGCAAGAAGGGCATGTTCCAAGACCAGAAGCGTTGAAAGAGGTATTAAAAGTCATTCATGAGTGGATGGATCGTGTTGAAAATAATAAGTAGTCAAAATGGAGGAAGGCGGGGCAACTGTATAGGTGGGCAAGTCGAGTCTCGACACTTTCCCTACAATGCATACCACAATCAACTCATCTAACCAAAAAAAGGAGCTAAGACAAAACTGTCTCAGCTCCTTTATAACTAATATTAAGCTTTAAATCCGCCTTTTTCAGGGATTTCTTGACTATCTTCACCGAATTTTTTGAAGTTTTCTACAAAGCGAGAGATTAAATCTTGTGCTTGTTCGCGGTAAGCATCTTGATTACTCCATGCATTGATTGGTTGTAAGATAGATTTCGGTACGTCTTCAATGTCTTTAGGCACATTCAAACCGAATACTTCATCTTGTTCGAATTCTGCATTTTTCAATTCGCCTTTAATAGCTGCATCAACCATGCGACGAGTATATTTTAAGCTGATACGACGACCTACGCCGTATTTTCCGCCAGTCCAGCCTGTATTTACTAAATATACTTCAACATCATGTTTATCAATCAATTGTCCAAGTAATTCAGCATATTTCTTAGGATTTAATGGCAAGAATGGTGCACCGAAGCATGTAGAGAATGATGGTACAGGCTCAGTGATACCACGTTCAGTACCTGCTAATTTAGAAGTGAATCCACTTAAGAAATGATACAACGCTTGTTCTTTTGTTAATTTAGAAATTGGAGGCAATACGCCGAATGCATCAGCTGTTAAGAATACGATTGTATTCGGATGCGCTGCTTTAGATGGTTTAGCAATATTATCAATATAGTCGATAGGGTATGCTGCACGTGTGTTTTCAGTATATTTATTGTCATCGAAATCAACGTTTCCATCTTCTTCGACTACAACATTTTCTAAGATTGTACCATAACGGATTGCATCATAAATTTGAGGTTCTTTTGCTTTTGAAAGATTGATGGCTTTCGCATAGCAGCCGCCTTCAATGTTGAAAATACCATTTTTATTCCAGCCGTGTTCATCATCACCGATTAATTTACGATCTGGAGCTGCTGATAAAGTTGTTTTACCTGTTCCAGATAATCCGAAGAATAATGCAACGTCGCCTTTTTCACCCACGTTAGCGGAGCAGTGCATACTCATGATATCTTGTTGAGGTAATAAATAGTTCATTACTGAGAAGATACCTTTCTTCATTTCTCCAGCATATTCTGTTCCACCGATAAGGATAATACGGTGTTTGAAAGAAATGATAACGAAAGTTTCAGAAGCTGTGCCATCTTCTTCAGGGTTTGCTTTGAAGTGAGGCGCAGAAACAATTGTAAAGTTCGCTTTAATTTTTTCTGCTTCATCCTTAGAAGAAGGGCGGATAAACATGTTATGTGCGAATAAATTGTGCCAAGCCATTTCGTTGACTACTGTTAAACGTAATTGAGTATCTTGGTCACTTCCTGCGTAACCATTGAAGACGTATAATTCGTCTTTTTGGTCTAAGTAATCTAGAACTTTATCATACAATCTAAGGAATTTTTCTTCTTCGATAGGTTGGTTTACTGAGCCCCAGTCAATTGCATCTCTGTAAGAAGGTTCGTTTACAATAAATTTATCTTTAGGAGAACGACCTGTATATTGGCCTGTCAATTGATTGATTGCTCCTAGTTCTGTGAGTTCGCCTTCATTATTGTCTAAAATCTTGTTGTAAAGTTGCGTTTTTGTAAGTTGAAATAATGATGATGGTTTTTCAATCAAATGATTCAACTTTTTTAAATTTGTTTGTGCATCTACTGCCATTTTTAAAAACCCCTCCAGCGCGTAAGTATTAATGTAATTGTAAGCCTTTACATTTTTATAGTATAACATACTATATCCATTATTCCACATCGGATTTATGAAAAAACAATTCGTGTAATTGACAATTTTATTTTGTTTGGGTAGTATTATTTGTAACGGATTCTCTTATCCTGAGTGGCGGAGGGACATGGACCCAACGAAGCCCAGCAACCTCTCCTTATTGGAGAAAGGTGCCAAACCGTTTGCAAATGTCAGATAAGACGTTTGAACGATAAGAGCGAAAGGACGTCAAAGGGCTTTCTCTCTATGTATATATAGTGGAAGCCCTTTTTAATTTGAGCTCATAGATAGAGAGTTTTCGTAATTAAAATCAAAAGGAGTCAGTTATGTCGAATAATAGAAGATTATTTACGTCAGAATCTGTTACAGAAGGACATCCTGATAAAATAGCAGACCAAATTTCAGATGCTATTTTGGATGAATTATTAAAGAAAGATCCAGATGCGCGGGTGGCATGTGAGACAGTAGTCACTACGGGAATGGCTATGATTGTCGGGGAAATCTCTACTTCCACTTATGTTGATTTTCCAAAAGTAGTAAGAGATACAGTTGAAGAAATTGGTTATACAAGAGCAAAATACGGCTATGACAACCAAACAATGGCTGTGATGTCAGCAATTGATGAACAATCTCCTGATATTGCGCAAGCAGTAGACCGCGCTTTAGAATATAGAAATGAAATCAGCGAAGAAGAAATTGAAGCTACAGGTGCAGGGGACCAAGGTTTAATGTTCGGTTACGCTACAAACGAAACTGATACGTATATGCCGACACCTATTTTCTTTTCACACCAACTTGCGAAACGTTTGTCAGATGTGCGTAAAGATGGCACGTTAAAATACTTGCGTCCTGATGGAAAAGTGCAAGTTACAGTAGAATACGATGAAAATGATAAACCAATCAGAATTGATACTATTGTTATTTCAACACAACATGCTGAAGAAATCACATTAGATCAAATCCAAGAGGATATCCGCAAACATGTTATCGACCCGATTGTACCTTCATCATTATTAGATGATGAAACTAAGTTCTTCATTAATCCAACAGGCCGCTTTGTTATCGGCGGACCACAAGGTGATGCAGGCTTGACTGGTCGTAAAATTATTGTTGATACTTATGGTGGTTTTGCACGTCACGGCGGCGGTTGTTTCAGCGGTAAAGATCCAACAAAAGTAGACCGTTCAGCAGCTTATGCAGCACGCTATGTGGCTAAAAATATTGTAGCAGCAGGATTAGCTGATAAATGTGAAGTCCAACTTGCTTATGCTATCGGTGTAGCGGAACCTGTTTCAATTTCTATAGATACATTTGGAACTGGAAAAGTTTCTGAAGGCAAACTAGTAGAAGCGGTCCGTGATAATTTTGATTTACGTCCAGCAGGTATCATTAAAATGTTGGATTTAAAACGTCCGATATACAAACAAACGGCGGCTTATGGCCATTTCGGCCGTACAGACATCGCATTGCCTTGGGAACGTGTAGACAAAGTGGATGTATTGAAAGAAGCGGTCCAAGCATAATTCTGCGATTTTTGTATGAAATTCAGGATTATTATCGATAGAATCGAAACTTTCCTTTATAATGAAACGTAAGACAAGTAAAGGAGCGGAATAGGTATGGGACCATTGGAAATTGGTTTAGTAGCAGCGATAGTCATAGCTGTTATATTCTTAATATTGTTCTTAACTGCATTAAACAGTAAAAAGAAAGCACAACAGCAAGCAGAAGAACAATATGAAGCAAAAGAAAAAAGCTTGAAAGATAATTACGAAGATGAGCTTGAAAAAGAACGTGTAGAACATAAGAAAACAGTAACGAAGCAACGTGCTGATTTTGATGCTACAGTCGATTCGAAAGATCGTGAAATTGATGCATTGAAGCTGTTTTCAAAAAACCATAGCGAATATATCACTGATATGCGTCTTATCGGTATAAGAGAACGCTTAGTGAAAGAAAAACGCATTCGTCCTGAAGATATGCATATTATGGCAAACATCTTCTTGCCGAAAAATGATATGAATGATATCGAACGTATCAGTCATTTAGTGTTAACACGTACAGGTTTATACATTATAGACTCGCAACTTTTAAAAGGGCACGTTTATAATGGCATCAGCGGCAAACAGTTTGCTGAATTACCTACCATTGAACAAGTTTTCAATGCCTTAAATTTAGATCAGCGCACACCGCAAACTTTAGTATTAGATGAAAATGACGATCAACAATCTGCAACGTTTGTGAATTACTCTAAACAATTGCACTATGTTGAACAGTTAGCAGATGCGTTGCAACGTCAGTTGAATTTGAAATATACACCAATGGCATTACTTTATTTCAATCCTAAAAATGAAGGTGCCGTGACGATTTCGAATTACGCACAAAATACCAATACTAAAGTACTTGTAGGTGCTGAACAATTGGATGAATACTTTAATAAATTTGTTTTCCATGGCCGCATTCAATATAATGTTGAAGATTTGGCACGCATTATGGAAGAAATTGAATCTTTTAATTAAGGTTTGAGGCACTGTTTGAGTTGCTACAGCTCTTACAGTGCTTTTCTTTTTCCTGAAAAGGAAGTTTGAGTGAATGCATGGCCGGTAAAGTTTAAGGTATAGTAGAGATATCAATGACAAGGAGAGAGATAAGAATGGAATATGTAGAATTTTATAATGGTAACCGTATGCCGATTGTCGGTTTAGGTACTTTCCGTGTGGAAAATGATGAGCAGGCTAAAGAAGCGGTTCAGTTTGCGATTGAGAATGGTTACAGAAGTATTGATACGGCTATGATTTATGGTAATGAAGAAAAGGTCGGTGAGGGGATCAAGGCTGGATTAGAATCTATTGGCTTGAAACGTTCGGACTTATTTATTACGTCGAAATTATGGTTGGAAGATTATGGCAGAGAAAATGTGGCTGAGGCTTATCAAACTTCTCTTAACAAATTAGGTCTTGATTATTTAGATTTATATTTAATGCATTGGCCTGGTATGGATGAGGATATGATGATTGAGACTTGGAAAGGAATGGAAGATTTACTGAAAGATAATAAGGTGAAAAATATTGGGGTCAGCAACTTTAAACCGCATCACTTTGAAGCTTTATTATCTCATGCCTCTATTAAACCGGTAATTGATCAAGTAGAATTCCATCCCTATTTAATTCAAGAAGACTTGCGTACATATCTGAATGCGCAGCGTATTCAAATGGAATCATGGTCTCCGCTTATGAATGCTCAAATCTTAGATGATGAAGTTGTTAAATCAGTAGCTGAAGAAGTAGGCAAGTCACCGGCTCAAGTTATTATTCGCTGGAATATTCAACATGATGTCGTTGTAATACCGAAGTCAGTGACGCCTTCACGCATTAAAGAGAATTTAGAAGTGTTTGATTTTGAACTGTCCGATTCACAAATGGCGCAATTAGATAATTTAAATGCAGATAAACGTGTGGGTCCTGACCCTGATAATTATTCTGGACATCATAAATAGGTGATTTGAATGGCTGATTATAAAGGAATGTTATATGGAGCGATGGTAGGAGATGCTTTAGGAGTACCTGTCGAATTTGAAAATAGAGGCAGTTTTAATATTGATAGCATGATTGGTTATGGTACATGTAACCAACCACCTGGAACATGGTCGGATGACAGTTCGCTTACCTTATGCTTGGCAGAAAATATTAATGAGCAGGGCAATCTAGACAGTTTAATGCAAAAATTTGTTCGTTATTTGAATGATGGCTATTTGACGCCCTTTGGTGTTGCATTTGGTGTAGGTAATTCTACAACACAGGCAATTAGAAGATATGAAGCGGGAACGCCAGCCGAACAATGCGGCGGCACATCAGAATATAATAACGGGAATGGTGCTTTGATGAGGATTGCGCCGTTAATCAAGTGTTTACCTGAAGAGATGGCGTTTAATGAAGTCGTGGATAAAGTCATTGCCTATACACGTATTACACACGGGCATCCGCGTTCACACATCGCCTCAATTATTTATGTAGAAATATTACGTAACATTACTTTAGGACATACCTTTAAGATGAGTGTGGAGAATACAGAAAAAGAATTGAGTATATATTTAAAACAGGATGCTGAACTTTCTGAGGAATACCAAAATTATTTTGAAAAAGTATTTCAGTCAGATTTCTATCAGCTCCCCCAAAGTTATATTCAGTCCTCTGGATATGTCGTAGATACTTTAGAAGCAGCATTGTGGTGTATCGGCAATTCTGATAATTTCAAAGATGCTGTGCTTAAAGCAGTTAATTTAGGCGGCGATACAGATACGGTAGGCTCGATAACTGGAAGTATTGCCGGTTTGTTATATGGTATTCAAGCTGTTCCAGATATATGGATCGAAAATTTAGTAAGTAAAGAGAAGTTTGAACCTATTATTTCGGAGTTTATGACAACATAAAAAAGGTGCTGGGATTTGTACCAGCACCTTTCCTATATACTTGCAGGAGCTCTCTTTAATGTGCAAGAAGAAAACCAAGCCAGCATGCTGCAAAGCAAAGAATATATTGCAATGCACTATATAGAATAAATAACGCCGGCTTTGTTTGTTCTGTTAATAGATTTTTCAATTCTAAAGATAGAGTGGAAAATGTTGTCAATCCACCTAAAAAACCTACAATCAATAATGGAGAAGCCCATTGATTGGAAAGAGCAAAACCGCTCAATAAACTAATTGCAAAACTACCTGCCAAGTTTACTATTAACGTAGCTATCGGCATTTCAGAAGGGATACGGCTGCATGCTTGTGTGACAGCAGCTCTAACTACCGCACCTAAACCGCCGCCAAGCATAATCAACAACAATTTAATCATGACTGAGCGCACCTCCTAATTTACCGCCGAGGTAACAAAGCAGAATACCCAAGATATAACTTGTAACAGCATAAATACCAAGCAATAGATAATGATGCTGTTCTAACATATGTACGAGTTCAAACTGGAAAGAAGAGAAAGTCGTTAACGCCCCTAAGAATCCAGTGGTAATTCCTTTTTTAAATAAAGGATTGTTTTGAAATAACTTTAAAATCAAAGCTGTAAAGAATCCCATCAGGAAAGCTCCTGCTAAGTTAGCGATAAAGGTCCCCGTTGGAAATCCATCGCTATGATTTAATTGTGATAATAGAAATCTTATCAGTGCACCTAAAGCGCCACCGATAAATACATATAAGTATTGCACTATACCGCCTCTTTTATTAATAATAAGTAAATTGTGGTATCGCTGGAAGCAATTGTCAAATTCAAGTGATTATTTTAGAAGTCCGAATGAGACTAAAGAAGCAGCGATATGCAGAAGAATGGTTATTAATAAAATATAAGGTAAGAATTTACTAGCAGGTCGAATCCAATCTGCTCTTTCCTTTGAAAGTTTCATAGATTTATCTGCAAAAATAATTGCTATGATTAAGATAATTGCATTGACGATACTGCTGATGATAATTTTTTTAACGATAGATTCAAATTGCGCATTAAAAATCGGATTACGCATATTGAAGTAAAAACTGATAACTACCAAGATGAGAGTAATATAAAAATAAAGTTTAGATTTTGCCATGGCGACCTCCATTTCTATTCATTCTTACATATTATCATATTGGAATAGCGATAAACCATTCCTTTACAAAACTCTCTAATTGTTTAAAGTTTTGAGTTGGCACAATCGCGTTTTAGAATAGTGCGTGTTATAATCTAGTTATTCTTAAGGAATGAAAGTGTAGTAATGATAGGAGGAACTCATTCTATGGTAAAAGCAGATTTAAACGTAGAAGTATTCGCAGATGGTGCGGATATCGAAGAAATGAAAGCAGCATACAAAAATAATGAAGTGGATGGTTTCACAACTAACCCAAGCTTAATGGCTAAAGCAGGTGTAACGGATTATAAAACATTTGCTGAAGAAGCGGTACGTGAAATTCCAGATGCTTCAATTTCATTTGAAGTATTTGCAGATGATTTAGATACAATGGCTAAAGAAGCAGAAATTTTAAAACAATACGGTAAAAATGTATTTGTTAAAATTCCTATTGTCACAACTAATGGTGAATCAACAATTCCATTGATTAAGAAATTATCAGCTGACAATGTGCATTTGAATGTGACTGCTGTTTATACTTTAGATCAAGTTAAAGCTATTACAGAAGCAGTAACAGAAGGTGTTCCAACTTATATCTCAGTATTTGCTGGACGTATTGCTGATACTGGTGTAGATCCGCTTCCACTCATGAAAGAATCAGTGGAAATTGCGCATTCAAAAGAAGGCATCAAGTTATTATGGGCAAGTTGCCGTGAACTATTCAATGTCATTCAAGCAGATGAAATCGGTGCAGACATCATCACATGCCCTGCAGGTGTAATCAGCAAAATCCCTAATATCGGTCGCGATGTTAACGAATTATCAGTAGACACTGTTAAAGGATTTGCAAAAGACATTCAAAAATCAGGACTCTCAATCCTATAATAAAAAAAGTGTATCTCTTTAATTAGGAATATATTAAAATAAAGGCAGAAATAGTTTGTGTATCTTTAAACTATTTCTGCCTCTTTTTTTATTGTATTGCAAGGGCAGGTGTATAGGTATATGAAAAGAGAACAATTTGAATCCAAAGTTAAAAAGCAACTTTGGTTCTTAAATAAAAAAGAAAAAATAAAATTAAATCAATTTATGACAGAAGCACAAACGAACCAAGCAAATTCGAAAATATTAAATCAACCGATTAGATTTTCAAATTTATTTCTAAAGCAACATGTTTTTTCTAATAAAACACATGGGTCTAGTTTCTTATTTATCATCATCGTGTTGATGTTACTTGCGAATGCTTTGTTATTAGGACTCTTTCTGTTTGGATTATTGACCAGTCTTAATGTGGTGAATTACTTCGTGCAGCCACAGACGAATCTCTCCACTCTTCAACTCGCCTTACTCTTAATTGGTGCGATATTAGCAATGATTATTGCTTGCTACTTTATTAAAGTAGTGACAGGCTATTTCACCAAAAAATTATTAGAATATCGGTTTAATCGCGTACAATAAACATAAAATAGTGTAAGAAAATACATTCTAACCATTTGCGATGAACGTAGTTGTAAGGTGCGTGAATGATGAGATGTTGACCGTTTGAAAAGATCACACGTGTATGTTGCTGTTCTGGTTTAATACTCGTAATCTGCATTCCGTTGATAAAATACTGCAAGGCGGCTTGTGTATGTTTGATAGGAAACAGAATCGTCTTTGTATCCACAATTAAGGGCAAATGCTTACGTATATTCAATAATTGTTTTAAGTCTGATGAAAAAACATTTTTTGGCAGCGGATGCATTCGTACTAGTAAGTCTAAATACTTTTTTATAGAGTGTTTGGTCAATTTACGAAAAATATTATAGACACATTCAACTTGGAAACATTGATGCGGATAAGATTTCATGTAAATGATAACAGGGTGTTGACGCGTCTCGACCAATTTACATGCCTCCTTTCAAAAATTGTCGGAGCGGTTCTAATTTCAAACGTGCACGTTGCTGATATTTGCGAATGGAAGTTGCTGATTTATCCATCAATTTCTGAATTTCAAATTGTTTAAAACCAAATAATTTGAGATTCAACCACATACGCTCGTGTTCATTCAGCAAGTGATAGTAATCTGCAGTCATGAGCGGTAAGACATTTGGATGCTTCACTTGAAGTGAATGATTTAATTCAAGGGTTTCCGTATTGATAGTACATAATTCTGGTTGTCTTCCTTTACTTCTGAACAAATCGACGAGATAAAAATGGAGTCTTTGAAATAAATAACAGCTCATGCTATTATGGATAGACATGTCAAATTGACGTATCAATTCCCACATTTTAATCGTTAATAGTTGTGCATATTCTTCGCTGTCATATCGAATATTGTATTTATGCAGCAGCGAGTAGATAATGCCTTTATTGCGACTGATTTGATGCTCAATATTCACAAGTTATACCTCCTTTTGGGTAGATGCATATTATATTATTTCTGGTGTTTTCTATCTTACTTAATTTATAAGTGAGTTTCATTTGCTTAATAAGCGAAATAGGTGTTAAATAGAAGAACAGAAATCAATTTATTTTAAAGATTTAAAGCTAAATATGACTAATTAATAAAATTCAGCAACATTTGAAAAAATAAGACGGGAGGATTCTATGGATTACGCACATTTGAACTTAGAACACTTTTTTGCACGTCATGACGAATTAGATATGATTAAAGATTGCTCGGATTTTGTAATGATTAATAATATGACTAATGAAATGATGTATCGCGATGGCACAATCGAAGGGACTATCGATTTAAATCGTTACTATTATAAAAATAAATCAGAAGCAGCAAGCTTTATCATGATGGATTATAAACGTCCTGAATAAGCGTTGAAGTCACGATAATTCGTTGACACTGTTTAAATAGTGGAATTTTACCTGTTGAATGCAGTTTTTTGTTGGATTCAACAGGTTATTTTATTTTTGAAAGGAAAAATTACTTATAAATATTACTGAAAGTATCAAAATATTAGCTAGAGAATACAACAATATTACATTCTGACTTCAAAGCCGTGACAGCTTCAAAGATATGATAAGATAATGGGTGGAGAGTCAAAATGGCTTTTTATACTTAAAAAGTGATATAGTTTAATATCCGAATTTATAATTTTATAATTCAACTTGACCTAAGAGGTGTAATTATGACGAAACATAAGAAGGGCTCTATTATAGCTATTATAGGGCTACTTGTTATTTTAGCGGCAGCAGGAGCGCTTTTCTTTTCTATGATTTCTGACCAAATATTCTTTAAACATGTAAAGAAAGTAGAAACAGTGGAGCATCTTAACGTCACTTTAGACAAAGCTGCTAAAAAGCAAATTGATAACTATACGAGTCAGCAAGTATCTGATAAGAATGATAGATGGCATGACGCGACAGGTACTGAAATTAAAAATGCAATGAATAGTAAAAATTTTATCAATGATAAAGTTCAACGCTATCAATTCTTAGATTTATCTAAATACCAAGGTATTGAAAAAAATCGTATCAAACGCATGTTAGCAGACCGTCCTACATTACTTGCACATACTGACGACTTTATGAAAGCAGCCAAGAAACGTCATGTTAATGAAGTATACTTAATTTCACATGCTATTTTAGAAACAGGTGCTGTGAAGAGTGATTTATCCAAAGGTGTCGAAATAGACGGTAAGAAATATTATAACTTTTACGGTGTAGGCGCATTAGATAAAGACCCTATTAAAACGGGTGCAGAATATGCTAAGAAACATAATTGGGATACACCTGAAAAAGCAATAGATGGGGGAGCTGATTTTATTCACTCTCATTTCTTATCAAACCCAGATCAAAATACACTTTATAGTATGAGATGGAATCCGAAAAATCCAGGAGAACATCAATATGCAACTGATATTAAATGGGCAGAAAGTAACGCTTCCTTAATTGCAGATTTCTATAAGAAAATTAATACAGAGGGTAAATACTTCAAGTTATTTGTCTATAAAGACGATAAACAACATCAATAAATAAATTTAAACTTTTCTATAAAGCGGAAGAATTGAAACGCAACAGTTTTAATTGTTTCGCTTTATTTGTTTTTATTGCATAATAGGTAATGAAACTATAGAGTGAATCGGAAATATAGAGGAGGAAATAAAATGCGGGTCGCAATTATTGGAATGGGCACGGCAGGTGTCAGTATTTTACGTCAATTAGAAGCTCATTCATATTTTAGTGAACTAGACATTGATGTGTATGATGATCCTCAAAATATGGGGCAAGGGGTGCCTTTTCAAAATGATAGTGCGCAACTACTCATTAATTTGCCAAGTAAAGACATGTCGCTGAATGCTCATGATGCCTCAGAATTTTTCAGTTGGTATGAAACTCAAAATCAATTTAAAATTGATAATGCTACATATTTACCGCGATTTGTATTCGGACATTATATGAAAAGCTATTTAGAAAAATTCAATCAACAATACAGCAACATTCATTTAATTACGGAAAAAGCCACTGAAATGTATTTAGAACAAGGTTTTGAGGAAAATGCCAGAATTCAATATTTTGTATGTACCAATCACCAGCAAGAAGCATGCAGACAGTACGACTATGTCTTCTTGACAGTAGGTACGATGGCATATCACGATCCTTATCATTTGAAAGGTCTGAAGGGTTATATTCCATCACCTTATCCGACTTATGAAACGCTAAATGAAGTGGACAGCACTGATGATATTGCGATTATCGGCACAGGCTTATCGAGTTTAGATGTCATACGTTATGTGGTTAAACATCATCCTAATTTGCCGATTACTGCTACGAGCAGACACGGAGAGTTTCCAAGTGTGCGTGGAAATATGATTGATATTACTCTAAACCATATTACAAAAGAAAATTTCGAAAGTATTTTGCGCTCGCATTTTGGAGTAGTTCCCTTAGAATCTATGATACGGTTATTTGAACAGGAATGTGAAGACTACAATATTCCATTACAAGAGTTGATTCATCGTAAAGTAGGGGATCCGATTAAAGATTTGAAATATGATTTGGCGCATCCTGAAATATTAGGAGTCTTCCAAAGTATACTTGAAACTATTAAAGAAAATATGAACTGGATATGGAATAGTTTGAGTTTGCAAGACCAAGAAGCCTTTATGAAAAAATACATGCCGATTTTAAAAGCCAACTCCAATCCGATGCCTCCTAGCACAGCACGATTGCTAATCGAAGAAATTACTGCTGGACATGTAGTAGTTAAAAAAGATTTAGCAGATGTACAATATAAAAATGAAACGTACGTCTTTAAATATCATAATCAAGACGAGCTCGATTATTTCAACGTAGTGATTAATGCCACCGGTCCAAAAACACAATTGAAAGATTTAGATGATGACGATGCTTTTATTGTAGATATCGCTAATAGACAAATTGTACAACCTCACCCAATGGGAGGGATTCAAATCGTACCTGAAACTAATCAGGTAATCAGTCCGCGACATGGTACGCTGCCTCATCTTATTGCTATCGGACAAATTACCAACGGCATTAATCAAGCACGTAATGGTGTAAACATGATTGTGCGTCAATCTGTGCAAGCAGTTAAAAGTTTATATGATTTTCATGAACAAATACGCTAGATAAGCTTTTGTTATTGTAAGATTGATAAAAATAAGATATGATTAATTCATGAGTTAAGATTTTGAGTAACTCTTATTGATTCAGAAACAATTTCATAAAAATTCTTTCGGGGCAGGGTGAAATTCCCAACCGGCAGTAAATTAAAGCCTGCGACCTGTATTCTTTTTTGAATATGGCTGATCTAGTGGAAATCTAGAGCCGACAGTATAGTCTGGATGGGAGAAAGAATGAAGAACATCATTAAATGTGAAACTTATTTATCTATATGATTTAAAAAAGTTTTAGTTTAAGTGGTCTTATTTAGGTATGCCTTTATACTAAACTTTTCAATTTTCAAAGATAAATGATGATAAATTCTATTTCCCGTTGTCCATTTTTATTTGGCAACGGTTTTTTAATGAGGTGATTGTTTGAATCGATTTTTACAAAATGCAATACAACTGGCAAAAATGGCAGAGGGTCAGACAGGTGTAAATCCAGCAGTCGGCTCAGTAGTCGTAAAGGATGGCCGTATAGTGGGTTTAGGCGCACATCTCAAGCAAGGTGAACGTCACGCAGAAGTTCAAGCTTTAGATATGGCTGGTGACCAAGCACAAGGCGCTACGATTTATGTATCCTTAGAACCATGCACACACTTTGGTTCCACACCGCCTTGCGTCAATAAAATCATTGAAGCAGGTATAAAAAAAGTAGTGTATGCCATGAAAGATATTTCGCTCGATTCTCCAGGAGATGATATTTTGCAATCTGCTGGCATTGAAGTGGAATATCAGTATCAAGCCGAAGCTGAGCTCATGTATAAAGACTTCTTTAATGCGAAATCTGAGAATATTCCAGAAGTCACATTGAAAGTCAGTGTAAGTTTAGATGGTAAACAAGCGACCGATTATGGGCAGAGTCAATGGATTACTAATCTAGGTGTTAAACAAGATGTATTCAAACACCGTGCGCGTCATGACGCTTTGTTAACAGGAGCTGGAACAGCTGAAGCGGATAATCCGAGTTTAACGGTCAGACTAGAAGGCGAACGACAGCCTGTTAGAGTAATATTAGATAGAAGCGGCCGCTTAAATCTGGAACAGAAGATTTTTCATGACCAGCAAACGCCAGTCTGGTTGTATACAGAAAATAATGAAATGCTGAACAAAGAACATTCTGATCAAGTTAAAATCATACAATTAGAAGATTGTTCTATTAAAAATATTTTACATGATTTATACCATAAAGGTATAGGTTCGCTCTATGTAGAAGCTGGACCTAATGTATCTTCTCAATTTCTCCAATCTGAGTGTGTTCAAACACTCATCATTTATTACGCCCCGAAAGTTATTGGAGGTTCAGGGAAATATCAGTTCTATCAAACTGACCATGTACTTTCCTTGGATAAAATTCCTCAATTTGAAATTGCCAACTCTGAAATCATCGATCAAAATATTAAAGTTTCACTAAGAAAGAAGTGATCTTATATGTTTACCGGCATAGTTGAAGAAGTCGGAACAGTCGTCCAGACTGCTTCAGAACAAAATGTCATGAAGTTGACGATTGAATGTCACACTATCTTGCAAGACATTCATATCGGTGATTCTATCAGTGTCAATGGTGCTTGCTTAACTGTAATTTCTTTTAATAACCAAACCTTTGATGTTCAAGTGATTAAAGGCACTGAAAATAAAACATATCTCTCTGAATTACGTAAAGGCAGTGCGGTTAATTTAGAACGTGCGATGCCCAGTCAAGGAAGATTTGGTGGCCATTTTGTATTAGGTCACGTTGATGACGTCGGAACGATACGTCGAATTCAACCATCAGCTAATTCCAATATTGTCACGGTTCAATGTCCAACAACACTGACCTCGCAAATGGTACAACAAGGTTCCATTACGGTAGATGGCGTCAGCTTAACTATTTTCCGTTTAGACAATGGTCAATTTGATATTCATTTAATACCTGAAACGAAACGTGCAACGATTTTAAGTACGAAAAAAGTAGGGGATAAAGTGCATTTGGAAGCGGATATGTTATTTAAATACGTTCAAAAAGCAATTTCAAAAGATGAATCTGGATTGACTAAAGATAAATTAAGTCAGTTCGGATTTTGATAGGAGTGGATTGAGATGAAATTCGATAGTATAGAATCTGCTGTTGAAGCATTGAAAGCAGGAGAAAGTATCATTGTAGTAGATAATGAGGACCGTGAAAATGAAGGTGATTTAGTAGCTGTTACAGAGTTTATGAGTGATAATACCGTTAACTTTATGGCACAAGAAGGGCGTGGTTTAATTTGTGCACCGCTAGCACCATCACTTGCAGAGCGTCTCAATTTGACGCCTATGGTTAAAGATAACAGCGATGCATTTGGCACTGCTTTTACAGAAAGTGTGGACCATGTGGATACAACAACAGGTATTAGTGCAAATGAACGAATGATGACGGCCAAAGCTTTAATTTCAAATGAAGCGAAACCGGAAGATTTCAACCGTCCTGGCCATCTGTTCCCACTCATTGCCAGAGCTGGAGGAGTGCTGGTCAGAAATGGCCATACAGAAGCGGCAGTTGATTTAGCGACAATGACAGGTGCTAAGCCGGCTGGTTTGATTTGTGAAATCATGAATGCAGACGGAACTATGGCAAAAGGAGATCAGTTACAACAATTTAAAGAAGCGCACAATCTGAAAATGATTTCTATTGAAGCACTCGTACACTACCGCAGAACACATGAGCAACATATGCACGCTAAAGCAAAAGTAAAACTGCCGACAGATTTTGGTACATTTGATATGTATGGCTTTGAATCTGATTATTCTCACGATGAAATTGTAGCTATTGTTAAAGGTGATATTAAAAAAGTAGAAAATGTGCGTATTCATTCTTCATGCTTAACAGGAGATATTTTCCACAGCCAAAGATGCGATTGCGGAGCACAATTAGAAGCAGCAATGGAATACATTGATCAAAATGACGGCATGATTATTTATCTACCGCAAGAAGGCCGCGGCATAGGCTTGATTAATAAATTGAAAGCTTACGAGTTGATTGAACAAGGCTATGATACAGTAACAGCCAATCTTGCTTTAGGGTTTGAGGAAGATCTTCGTGACTATTATCATGCTGCAGAAATCCTTAAACATTTCGGTATAGAAAAGATTAATTTATTAAGTAATAATCCAGAGAAATTTAAAGGAATGCAATACTATGGAATTGATGTCGCAGATAGAATTGAATTAATTGTTCCGGAATGCGAGCACAACCATGATTATTTGCAAACTAAAAAAGAAAAAATGGGTCACATGCTGTAAAATTTATAATCAACAAATTGGAGGAAATCAGAATGAATTTTGAAGGGAAATTATTAGGACAAGATTTGAAAATCGGAATCGTAGTTTCACGTTTCAATGACTTTATTACAGGACGTTTATTAGAAGGCGCGAAAGATGTACTGGTAAGACACGAAGTAGACAGCAATCAAATTGATGTTGCTTATGTACCAGGTGCATTCGAAATTCCTTTAGCTGCAAAGAAACTTGCAGAGACTGGAAAATATGATGCGGTTATTACTTTGGGTTGTGTCATCCGCGGAGCCACTTCACATTACGACTATGTATGTAATGAAGTAGCGAAAGGTGTTTCTAAAGTCAGTGATACGAGTAGCTTACCTGTTATTTTCGGTGTGTTGACAACTGAAACTATAGAACAAGCAGTGGAACGCGCTGGAACTAAAGCTGGAAACAAGGGAGCAGAAGCTGCAATGGCAGCAATTGAAATGGCAAACTTGCTTAAATCAATCAAATAATTTTAAAATTCAAAAAAAGGAAGAAACTTTTAGGCTCACTGCCAAAGTTTCTTCCTTTTATTTGTTTTATTTTTTCTTAATTAAAGCAGTGGCAGCAGATGATAATCCGATTAATGTAGCAATGACACCCGCTGTAATAGCTAGTGTTTTTGGCTTAACGAATTCTTTCGCTGCTAAATTCAAGTTTTGTGGTCGTTCTGCTAAACGTCTCATGAAGTAACCGAACCAATCATCACCGAATGGTACATAAATACAGAAATTATAATTATCGTCAGCAATTGCGTAAGCTAAATCAGTTCTGAAGCCAAATAACATTTGGAATTCGAAACTATCTCTATCAATATTATTATCTTCCACAAACTTTTTCACATGATCGATGATTTTATCATCATGTGTAGCGATAGATGTAAAATTCTTCGCATTTTTCAGTCTTTTTTCAATCAAAGAAATGTAATTTGCATCAATATCTTCTTTATTTTGATAAGCAATCGACGCATTTTCTTTATATGCACCTTTTACGAGTCTTAATCTGATATGAGGATATTTTTCAACCATATCTTCAGCTGTATACAGATAGGCTTGAATCACCGTACCTACATTATCATATTCTTTAGAAATATCATCTAATACATGTAAGATATCATCTAAGCCTGCAAATTTTTCAGTATCGATATTTACATGTCTGTTATCTAATTCTTTCGCTTTAGCTACAATTTCTCTAAGGTTTTTCTCAGCTAAGTCTAAATCGAATTCAGCGCCCAACTGACTGATTTTAACCGAGAGATGTGCTTTAACATCATTGTCATGCATTGCTTGCAGAACATTTAAGATGATGTCCTTTTCGATTAAGCTTTCTTCTTTTGTTCCGACAAACTCACCCAAACAATCCACAGTAACTGTAATTCCCTTGTCGTTAAGTTCACGGATTTTTTCAATTAAATCATCTAAGGAGTTGCCGACTACAACTTTGCTTGCCCCTAATACTGGACCATATTTCTTTGCTGAGGTATTTAGAAATGTATTATTAGACAAACCGATGAAAAAATCTTTAACTAGTGACATAGATATTCCTCCCATACAACTATATTGAAATTAGTGTATCATGTTTCAATAAGGTATGAAAACGTTAACAATATATAAAAATACACAATATAATATCATATTACAAAAACTGTAAATAATGTTAGAATAATTTTTCATCAAATGATTTAAATAATACTTCACTAAAAAAAGAGAGAATGAGTTCTAGATAGATTTTGAGGCCTTTATTTTGATACAATAAATTTAAATAATATGAGTAGAAGGGTAGTCGTTGATATGTGGAAGTGGGAAACAGAAAGTGAAGCGAAAGGTGTCATCGTCATTGCACATAATTTATTGGAACATACAGGTAGATATGCCTATGTCATCACTTCATTAAGAAGAAATGGATATCATGTAATTATGGGGGATTTGCCTGGTCAAGGTCAAACTTCTCGTTCTAATAAAGGTCAGATTGACAACTTTGAAGTCTATCACGAACATATCTTAGAATGGTTGAGAATAGCCAGCGAATATAAATTGCCGACATTTTTGATGGGAGTAGGTCTAGGCGGCCTGATTACATTGAATCTGTTAGAAAGAACAGAACTGCCGATTGAGGGCATTATACTTTTATCTCCATTGACAGCATTTCAGAAAAATAACAAAACACGTAAAAATATGCTGACTTCAAATATAGGTGCAGGAGTAAAAGATATGCGCTTTAATTTAGGGATCGAACCAGAACATTTAACTAGAAATGAAGAAGTTATTGAAGAAACTAAACAAGATGGATTGATGTTGAAGAAAGTTTCGTACCATTGGTATAAAGAAGTGGTCAATGTGATGAGAAAGACTATGGAGCATTTAGAGGATATTCAACAAATCCCAATGTGTTTGATGTATGGGAAAGACGATAAAATTTTAGACACAGATGCCATATTAGAAATAAAAACACGTGTCAAAACGGACGAACTTTATTTTAAAGCGTGGGATGGTTTGTATCATGAAATTCATAATGAACCGGAACGTCCTTTAGTGATGCGTTATATATTAAGTTATTTGAATAATAAAGTGAATGCATTAGGTTTTATTCCTGATGATGTAGATGATCAGATAGAAATTTAATAAGTATAAAGAAGCGGATCTCTAAAATTGAACTCTCAAAATTCAATTTTAGAGGTTTGCTTTATAGGTGTATGTTTTAAAGTCCTTTTTTATTTGCTTTTACAAATTTACAGCTTTTATAATTACTGTTAAATTCAGCAAAAAAGCATTGCTTTTTCAGTAATAACCTGTTATCTTGAATATGTGAAATTAATCACATAAGGAAAGTGATTTTTTTAAAAAGGAAGGGTAAGTATATGAATAATGTTAAAGCAAACAAAGTAGTATTAGTGGGCGATGGAGCTGTAGGTTCAAGCTACGCATTTGCTATGGTCGCTCAAGGGGTTGCAGATGAATTTTACATCGTAGACATAGCAGAAGAAAAAGTTAAAGGTGACGTATTAGACTTGAATCATGGAATGCCATATGGCGAATCTCCATCGATTGTTAAATCTGGGTCATACGCTGATTGTTCTAATGCAGATTTAGTAGTTATTACAGCTGGTGCTGCCCAAAAACCAGGTGAAACAAGATTAGACTTAGTAGAAAAAAATACTAAAATCTTTAAATCTATCGTAGGACAAATCATGGACAGTGGATTTGACGGTATCTTCTTAATCGCTGCCAACCCAGTAGACGTGTTAACTTACGTAACTAAAAAAGTTTCTGGATTGCCAAAAGAACGTGTTATCGGTTCAGGTACTATTTTAGATACAGCGCGTTTCAAATATGAATTAGGAGCAGAATTCGGTGTAGCGCCTGAAAGTGTGAATGCTAGCATTATTGGTGAACATGGCGACTCTGAATTAGCTGTATGGTCTCAAGCTAGTATTGCAGGTCAAAATTTATACGATATTTTAAAAGAAGATCCTGCAAGAGAAAAACGCATCGAAGAAATCTTCTTGAATACTCGTGATGCAGCTTATGATATTATTCAAGCCAAAGGTGCAACATACTATGGTATCGCTATGGGATTATTGCATATTACTAAAGCTATTTTGCGTAACCAAAATCTTGTATTGACTGTTTCAAGTTATTTAGAAGGCGAATACGGCAATAAAGATGTATATATTGGCGTTCCAACACTTGTAAACCGTGCTGGTGCTGTGAAAATTTATGAAACTCCATTAAATGAAAAAGAAACTCAAGAGTTTAATCACTCAGTTGAAGTATTAAAAGATATTACTAAAAGTGTAGATAAATTATTTCAATAATTAAATGAAGCGGAGCACGACATTAACAGGGTCCGGGACATTACAATTACAATGTCCCGGACCCTGTTTACTTATCTTTTTTCAATAGCGCAAATATATGGTGGATTGTTGCGTTGATTAATAAAGCCGTATTGTAAAATGTGTGCTTGTTGCTGATCAAAATTTTCTAGATAGTGATAAACTGTTTCGCTTTCGATTTTCCCTTCAGGATGCCCTGGATAAATTACAAGCACAATAATGCCTTCTGGTGCAAGCATTTCAAAGATATTTTCAATTGCTTGAATAGTTGTAGCAGCTTCAGTCACAATATGTTTATCACCTTTAGGTAAATAACCCAAATTAAAAATCGCTGCATCAATAGGGCAATCAGCGGCTTCGACATACTGCTTTACATTTTGATGGCCATCATGAATCAAAATGGTATTCTGACAATCTTTAACTTTCTCACGTGCAGCTTCAATTGCGTCTTCTTGAATATCAAATCCGTAAACTTTCCCATTTGGCACATGTTCGGCTAGAAACAAAGTATCATGGCCGTTACCGCATGTTGCATCGATTACTGTGCTCTTTTCATCGATATGAGAAAGTATAAGCGACTTAGCAAAAGGTAAAATACGTTCTAATTTCATTTGGTTAATTAACTTCCTGTTCTTTCTTGTAGTGTTGACCTTGTGCTGAATGACGTCTTGCTAATTCGGCATCGATCGCGTTCAATACTTCCCATTTATTAACACTCCACATAGGACCTACCATTAAATCAATAGGGCCGTCTCCAGTAATACGGTGGATAATCATCTCCGGAGGCAAGATTTCTAGTTGATCACATACTAAATTGACATATTCTTCTTGAGACATGAAATTCAGCATACCTTTTTCATATTGCTTGACCATTGGTGTACCTTTTAACAGATGCAATAAATGAATTTTCAAACCTTGCACATCCATTTGAGCTACTGTTTTCGCTGTTTCCATCATCATGTCATAATCTTCGCCAGGCAATCCGTTAATAATATGAGAACATACATTAATATTATGTTTTCTTAATTTTTCTACACCTTCATAATAAGTTTGCATATCATGAGCGCGGTTAATCAAGTCTGAAGTTTCTTGGTGAACGGTTTGCAGTCCAAGTTCCACCCATAAATATGTGCGCTGATTTAAATCTGCTAAATATTCTACTACATCATCCGGCAGACAATCCGGTCGAGTACCGATAGATAATCCGACTACTCCGGGTTCTTTAAGGACAGGTTCAAATTTTTCTTTTAATACTTCTACTGGAGCATGTGTATTTGTAAAGGCTTGGAAATAGGCGATATATTGTCCTTCGTGCCATTTTTCATGCATTTTTTCTTTGATTTCTTTAAATTGCACATCAATCGGATCGGCTCTGTTCCCAGCAAAATCACCGCTTCCTGCTGCCGAACAAAATGTACAGCCTCCGTGAGCAACTGTGCCGTCACGATTTGGACAGTCGAAACCGCCATCCAAAGCTACTTTAAAAATTTTATGACCAAATTTATTTTTTAAATGGTAATTCCATGTATGATATCGTTTATCTTCAAATGCATACGTAAAATATTGACCCATATGACATTTTCCTTTCTAAAATTAATCCATTGTAAGATTTTACCATAATTTAAACAGTTATGTTTCATAGTTTTATTTTTATGGGTTTAAATCCTAAAGTAAGTGTAGTATTATTTACTAGTTGCAAAAAATCACATCAAACTATTTTCGCTTAAAATTTTCGCTTCTCTGACTAAAAAGGTTGCGGAAATTTTATTTGGTTTGAAGAAAATAGACTTTGAAAATTAAAAATAGAGAGAAAGTGGGTGTTGCACAATGAATATGCCGAAAGAAGTCTGGTGGCTGGTCATCGGAATGGCAATTAATATTACAGGGGCAAGTTTTTTATGGCCGTTAAACACTATCTATATGAGTCATGAACTGCATAAAAGTTTAACAACTGCCGGGATTGTCTTGATGATTAATTCATTGGGAATGGTCGTCGGAAACTTATTAGGCGGAACTTTATTTGATAAATTAGGCGGATTCAGAACCATTATGTTAGGCACTATCACATGTTTATGTGCGACGACATTACTTAACTTCTTTCATGGATGGCCTTGGTATGCTGTTTGGTTAGTAATGCTCGGTTTCGGTGGCGGTATTATTATTCCGGCAATTTATGCGATGGCTGGTGTCGTTTGGCCGAATGGGGGAAGACAAACATTTAACGCGATTTATCTTGCGCAGAATATCGGAGTGGCTTTCGGCGCAGCAATGGGAGGATTTGTTGCAGAACTGAGCTTTAATTATATCTTTATTGCTAATTTATTAATGTACGTTGCCTTCTTCTTTGTTGCTGTAACTCAATTCAACATTAAATATAAAGGGAAAGTCAAAATACCAGATACCAATGAATGGGCAGCTAAGAAATACCGCAAACGTTTCATTGCATTGTTATTATTATGCGTCATGTTTGCGATTTGTTGGATTGCCTATATTCAATGGGAAAGTACGATTGCTTCCTTTACACAAGAATTAAACATTTCTATGGGACAATACAGTTTACTTTGGACAGTAAACGGCATCATGATTCTCGTAGCACAACCTTTAATTTATCCGATTATCAAACTATTGAAAGGCAACTTGAAGTTGCAGATGCTAGTAGGAATTTTAATCTTCATACTTTCTTTCTTTGTCACTAGTTTTGCCGAACAATTTTCAATATTCATGGTCGGTATGATTATCCTGACGCTAGGTGAAATGTTTGTTTGGCCTGCTGTACCGACAATTGCAAATCAACTTGCACCAGAAGGGCGTCAAGGTTCTTATCAAGGGATTGTGAATTCAGCTTCAACTGTCGGAAAAGCATTTGGACCGCTAATTGGCGGTATATTAGTTGATACCTTTAATATGCAAGTGATGTTCTTAACAATGATGGGATTGTTAGTTATCGCAATTGTCTTCTTGTTCAGCTATGATAAAAATCTTAAGAAACATGAAATGAATCATTAAAGCTTAACTTTCTTATATCATTAAGATAAGGTGAATACCATAAATTACAGCGTTTAGAACTTGCATTTAATGTAATAATAAAATATAGTAATAGATGTATATGGAGTAGTAATCTAAAGGACTCGCTAAGAGAGCTGGTGGTCGGTGCGAACCAGTTGAGTCATTTAGATGAACTTACCAGCGAATAAATTTATGAATAATACAGCTCGAGCTATTATGTATGAGGTGCGTAGAAATACGAATGAGGGTGGTACCGCGGCACAAGTCGTCCTTCATAAGACAAAATCATAATAGTTTGAGTTGTATTTTTTATTGATTAGGAGGAAAGCAAAGTGAGTTTTAATCATCAAGAAATTGAAAAGAAATGGCAAGACTATTGGGCAGAACACAAAACATTTAAAACGAACGATAATCTAGGCCAAAAGAAATTTTATGCATTAGATATGTTCCCATATCCATCAGGGGCAGGATTACACGTAGGGCATCCAGAGGGCTATACTGCGACAGATATAATTTCACGTTATAAACGTATGCAAGGTTATAATGTATTGCATCCAATGGGGTGGGATGCATTTGGTTTGCCTGCAGAACAGTATGCTTTAAATACAGGCAACAATCCACGTGAATTTACGAACCAAAATATCCAAACATTTAAACGCCAAATTCAAGAATTAGGTTTCAGTTATGACTGGGATAGAGAAGTGAATACGACTGATCCTGATTACTATAAATGGACACAATGGATCTTTATTCAACTTTATAACAAAGGATTAGCTTATGTTGATGAAGTAGCGGTAAACTGGTGCCCTGAATTAAAAGCGGTGCTTTCTAATGAAGAAGTGGTGGATGGCGTTTCAGAACGTGGAGGCTATCCGGTATATCGCAGACCGATGCGTCAATGGGTGCTTAAGATTACGGATTATGCAGATCGCTTGTTAGAAGATTTAGATGATTTAGATTGGCCTGAGTCTATCAAAGATATGCAACGTAACTGGATTGGCCGTTCTGAAGGTGCTAAAGTCACTTTCAACATCGAAAATAGCGATGAAAAAATTGAAGTATTCACAACTCGTCCTGACACAATCTATGGTGCATCATTTGCCGTGTTGAGTCCTGAACATGATTTAGTAAATGAAATTACGACTCCTGAACATCAAGAAGAAGTCCAAGCATATCAAAAAGAAGCATCAATGAAATCTGATTTGGAACGTACAGATTTAGCTAAAGATAAATCAGGTGTATTTACTGGTGCCTATGCTATCAATCCTTTATCAGGAGAGAAATTGCCAATTTGGATTGCAGATTACGTACTTTCTTCATATGGTACAGGTGCGGTTATGGCTGTTCCAGCGCATGATGAACGTGATTATGAATTTGCTCAAAAATTTGATTTGCCTATCAAAGAAGTTATTGAAGGTGGAGATGTTTCTAAAGAAGCCTACACTGGAGACGGCCCTCATGTAAACTCTGGAGATTTAGACGGTTTACACAATGACGAAGCTATTATACGCGCTATTCAATTACTTGAAGAAAAAGGGGCAGGTGAAAAGAAAGTCAATTATAAATTGCGTGACTGGTTATTCAGCCGCCAACGTTATTGGGGTGAACCAATTCCGATTATTCATTGGGAAGACGGCACAATGACTACTGTTCCAACTGACGAATTACCATTATTACTTCCTGAAACAGATTCAATTGAGCCTTCAGGAACTGGGGAATCGCCATTAGCAAACATTGATGAGTTTGTGAATGTTGTAGATCCTGAAACTGGCATGAAAGGTCGTCGCGAAACAAATACAATGCCGCAATGGGCAGGCAGCTGCTGGTATTATTTACGTTATATCGATCCGCATAATGATGAAATGCTTGCAGATCCTGAAAAATTAAAACACTGGCTGCCAGTCGATTTATATATCGGTGGTGTAGAACATGCAGTACTTCATTTATTATATGCGAGATTCTGGCATAAAGTATTGTACGATATGGGTGTCGTTCCAACGAAAGAACCATTCCAAAAACTATTCAACCAAGGTATGATTTTGGGTGAAGGTAATGAAAAAATGAGTAAATCTCGCGGTAACGTAGTAAACCCTGATGATATCGTTCATTCTCATGGCGCAGATACTTTAAGATTGTATGAAATGTTTATGGGACCATTAGATGCAGCGATTGCATGGAGTGAAAAAGGTTTAGACGGTTCAAGACGTTTCCTAGATCGTGTATGGAGATTGTTGATTAATGAAGATGGCACATTAACATCTAAAGTTGTAGAAACTGATGATAAATCATTGCAAAAAGTATATAACCAAACAGTTAAAAAAGTAACTGAAGACTTTGATACTTTGAACTTCAATACTGCAATCAGCCAATTAATGGTATTTATTAATGAAGGATATAAAGCAGAGCAACTCTATAAACCATACGTAGAAGGTTTTGTAAAAATGCTTGCACCGATTGCGCCGCACTTAGGAGAAGAACTATGGTCTAAACTCGGTCATGATGAAACAATTACGTATCAACCATGGCCAGATTATGATGAAGCTTTCCTTGTGGACGATGAAGTGGAAATCGTTATCCAAGTTAATGGTAAAGTCAGAGCAAAAGCATTTATCCCTAAAGATGCTTCAAAAGAACAAATGGAAGAGATTGCATTGACAAATGAAAATGTTAAATTAGACATTGGGGATAAAGACATCAAGAAAGTCATCGCCGTTCCTCAAAAATTAGTTAATATTGTTGCGAAATAATAAAGGAAGGTGAAATTACAATGGAATCTATTACAACGGATGAATTAAAAAAGAGAATTCTAGATCATTCTCCTGTACACATAGTTGATGTCAGAACGGATGAAGAAACTGCAACTGGTATTATTCCAGATGCCACTACAATTCCTATGGATCAAATTCCAGATAATTTAAATGAATTTAACGAAAATGATACGTATTACTTTGTGTGTGCAGCTGGTGTTCGAAGCGGCAGAGTTGTAGAATATCTTAACCAACATAAACCGGAAGTACATGCAGTGAATGTCGAAGGCGGCATGAAAGCATGGGGAGACGAAGGTTTAGAAATAGATAGTATATAATAAATATTTGAGCCGAGTCAGTTAACAGCTGACCCGGCTTATTTTTATATTGCTTTTTAATTTTCATAAATACCGGCATTCATGCCTGACACGCGTCCAGTCACTAAGGCGCTCGTAATATTATAACCGCCTGTGTAACCATGAATATCTAACACTTCTCCACAGAAAAATAATCCAGGAGTAATTTTTGACATCATAGTATGCGGCTCTATTTCTTTAATTGAGACACCACCGCCGGTTACAAATGCTTTTTCAATTGATAAAGTGCCATTAACAGTAAAGATAAAACCTTTAAATAAACGTGTGATTTCTAATATCTGTTGGTTTGAAATATGGTGTCCTGTCGTTTCTTCACTTACACCTGCTTGTTCTAGTATAAAGTTAAGGTAACGTTCTTCTATCGTACCGCGCAAACTATTCTTAACATATTTATCAGGTGCAGCATGAATTTGTTGTTTAATTCTTTGTTGCAATTCATTTTCCTTTTCGTCAGGAAAAACATCAAGTTTCATTTGAATCTCTTGTTTCTTTTGAGATTTCTGTTCTTTATAGACAAATTGGCTGCATCTTAAGGCACCTGGACCGCTGACGCCAAAGTGCGTAAATAACATATCCATACGGTGTGTGATACGCGGCTTGCCATTTTTTCTTAAAACAGATAAAGAAACATCTTTTAAGCTTAATCCTTTAAGCGTCTTACGGACAATAAACGGTTCCTTTGAAGTGATAGGCACTTCAGTCGGGAAAAGTTCAGTAATAGTATGACCTAATTTTTCAGCAAAGGGATAACCATCCCCAGTAGAACCAGTTTGTGGAACGCTCGTGCCGCCTGTCGCAATAACTATTGTTTTAGAACTATAATCATTGCCCTCAGCATCTGTAATTATGAAATGATCTGAATTTCTTTGAATGTTTTGAACAGCAGTCTCTTCTTTTACTTCAACATGATTGACTGCTAATTCTTTAATCAGCGCATCTACAACGTCTTGAGCGCGATTCGAAACAGGAAACATTCTTCCGTGGTCTTCTTCTTTTAACTTCACACCACGCGTTTCGAAAAATTCGATAATAGATTCATTATCAAAGACTGAAAAGGGGCTGTAAAGAAATTTCCCATTACCAGGAATGTGACGTATTATTTCATCATAAGGCAGTCGATTGGTTACATTACAGCGGCCACCGCCAGAAATTTTCAATTTTCTGCCCAGACCCTTTTTCTTTTCAATTAATAATACTTTATCAGAATATTGGCTGGCTGCAGCGGCAGACATTAATCCGCTAGGTCCGCCGCCGATAACTATAGTTTGGTACATGTTTAGTTAATGCACATTTTCTATAAAACGTCAAATATGTGCATATTTCCTCCTTAAAATTTGATTTTTCTTGTAAAAGTGCGTTACCGTAAATTTTCAAATGTATAATTGATTTACTTTACTGTAATATTATGGCATAGTCAAAACTGTTGTTTAAATCTTTGGAATTTCATTTCTGTTAAAGCTATTTTAGGCTATAATACTAATGAAAAAAAGTAGTTGCCAACAATTGTTGGTGGTAAAATAAAATTAAATTTTAATATCAGATAGGAAGATTGTCATGAATGAAAGTCAAGAACTTGTAAGAGGGACCTTTCTATTAACGCTAAGTATTCTGATTACTAAAATACTTGGTGTGCTCTTCATTATTCCGTTTTACGCAATAATCGGCGGAGAAGAGAATTTGGCCCCATTCAACTATGCTTATGCGCCATATAATATTGCTATCGCAGTAGCGACAGCGGGTGTTCCTTTAGCTGCATCTAAATATGTTGCTAAATATAATGCCATAGGTGCATATCACGTCAGTCAGAAGTTGTATCGCTCTAGTTTTATCGTAATGAGTATTACAGGTGTTTTAGGATTTATTATCTTGTATGCTCTATCACCAATGATTGCCACAGTAACGTTAGCCCATGAATCTAATGTTAAAGGCGGCTGGACCATTGATGACATTACTTGGATCATCAGAATTATCAGTATGGTAGTTATTTTTATCCCATTACTTGCTACATGGCGTGGCGTGTTCCAAGGGTATAAATCGATGGGACCTACTGCAGTTTCAGAAGTAACAGAGCAAATAGCCCGTATTATATTTATTTTAGCCGGCAGTTATCTTGTTTTGAATGTATTCCACGGCTCTGTATTGTTAGCAAACGGTGTGGCAACATTTGCTGCAGCGGTGGGCGCAATCGCAGGTATTTTAACCCTTTGGTACTATTGGAGAAAAAGAAAGCCCTTTATGGATGAAATGACTGCGTCAGACCATACAGGCATCGATGTTCCTTACACTAAAATGTACAAAGAAATTATTTCTTATAGTATTCCTTTCGTAATTGTAAGTTTGAATTTCCCGTTATTTAATATTGTTGACCAACTTACACATAACAATGCTTTAGATATAGCGGGTGTACCACAACAATTACACGATTATTTCTTTACTATACTTAATATGACAACAAATAAAATTGTAATGATTCCGACTTCATTAGCAGCAGGGTTTGCAGTCAGTTTGATTCCTTATATTACTAAAACATACGAGTCTGGCCAATTACATGAAATGCACAGACAAATCCAAACCTCTTTAGGTGTATTGATGTTTATTACTGTACCTGCAAGTTTAGGAATTATGGCCTTATCATCACCACTGTATACGGTATTCTACAGCTATAACGGCGATGGCAGTATGCTATTGTTCTATTATGCGCCAGTAGCTATTTTAATATCGTTATTAAGTATTACTGCATCAATGCTGCAAGGTATTGATAAGCAGAAATTAACAGTCTTTGTAATTGTTGCTGCGGTAGTCTTGAAAGCAGTATTAAATATTCCATTGATCGTCGCATTCCATACAGCAGGAGCAATTTTAAGTACGGCAATTGCCTTGTTGGTTGCAAACATTTGTAACTTCTTCATTTTGAAAAAATATGCGAAATTTACATTTACCGAAACATTTATTCAATTTGCCAAAATATTCATCTATGGATTCATCATGATGGCTGGTGTTGAATTATCATTCTGGTTAATGCAAATGTTTATTTCTCCAGCTTCTAAAGTCGGCAGCTTAATTATCGTTGTAGTAGGAGTACTTGTCGGTGTAGTAATTTATGGAGGCATTACTTTGAAAACAAGATTAGCTGATCAATTTTTAGGAGACTTACCTAGTAAAATCCGTAGAAAGTTGAGAATCTCATAATGAGACTGGATAAGTTTTTAGCTAATATGGGCGTCGGTACTAGAAGCGAAGTCAAACAGCTATTAAAGAAAAATCAAGTGCAGGTTAATGGTAAAAATGAAAAACAAAGTAAAGCTCATATTAATCCGGAAGAAGATTCGGTTACTGTTAATGGCAACCTTATAACATATGTCGATAAAGTCTATATTATGCTAAATAAACCAGCTGGATATATTTCGGCAACTGAAGATAATGAACATTCGACAGTTCTTGATTTGATTGATGACTTTCAAAATTTAAATATTTTTCCAGTCGGGAGATTAGACAAAGATACTACAGGGCTGATACTGTTAACTAATGATGGCCAGTTTAACCATGACATCATGAGTCCAAATAAGCACGTTTCTAAAGTATATCGTGTCGAAGCGGAGAAAGCAGTAAGCCAACAGGATATTGAAATATTTGCTGACGGCGTTGAGTTATCTGATGGTAAAGCGCAACCAGCAGAATTAAAATGCACAGAAGAGAGCAAGATAGTATACGTTACTATTCAAGAAGGACGATTCCATCAGGTAAAAAGAATGTTTCATGCCATTGATAATGAGGTACTGCAATTAAAGCGGGTTCAAATTGGACAACTCCAGCTAGATTCTACTCTTTCGGAAGGCGAATATCGAGAATTGACGAAAGAAGAAATAGAATTAGTTCAACAATAAAAAAGTGAAGGTGATAATTATGGCAAAGTCAGGTAATTTTTTAAGAGCGGTTGTAGGCATCGGTGCAGCAGCTGCAGCAGTTTTATTAACTAGAAAAGATAGCAGAGATAAATTGAAAAATGAATATGATAAATACAAAGAGAATCCAGAATCTTATAAGCAAAATGCTAAAGATTTAGCTTCTCAAATTGCTTCAAATGCTTCTCAAACTTTTAACGAAGTGAAGCAAGATCCTAAAGGTTATGCGGATAAAGTAAAACAAGATCCGAAAGCTTTTGTTCAAGAACAAAAAGAGCGTTTCAGCAACAATAATCCAGATGCTGCAGCTCCAACTTTGGATGATGCAAAACAATCTGACGAACCTCAACATAATATCAGAATTGTAACTGATGAAGATTTGAAACAAAATGGAAATGAATCTTCTAATCAAAATCAATCTCATAACGATAATAAATAATGATTATGATACAGGAGCTGAGACATTAGTGTGTTTCAGCTCCTGTTTCCTAAACTAACATTCTATTTTGATTTTAAACAGTTAAGACGGGTAGGCAGGACGAAATGATTTTTCATCGATGTCATTTCTTTCCCGCCTCTTTTTTTACAAAGAGAAAATAAAATTTAAATATGTCTGCCCTGTCATATCAGTAATGAACAAAATTGACAGAAAATTTGTAGGGTTACCACTGTTGTTTCATAAATAGTTAGGGTAAAATAGAACATGAACTAAAAATTGAGAAGGAAGTTGATCACGAATGTGGAAAGAAAAAGTGCAAGAATATGAAGATCAAATTATAGCTGATTTAAGCGGATTACTATCAATTGAAAGTGTCAGAGACGATAGTAAAGCTACATCGGATGCACCGCTCGGACCAGGACCCAAAGCTGCGCTTGATTATATGTATCAACTCGCAGAACGTGATGGATTTGCCACACATGATGTAGATCATGTTGCTGGAAGAATCGAAGTAGGCGAAGGTGAAGACTTATTCGGCATTCTTTGTCATGTTGACGTAGTACCTGCTGGAGAAGGCTGGGATACACCGCCATTCGAACCAACTGTAACTGATGATGCAATCATTGCAAGAGGAACTTTAGATGATAAAGGGCCGACTATTGCAGCTTATTATGCAGTGAAAATTTTAAATGATATGAACGTAGACTGGAAGAAACGTGTGCATATCATTGTAGGTACTGATGAAGAATCAGATTGGATCGGAGTAAATCGATACTTTGAATCTGAAGAAATGCCAGCATTAGGGTTTGCCCCAGATGCTGAATTCCCTGCAATTCATGGTGAAAAAGGTATTACTACATTCGATATCAAACAAGAAAATAAATCTGCGGATGAAAAAGAAGCAGCAGTAGTATTGGAATCACTTGAATCAGGTCAACGTTATAATATGGTACCGGATGAAGCTGTAGCACATCTGACTGTAAAAGATGAAAATCTAGATGTGACAGAGTTTTACCAAAATTACTTAGAAGCACATGATTTAAATGGTACAAGCGAATTGGACGGAGATACTTTAGTATTGCGCATGAAAGGTAAAGCGGTACACGGTATGGATCCATCTATCGGTTTAAATGCCGGACTATTCCTTATTCATTTCTTAAGCGAATTAAATTTAGATGAACAAGCAGCTAAATTTACGGACTTAAGCGAAAGATATTTATTTGAATCACACTTTGGTGAAAAAATGGGAATGAAGTTCCATACTGATAAAATGGGAGATTTAACTACTAATATCGGTATTATTTCTTATTCAAAAGCAGACGGGGGAGAATATGGTATTAACTTACGATATCCGGAAGGCTTTGAATTTGACGAGGCAATTAAACGTTTTACAAATGAAGTTCAAGAATTGGGATTTGAATTAGATTTAGGTAAAGTGCAACGTCCGCATTATGTTGATAAAAATGATCCGTTTGTACAAACACTCGTACAAGCTTATCGTAACCAAACAGGTGACATGACAGAACCTTATACTATCGGCGGCGGCACATATGCACGTAATCTAGACAAAGGAGTAGCATTCGGAGCGATGTTCAGCGACTCAGAGGACTTGATGCATCAAAGAAACGAATACATCACTAAAAAACAATTATTTAATGCAACTAGCATCTATTTAGAAGCGCTATATGCATTATGTGTGGAGGAATGACTATGACTAATAAAGTGTTATTGAATGGCCAATTTGTAGACGGAAAAGATGCAAAGATTCCTTATAACGACAGAGGCTATAACTTTGGGGACGGCGTATATGAATATATTCGTGTATATGACGGAACTTTGTTTACTGTTAAAGAGCATTTCGAAAGATTTTTGCGCAGTGCTGCAGAAATCGATATCGATTTAGAAGAAACAGTTGAATCTTTAACGCAGACAGTTCAATCCTTAATTGATGAGAACGATGTTCAAAATGGCGGTATTTATATTCAAGCAACTAGAGGTGCTTCACCAAGAGACCATGCGTTTCCAGGTCCAGAGGTTAAACCACAGATTATGGCATTCACGAAAAGCTATGGCAGACCGTTTGAAGAGTTAGAAAACGGTATTTATGCCATTACTGTTGAAGATATTCGCTGGTTACGCTGTGATATTAAAAGCTTGAATTTACTAGGAAACGTATTAGCGAAAGAATATGCTGTGAAATATAATGCTGCTGAAGCGATTCAACACCGTGGTGAAACAGTCACAGAAGGAGCATCAAGCAACGTATATGCAATTAAAGATGGCGTAATCTATACACATCCAATTAATAACTATATTCTTAACGGTATTACACGTCAGGTTATTAAAAATGTAGCAGAAAAAGCGGAAATTCCATTTAAAGAAGAGACATTTACTGTAGACTTCTTAAAGAATGCAGATGAAATTATCGTTTCAAGTACATCTGTGGAAGTAATGCCTGTTATTAAATTAGATGGTGAAGCGGTAGGAGACGGTAAAGTCGGCCCAATAACACGTAAGTTACAAGATGAGTTTAGTCAGAAAATTGAAGAAAGTCACAATAAATAAATTTTTAACAAACGTACAAAATATCCAACTTTAACACCTAAACTGTGTTATAATTTTTAATTGTCGCTGCACAATAAATAATGATTATTTATGAGTGCGTATCGAAATTAAAACAGTTTCAAAATGCTGCTTAAATTCAAAATTTTTCTTCGAAAGGATAACTTTTCAGAAGGTAAAATGTGCCTTTTAGTTTCTCATTTTTGGTTGAAATAAGCCTTTAAAAACTATAAAATTAACAATGAGTGCTAAAGACGTGAAGCGTTTAAAAAGTAATTAACAAAATGTAAAATATGGCTCTTGAAACACTATTCTTGAGCCATTTTCTAATTGAAAGCGAGGTGAACGTGTTGGAGCAGTTTTATCAGTTAGGGTGGACATTGGATTCTGCTGGCGGTGCATCGGGCGAAGCTTATATGGCTGAGCAAGATGGTCAAAAATTATTTCTAAAAAGAAACTCAAATCCTTTTATTGCAGCATTATCTGCAGAGGGTATTGTCCCTAAATTAGTGTGGACAAAGCGTATTGAAACCGGAGAGGTTGTAACCGCGCAACATTGGAAAAATGGCAGAGAACTTACTTTTGAAGAGATGAATCAAACAAGAGTAGCCAAATTACTCAAAAAAATTCATAGCTCTAAAACGCTTTTGACGATGTTGAAGCGCATGGAAATGGAACCCATTACTCCGGACATCTTATATCAAAAGATCAATACATCGCTTTCAAGACAAGTGCTGACTCATCATGTGGTGCGTAAGGCATTGACTTATCTTGAAGAACATAAACCTGAATTGGATCCTCGCTTTTATACTGTAGTTCATGGTGATGTAAATCATAATAATTGGTTACTATCCGATCATGATGAGTTATATCTCGTTGATTGGGAAGGTGCGATGTTAGCAGATCCAGCAATTGATATCGGAATGCTGCTTTACAATTACGTTCCTCAAAACGAATGGTCTGAATGGCTTGAAAAGTACGGCGCGAAAGAATCTTTAGATTTGAGCAAGCGTATGAAATGGTATACAGTCATTCAAGCAATCGGATTAGTAGAATGGAATGAAGAACAAAAACGCTATAAAGATATGAATATTTGGCTGAAATTCTTAAATGAAGTTATGAACAGCAACGTATTTATTTGAGGAGAAATATCGAATGAGATTAAGAAATAAACCTTGGGCAGAGGATTATTTACGAAAACATGATACAGTTGTCGACATTGATGGCACTCATGCTAAAAAGTTGTCTGAGTGGTTTGATAAAACTCAGCCTATTTATATTGAAGTCGGTTCTGGTATGGGACAGTTTATTACAGAGCTTGCAAGCCAACATCCAGAAGTTAATTTTGTTGCTTTAGAAAGAGACAAAAATGTTATGATTCGCGTGTTAGACAAAGTATTGGAAAAACAATTGCAGAATATCAAGTTAATTTGTAACGATGCGATGGAATTAACCGATTACTTTGAAGATGGTGAAGTAGATCGTGTTTATTTAAATTTCTCAGATCCTTGGCCAAAGAAAAGACATGCGAAACGTCGCTTAACTTATCATTCTTTTTTAGCTTTGTATAAAGCTATTTTAAAAGAAGAAGGAGAAATACATTTTAAAACAGATAATCGCGGTCTCTTTGCGTATAGTTTAGAAAGCATGTCGCAATTTGGAATGTATTTTACAAAAATTAATTTAAACCTTCATGATGAAGATGATGAAGATAACATTGAAACTGAATACGAACGGAAATTTGCTGATAAAGGTTCGCGCATTTATCGTATGGAAGCAAAGTTCCATTAAGTGATGAAACTGCATTCATAGGAATGCGGTTTTTTTAATAGAGGTTGATTTGATATTCATTCTGACAAGACCTATACTAATTATTAAGCACTGAAATGGAGGGGTAGAATGAATTTAGGGGATTTAAAAATTTATTATCTTGATGGTGGAATGACAAATATGGATGGCGGCACAATGTTTGGCCCAGTGCCTAAAGCCTTATGGTCACGTAAACTGAAACCGAATGATAAGAATCAAGTGAGAATGTCAACACATCCTATCCTGATTATGGCAAAGGATAAAAATATTTTAATTGACTCAGGATTAGGGATGGGTAAATTGACTGATAAACAAAAACAACATTCGGGAGTCGAGAACGAAAGTTATGTAAAAGACAATCTAGCTGCTTATAATCTTACACCTGAAGATGTTGATATCGTACTGATGACGCATATGCATTTTGATCATGCTGCAGGTTTAGCAGACAATGATGGGCATGCGCAATTTCCTAACGCAATCCATTATATTCAACAAGATGAATGGCAGGAATTTTTAGCACCTAACATTCGTAGCAAAGCAACCTATTGGCCTCAAAATCAAGGTGATTATCAAGAACATATGATTTTGTTTGATGATAAAATTGAACCTTATCCTGGTATCAAAATGCAACATACTGGGGGGCACAGTTACGGCCACAGTATCATTACGATTGAAAGCAATGGGGAACGTGCAGTGCATATGGCTGATATTTTCCCATCACATGCACACTTCAATCCTTTATGGGTCACAGCTTATGATGATTATCCGATGCAAAGTATCCGTGAAAAAGAAAGACTGATACCTTATTTCATTTATAATGATTTTTGGTTCTTGTTTTATCATGATGCAGATTACTTTGCGATTAAATATAATTCACAGCAAAAAACAATTCAGTCAGCTATAAAAAGATAATAAAAAACGATACTTCCGATGTAGGAAGTATCGCAAATTATTTTGAAATTAAGCATTAATATTAAACTTCTTTAATATTAATAATTTTACCATTCGTTGCATCAGCCACAAATTCGTAGTTGCTGACTTTACCATGGTTTTCAGTTGTCACCCCGCCACGATATACTTCATACGCGATACCATCTTGTTCAAAAGGCTGAGGCTCTGAGACGATGTATGACCCAGTTACATTCATAAAGTAACTTTTCACCTCTTCAATGAGTTTGAATGGGTCGTACTTTTTAGTGCTGAGAATTGTGAGGTAAACTAATACACCGCTCACCAAAAGTGTGATTGGTAAAACTATCAATAACCAAATTTTTTTTCGAGACATCTCAATTAATACCTCCACTTAAGTTATATTAATATTCTATCATAAGTGAAGGGCATTAATGAATAATTAAGGAGGAACCGTATATGGACTTGACTAAAAAAGAAACTTTAAAACATATGAAAGCATTAACTGAATTTCATAGTGCTCCTGGATTTGAAAGTGATTTAAAGGCATACATAAAAAATGAAATGGAACCTTATGCTGACGATTTTATTTATAATCGAATGGGCGGTTTTTACGCAGTGAAGCATTCAAAGAACCCTAACGCGAAGAAAGTAATGGTTGCAGCACATATGGATGAAGTTGGATTTATGATCACACATATTGCTGATAATGGTATGATTCAATTTACTAATTTAGGCGGAGTGGCGGCAGATATTTGGCAAGGTCAGAGATTGAAAGTTAAAAATCGTAATAATGAAATCATCACTGGCGTGGTTGCAAGTATACCGAAACATTTCAGAACTGGTAATGAAGGTTTACCAGAAATTAAAGACTTAATGTTGGATATTGGCAGTGCATCTGCTGCAGAAGTACGTGCCCGTGGTATTGAAATAGGCGACTCAATTGTTCCTGACACTGAATTCATCCAACTTTCTGAACAACGGTTTGCTGGGAAAGCTTGGGATAATCGTTACGGTTGTTTATTAGCTATAGAAATCTTAAAATTATTTAAAGATAAGCAATTAGATGTCGAGCTTTATGTCGGCGCAAATGTGCAAGAAGAAGTTGGTTTACGTGGTGCGAGAGCAGCAGCTGAGCAAATTGATCCTGATGTCGCTTTTGTCGTTGATTGTTCACCAGCCAACGATATGAAAGGTGCTCAACAACTCTTAGGACAACTGGGCGAAGGAACTTTAATACGTATTAAAGACGGTACAATGTTGTTAAAACCTGCTTTCAGAGATTATCTTTTAGAGCTGTGTAATCAACATGATATCAAACATCAGTACTATATTTCTCCCGGAGGCACTGATGGCGGAGAAATTCACAAAGCCAACAGTGGCATACCTACAGCGGTTATCGGCGTTTGTGCACGCTATATTCACAGTTCAGATTCTGTATTTGATATTCGTGATTACTATGCTGCGCGTCAATTGTTGTTCGAGTCGATTCAAGCACTTGATGATAAACAAATAGAGCATTTACAATACTCTTAATATCTAGAAAGAAGTGAAAGTAATGAGAGAATTAAAATCTGTAGAAGAATTTAACGAATTAAAACAAGGTCATACTATTTTTATGTTTACTGCTGATTGGTGTGTAGATTGTCGTTTTATTAAACCGAGATTGCCTGAATTAGAAGAAAAACATAAAGAATATACCTTCATCTCAGTGGATAGAGATAAATTTATTGATTTATGTGTGGAACTCGGCATAATGGGAATCCCAAGTTTTCTAGTTTATAAAAATGGAGAACAAGTAGGCAGTTATATCAGTAAAGATCGCAAAACGATAGAACAAATAGATGAATTTATCAATAATATTTAAATCAAAATACCCTTAGGAAATTACGCATTTTTTCTGTTCCTAAGGGTATTTTTACGGTAAACTATATAAAGGTATGTAATTAGGAGTGTTAAATATGAATGTCTTTCAAATGAGAGATAAATTAAAAGAACGTTTAAATCATTTAAATGTGAATTTTTCATTTAATCGTGATGAAGATACGTTGCGCATTGCTAGAAAAGATAATGGTAAAGGCGTAACAATCAGATTAACACCGATTGTAGCTAAATATAATGACAAAAAAGAAACGATTGTTGATGAAATCGTATATTATGTCAACGAAACGATTGCACAAATGAGCGACCAAGCACAAGAGGATATTCAAAATTTAAAAATTATGCCTGTCATGCGTGCAGCAAGTTTCGAAAAAGAAACCAAAGAAGGGCATAAATTTGTGATAGATCAACATACTGCAGAAACTAATATTTATTATGCATTAGACTTAGGTAAATCTTATCGGCTGATAGATGAATCCATGTTGAAACAAATGAATGCTACAGCACAACAAGTTAAAGAAATGGCGTTATTTAACGTTCGCAAGCTAGATACAACATATAAAACTGATGAAGTAAAAGGGAATATCTTTTATTTCATTAACACTAATGATGGTTACGATGCCAGCAGAATATTAAATACACCGCTTCTCAACCAATTTGAAGAACAGTGTGAAGGTGAAATGTTAGTAGCCATTCCGCATCAAGATGTGTTGATTATTGCAGATATCCGTAACAAAACAGGATATGATGTGATGGCACATCTTACAATGGAATTCTTCACAAATGGTCTTGTTCCGATTACATCTTTATCATTCGCTTATGATAAAGGGCACTTTGAACCTATTTTCATCTTGGCCAAAAATAATAAAGCTAAGCAAGAAAATAGTCCAAACGTAGTGCAAGAACTAAGTGCAGTGAAAAAGAATAAAAACAACAAAAACGACAAAAAGTAAGGAGAAATAAAAATGAATTTATTTTATAATAAAAATGGTGTCGGAGATGTCGCATTTTTACAATTAGATCCTGCAGAAGGTGAATTTGACTATCATCAATTCGGCGACGTCGTAAGAATCACTCAAGATAATAAAGTTACAGGCTATAATATTTTCAACGCATCACAAAATTTATCTTTAGAAGGCAACGGTCATATCAAATTAACACCTGAATTAGTAGAGCAACTACAACAAACTATCAATGATGCGGGTATTGACGATAAATTAGATTCTGATTTATCACCTAAGTTTGTAGTAGGCTATGTTGAATCGAAAGAAAAACACCAGAATGCTGACAAACTAAGTGTGCTGAAAGTTGACGTTGGAAATGAGACTTTACAAATTGTTTGCGGCGCACCTAATGTGGAAGCAGGACAAAAAGTAGTAGTTGCTAAAGTAGGTGCCGTAATGCCGAGTGGTATGGTGATTAAAGATGCTGAATTAAGAGGCGTACCTTCTAGCGGTATGGTCTGCTCAATGAAAGAATTGAATTTACCAAACGCACCAAAAGAAAAAGGGATTTTAGTTTTATCTGATGAATATCAAGTTGGACAACCATTTTTTGAAGAATAATTAAATTTGGGAAGGAAGTGAATTTATGAGCTGGTTCGATAAACTA
Organism: Staphylococcus debuckii; assembly: GCF_003718735.1. Taxonomy (NCBI): domain Bacteria; kingdom Bacillati; phylum Bacillota; class Bacilli; order Caryophanales; family Staphylococcaceae; genus Staphylococcus; species Staphylococcus debuckii. The sequence continues at coordinate 1,818,474 of NZ_CP033460.1, read as the reverse complement.
TTTAGCGATGGAGATGACGAAGAGGTATATCAGCGGAAATATAGTCAACGTCGACAAAAATTAGAAGAAAAAGAACGTCATCGTCAATCATTACTTCCTGAAAATAATGATATATATAATCGTCCGAAAGGTAATTTTCGCTTTCCGATGCATGTGAATAATACTGAGAATACTGAAGGTGATTTTGATTCAGCTGATTCTGACTCACAAATTTCACATGCAGAAGAAAATGCATATGCTGCGAATCAACAACAAGATAATAGACGCCATAGAAGACGTCGCAACTTTGATACAAGCGGCAATCAAGATGAAAATACTTTTCGCTCATCTCGCAGCACACGAACACAAAATAATCATCAGCATCATCATTCACCTAAGGAAACATCTTATACATCGTCAAAGCGTCGTGTTCAAAATTATACTTCTTCATATGATACCAAAGAAATCTATTATAGAAGCGGTGAATTCAAAGCAGAGGAAGTGCCTTCTGCAATTTTTGGTACTAAGAAACGTCATCCACTAGAGAATGGCGTGATTAAAAGCGACGGTACTATTAAAAATGAGGAAGCGGATGAAAGACAAGAACGTATTCCGACTGATCCGTTAAATGGAGCACGAAGACAAGATAAATTAAATACAACATCACAACCATCATCTTCTCAAAATGAAGGTACTGAAACTTCTCATTTTGAAAAGCCTGATGAAATACAACATACGATGAAAGAAACACCTAATTATTCATCTACGGATAACACTATAAATATCAATAATATTTATGCCTCACAAATTGTTGAAGAAATTCGCAGAGAACGTGAACGCAAGTTCTTGAAGCGCAAGAAATTCAAAGAAGCATTGCAACAAAAACGTGAGCAAGAAGACACTGGATCCATTCAGCAGGCAATCGATGATATGTATGCTAAACAAGCTAAGCAATATGTAGAAGAACCTGTCTTCAATGAAGAGCGTCCAGTTGAAGTGAATGAAGATAAAGATGAACATATTGATTCGGATAAGGTACAAGATGCTACTGAAGCAGCAGCTAGTAAAAATGATCATGAAGCTGAACCTGATTTAAATCCAGATTTTGATTATGAAGAAATCAATTTAGATGACGTTCAGCAAGTTCAATCAGTGGATGACAAAGACGTTGAAATCGTAAATGATTATGCAGCTCCACAAGAAGACGAAACTGCTTCAGGCATAGAAAATATAAAGAATCGAACTGAACCAATCGAACATACTAGTGAACCATTGAAACATGCTGAACCGGAAATAAGCGAAGCGCAATATACCGAAGTTCAAACAGAAGGTCCAGAAAAAGAAGAGAACAACGAAACGTCGGATTATAATGAGGATGAAGCAGCAGCGGAACCTGCCAATGTAAATGATTCAACTGATAAAAATCCGGAAACAAGTCAAAAGCAGAATGCAGTAGAGGAACCTCAACTAAAACCAGAGACAGAATCTGAAGACTTTGCAGATGATAAAGCTGCACCAGAAACAGAGTCAATCAGCAACGCAACCAAAAATAATTCTGAATCATTAGAACCGAAGTTAGAACCTACTCAAGAGAAAACTTTTAATGTGAATGAAAAACCAGATTCAACAACATCATCTGAAAAGCAAGATGCAAATGAGCAGTCGTTAGAGCCGAAACTATCACCTGAAAATGAACCAGCATCATCGCCAGCTAAGAAACAAGAAGATACTGCAGCGCCAAATGAATTATCTGACCAACCATCATCTGAAACTGAACCTGCTGAGTTACAAGATAACAAAGAAAATAAAGAAGCAAGTCCAGTTAAAGTGGAAGCAGTACCTGAGAAGAAACGTCCTATCCGTAAAGGTGCTAAGCCCGTTAACGTAATGATGACGCCTTCTGATAAGAGAAGAATGCAAAAAGCACAAAAAAATAAAGCAATCTCTGCAACTAAATCTGATACAGAAAAAGTAAACCATCCAGTACAAAATGAGCCGGATAAAAATAATAAATCAACTCAGGAATACACAAGCAGTGAAGTAGATAATACACAAGCACATGCACAAAGTGTCAGCTCAGAAAGTCACGCTAATCCTGAAAATAATGAAGGTCCTTCAATAAATGAACAAGAAACTCAAAATGAAGCGGGCCATATAACACAAAATGTAAATCAATTGCATGTGAGCGAGAATAAAGCGAATGAAACTGTGTCAGAAACGCAAAGATTCCACCAACCGCAAGTTTCAGATTCTAAAAAAGTCAGCAATGCTGAAAACATTACAAATTCACAGCAAGAGGGCATTAGAAAAGGCCCTAACTTGAAATTGCCAAGTATTGATTTATTAGATACTCCAGAAATTCATGAAATAGATGAAGAATGGATTGAAGAGAAAAAACAAGAATTAAACGATGCATTCTATTATTTCAATGTACCCGCAGAAGTTAAAAATGTGACAGAAGGACCAAGTGTCACACGCTTTGAATTATCTGTAGAAAAAGGTGTCAAGGTTTCTCGAATCACTGCGTTGCAAGATGACTTGAAAATGGCATTAGCTGCAAAAGATATCAGAATCGAAGCGCCTATACCTGGAACAAGTTTAGTCGGGATTGAAGTGCCTAATGTGTCGCCTACTAAAGTCAACTTGCGATCCATTATTGAAAGTTCTAAATTCAAAAATGCAGAATCCAAGTTGACTGTTGCGATGGGTAACAGAATTAATAACGAGCCATTATTGATGGATATAGCTAAAACACCGCATGCCTTAATTGCCGGAGCGACTGGCTCAGGTAAATCCGTGGCTATCAACAGCATGTTGCTTTCATTATTGTATAAAAATCATCCTGAAGAGTTGAAATTGCTGTTGATTGATCCGAAGATGGTAGAATTAGCACCTTATAATGGATTACCGCATCTCGTATCACCTGTGATTACAGATGTTAAAGCTGCTACTCAAAGTTTAAAATGGGCAGTAGATGAAATGGAAAAACGTTATAAATTGTTTGCACAATATCATGTGCGTAATATTACAGCTTTTAATAAAAAAGCACCTTATGATCAACGCTTGTCTAAAATAGTAATTGTAATCGATGAGTTAGCCGATTTAATGATGATGGCGCCTCAAGAAGTAGAACAATCTATTGCACGTATTGCTCAAAAAGCACGTGCTTGTGGTATTCACATGCTTGTTGCTACTCAAAGACCATCTGTCAATGTAATTACAGGATTAATTAAAGCAAATATTCCTACGCGTATTGCATTTATGGTATCATCGAGTGTGGATTCGAGAACAATTCTCGACAGCGGCGGTGCAGAGCGCTTATTAGGTTACGGGGATATGCTGTACCTAGGTAATGGTATGAATAAACCAATTCGCGTTCAAGGCAGCTTTGTATCGGATGATGAAATCGATGCAGTAGTAGACTATATTAAAGCACAGCGTCAGCCAGAATATTTGTTTGAAGAAAAAGAGTTATTGAAACAAACAAAAGCTCAATCGAAAGATGATTTATTTGATGAAGTATGCAGATTTATGGTGTCAGAAGGAAATATTTCAACATCATTAATTCAACGTCATTTCCAAATTGGGTATAACAGAGCAGCAAGAATTGTTGACCAATTAGAAGAATTGGGATATATTTCAGGCTCTAATGGTTCTAAACCAAGAGAGGTTTATTTAACCTCAGCTGAATTAAATGAGGAATAAGAAAGAAGGAATGTTAATATGACACACTATCATTTTGTCGGAATTAAAGGTTCCGGAATGAGTTCTTTGGCTCAGATTATGCATGATTTGGGTCATGAAGTACAAGGTTCCGACATAGACCAATATGTGTTCACAGAAAAAGCATTAAGAAATAAAGGAATAAAGATATTATCATTTAATCCTGATAATATAGAAAAAGGGATGACTGTTATTCAAGGGAATGCCTTTTCAGATACACATGAAGAGATTGTTCGTGCTCATGAGTTAGGATTAGAAGTGATTAATTATCCAACATTCTTAGGCCACGTAATTGAACAATACATTTCAATCGCCGTTACAGGAGCACATGGCAAGACATCTACCACAGGTCTGCTATCTCATGTGATGAATGGTGATAAAAGAACTTCTTTCTTAATCGGAGATGGCACAGGATTAGGAATTCCGCAAAGTGAATTTTTTGCCTTTGAAGCTTGTGAATATCGACGTCATTTCTTAAGCTATCATCCAGATTATGCAATTATGACTAATATCGACTTTGATCATCCAGACTACTTTAAAGATGTAGATGATGTGACAAGTGCCTTTCAAGAGATGGCGCGTAATGTGAAAAAAGGTATTGTAGCTTGGGGTAAAGACGAGCATTTACGCAAAATTAAAGCAGATGTTCCGATTTATTACTATGGTTTAGAAAAAGATGAAGATATTTATGCAGATAATATCCAAATTACAGAAAATGGAACGCAATTTGATGTATATATTGACGGTAAGTATTTTGATCAGTTCTTATCACCTCAATATGGAGACCATAATATCTTGAATACTTTAGCAGTGATTATGGTATGTCACTTAGAAGGACTCAATATTGAGAATATCAAAGAAGCATTAGAGACATTTGGAGGGGTAAAAAGACGCTTCAATGAAACAAAGTTACATAATCAAGTATTAGTTGATGATTATGCCCACCATCCACGTGAAATTAATGCTACAATTGAGACAGCAAGAAAAAAATATCCGAACAAAGAAGTCATTGCTGTTTTTCAACCTCATACTTTTTCAAGAACTAAAGCTTTCCTAGAAGAATTTGCAGACAGCTTGAGCAAAGCTGATCGTGTTTTCTTATGCGATATCTTTGGTTCTATCAGAGAACATGATGGCAGCTTGACTATCCAAGATTTAATTGACCGCATTCCAGGTGCTCAATTAATTGGTGAAAAAAATGTAAACATATTGAATGAATTTGATAATGCTGTTATTTTATTTATGGGTGCTGGAGATATTCAAAAAATCGAACGCGCTTTTATGGAGCAAAATGGCGTAACAAATGAATTTTAAAATGTTTATACTATTTTTGCTTTGGGTATTTTAAAAAATAAGACATAAGCTATTTAGGAGGCGTTTTTAATGGACTGGATTTTACCTGTAGCAGGTCTAATTGCAGCTTTAGCATTTTTAGTTTTAGTAATCGGAATTGTGCTAGTCTTAGTATCTGTTAAGAAAAATTTAGACTATGTTGCTAAAACTCTTGACGGAATCGAAGGTCAAGTACAAGGGATTACTCGTGAATCAACAGACTTACTTCACAAAGCTAACCGCTTAACTGAAGATATTCAAGATAAAGTGGACCGCTTAAATTCTGTAGTTGATGGAGTAAAAGGCATCGGTGATTCTATCCAAGATTTAGATGGATCAGTGGACCGAGTAACAAACTCAATTGCACATAACATTTCTCAAAATGAAGACAAAATTTCACAAGTCATCCAATGGTCAAATGTTGCTATGGAAATTGCTGATAAATGGCAATATAGAAAGCAACAAAGAGAAAGTGCAAACTACAGAGGCTAATGGTATAATGTAGTTCGAATTGAACTGTATACCTCATCTGTAGGCTTAACATTATCAATTATAGTACTTACAAACTGCACTTAAATGAGGTTGATTCAACTTTGTTTAAGTGCTTTTATTTATAGGAGGCAAAACATGAGAAAGAAAAATGATGAAGCTAAGTTAGAAATATATGAAGTTGAAGCCATGGCCGATACGGTTCGTAAAGATTTCGTGTCTGGTTTTATTGCAGGCGCTTTTATTGGTTCAGCAGTTGGATTTATTTTAAATCAAGTTAAAAAACGTAAACAACAAGAAAAACAATTTGAAGAAGATAAACCTTCAATGAAAGATAAAGTGTCAGCGCAAACAGATGCATTAAAAGCAAATGCTCAAGATCAATTGCAAGGTATGAAAGACGTTGCGCAGCAAATCAGAAATCAAGTGAACCAAAAAATCAAACAAGACGACCATGAATATGACGTAGATACTTTACGCGCAGAAAAACAAGCAATCAGAAATGAAGCGTCAGCGCATGATTTAGCAAATGTATCTCCACAAGCACAAGAAGAAGTTGCTGGAAATCAGTCAACAGCAGCCTCAACACGTGAATTCAGTGCGCAAGGAAATGCTAAGGCAGCAAAAGAAAAAGCTAAATTGATTGAAAATGATAATACTGTAGCTGCTAAAGTCAGTGAATTATTTAAAGCAGCACCAGTAAAATCTAGTTCTTATGCAGCAGTACCGATTCTAGTTACTACTGTGACAGCTGTGGCAGGTACTGAAAAAGATTCTGCTAAAAAAGATTCTAAACCAGCTGCAAAAAAATCATCTCAATCCACTCCTAAAGCTTCACCAAAAGCAGCAGAGAAACGCACAAACCAAACTCATGAAAAAGCATCAATGGACAAAGGTGTAATTACACATGATAAAGCAACTGCAAACCACTCATCAAATGAGAAAAATGTTGCAGGTCACACAGTAGTGAGTGCGAAGAAAGATGATGAATCAGCCAAAAAAGTTGCAGCTACTAATGAAGGAAAATCAGAAGAAAATATTAAATCAACTAAAGTAGAAAAAGCAGATGATCAAAAATCAACATCTCAAAAACAGCCAGCTGCGAAAAAAGATGAGCCTTCAGCTAAAGTAGAATCAAAAACGGTAAATAACACTACAACAACAAAAACAAAAACACAAACTAAGAAAACAACAGACACACCAAAAAATACAGCAGCTACAACTACTAAAGAAGCAAAAGCATCTTCTCCTAAAAATGCTACTAAAACAACAACAAAAACAACAAGAAAGCCAGCTTCTAAAGGTAATAAAACAACAACACAAAAAACAACAACTAAAACTAAATCACAAGATCAAAATAATACATCTAAATCAGCAGCTTCTAAATCATCTGCTCAGAAAAAAACATCAAAATCAACACCAAAAACACAATCACAAAATACACCTAAAAATAACCAACCAAAAGGTGAAACAACTAAGAAAAAAATCGAAAAGAAAACTTTTGATGATTAATGGTTGAATGAGGGCTGAGACATCAATTTGTCTTAGCCCTTGATTTCTGAACTGGCAATCACTATTTGCTCAGGTTAGTTTGACTGGGGTGGGAGAACGAAATAATTTTGCTGAGGTTATTTCTCTCTCACTCCCATTTTGTTTATAGACTAGTCAATTATGTGAAAATTGTAAATCGTTTAAAGAATAAGAATATTTTAGTATAAAGCTTGAAATTTAACTGACTTACTGCTACAATACTTGTTAAATTCAATTTTTTACCGCTTTAAAGTGTAATAAGTTGGATGCATAAAATAATTACATAGAGGTGACCAGGTAATGAATAAGTTGGAACAGTACAGAAATGAAATCGAGAATATTAACGAACAAATTTTAGACCTTTTTGTAAAACGTGGTGAACTCGCACAAAAAATCGGGGAAGAAAAGCGTAAGCAGGGAACAAAGGTATATGATCCTGAACGTGAAAAAGTAATGTTGAATGCATTAATTGAGAAAAATAATGGTCCATTTAATGACAATGTAATTAAACAATTATTTAAAGAAATCTTTAAAGCATCCACAGATTTACAAAAAGCTGATCATGAGAAACATCTTATTGTTTCTAGAAAATTAAAACCTGAAGACACTATTGTACAATTTGATAATGGCGGTGTTATCGGGGATGGAAATAAATCATTTATTTTCGGCCCTTGTTCAGTAGAATCACAAGAACAAGTGGATAAAGTTGCTGCTGATTTGCAAAACAAAGGCTTGAAATTTATTCGTGGAGGTGCATTCAAACCTCGTACATCACCTTATGATTTCCAAGGCTTAGGATTAGAAGGATTAAAAATTCTTAAAAATGTTAAAGATAAATATAATTTAAATGTAGTCAGTGAAATTGTATCGCCAGCAGATTTTGAATTAGCAGATGAATACTTGGATGTTTTCCAAATTGGCGCGCGTAATATGCAAAACTTTGAATTGTTGAAAGAAGCAGGACGTACGAACAAACCAGTGTTATTGAAACGTGGTATGTCAGCGACTATCGAAGAATTTATTTTTGCAGCTGAATACATTGCTTCTCAAGGTAACAGTAATATTATCTTATGTGAACGTGGTATTAGAACTTACGAAAAAGCTACACGAAATACATTAGATATTTCAGCTGTACCAATTTTAAAACAGGGTACACATTTACCGGTAATGGTAGACGTTACGCATAGTACAGGACGTAAAGATATTATGCTTCCGACAGCAAAAGCTGCTTTAGCAGTTGGAGCAGATGGCGTAATGGCAGAAGTACATCCTGATCCAGCAGTGGCATTAAGTGACAGCGGACAACAAATGGACTTAGAACAATTCGATAAATTCTATAATGAATTAAAACCATTAGCAGATATGTACGATAATAACCAATTACATTAATTGAAATAAAATTGGATAGTGAATTTACTCCTTTCAAAGAAGTACTCATGGTGCAGCGTTTTTGAAAGGAGTTTATTCGTGTTATTTTACACATAAATAGGAAAAACAATGTTTCACTTACACTTTAGAAGTTACATAGTTATGATTATTGACAAAAAAGTGACAAACAGAATATATTAATTTAAGTTCGCAAGAATTTGTGGTAAACTTTGAAAATGCTATGAAAACTTATTATAATAGAGTTTGAAACGCTTACAGAAAGGGTGAAGACATGACCGTTACTATATATGACGTTGCAAGAGAAGCACGAGTATCCATGGCAACAGTATCTCGTGTTGTAAATGGCAACCAAAATGTGAAACCAGAAACCAGAGATAAAGTTAACGCAGTCATTAAAAAGTTAAATTATAGACCTAATGCGGTTGCTAGAGGTCTAGCAAGCAAGAAAACAACAACAGTAGGGGTAATTATACCAGATATTTCTAATGTCTATTACTCTCAATTAGCACGTGGTTTGGAAGATATTGCGACAATGTATAAATATCATTCAATCATTTCAAATTCAGATAATGATCCCGCAAAAGCTAAAGAAATTTTTAATAATCTGCTTAGCAAGCAAGTGGACGGTATTATCTTCTTGGGTGGTACATTGGATGAAGAGTTAGAACAATTAATTGAAACTTCTTCAGTACCTGTAGTAGTGTCTGGAACAAGTGATGACGATGAACATATTGCTTCTGTTAATATTAATTATAAACAAGCAGCTATTGACGTTACTGAACATTTAATTGAAACAGGGGCAAAGCAATTTGCATTTGTCGGAGGCAATAATTCAGAGAAAGCTGAAGCGGATGTTTTAGCAAGTTTAATCGAAGTGCTTGAAAAACATAATCTATCATTGAAAGATGAAATGAAATTTACAGGTAAAGAAACATATAAAGATGGTGTGAATGCGTTTGAAACTATTTCACAATATCAACCAGATGCCATTTTATCAATTAGTGATGAGCAAGCTATCGGTATTGTACATTCAGCTTTAGATGCAAATGTTCAAATTCCAGAAGACTTGCAAGTCGTAAGCTTTAATAATACACGACTTGTAGAAATGGTTCGTCCACAATTATCTAGTGTCATCCAACCGTTGTATGATATTGGTGCTGTAGGTATGCGTTTACTAACAAAATATATGAATAATGAAGAAATTTCAGATTCTAATGTTATCTTGCCTTATCGAATCGAATATCGTGGTACAACACGTTAATTCTACTATAATTTAAGGAATGAAGAGAACGGGATGAATTATAGTCCCAACTCGCTCTGAATATAAAAAAAGCTATGCGAAATCTATTCTATAAATTTACGCATAGCTTTTTTGTTATATTGATAGAGAGTAGCTTCCTAAGCAGGTAACAAGCTTTTCTTATGCCATTTTCGAGTTGTTTTTAAAACCAACTGGCCACTTGATTCGCATGCTTTAAATTCTTAGCAGAAATTTCAGCAGTTCTCGGAATTTCCATGTAATCTAAACGTTTATCATCCCAAGTAGTCGGTAAATCCAATGGCGCATAGTGCTGCCATTTACTAATCCATTCTTCTGGCAAATTACCATGTTGGACCGGCATATCCATCAAACTTAATAATACGTGACTCCAAGCTCGCGGCACCACACGCCAAATATTATAACCACCGCCGCCGAACATTAACACTTTCCCGTTTGTATACGTATTTGCTAAGTGTTTAATGTAGTAGGGCACTTCATATAAAGCATCTAATGTACAATTCATATGCGTGAGTGGATCTAAATAATGTATATCCACCCCATGCACACTTAATAATATGTCAGGTTGATAAGATTGAACGACAGGTGTAACCGTCTTTTTAAAACACTCAATAAAAGAATCATCTTCAGTGTATGGCTCTAGAGGAACATTCACTGAATAACTGAAACCTTGTTCTTTTCCGCGTTCTGTGTAATGTCCAGAACCAGGGAAGAGAAATTTTCCTGTTTCATGAATGGAATAATTCAGAATATCATTTTCCGTATAAAAGCTCCATTGCACGCCATCCCCATGGTGTGCATCTGTATCAATCACCATTACACGCAAGCCGTATTGTTTGGATAAATATTTAGCAGTAATAGCGACATCATTATAAATACAGAAGCCATTTGCTCTGCCTGGCAATGCATGATGCAAGCCGCCTCCTAAATGACAGCCATTTTGCAATTCATCATTAACTATCATATCAGCAAGCTTCAAAGCACCCCCAACAATGCGCGCGCTATGCTGATGCATGTGTTTGAATTGCGACGTATCTTCGTCCGCTAATCCATATTTCTTAGCTTCAGATGGACTTAAAATCCCATGAGAAGCATGCTTGATTGCATTGACATAATCATAGGAATGAATCAATGTCAGTTCTTCATCAGTTGCAATACGCGGCGTAATGATTTGATCCGGCTTTAATAATCCTGCATCAATTAATAACTCTGTAGTTAATTTTAAACGCATTTGATTAAATGGATGGTCATCACTGAAGCGGTATTGCATCAATTGATTAGAATAGACATACCCCGTTTGTTTATTATTTTGACTCATAAAATCTCCCCTTTAGTAGAAAAAGCGGTTCATAAAGCGCACATCGTCAAATGCTTTAATTTGATCTAAAGAGATGCGTGAACCAATTCTTGCCATTAAACAATTCGCAGGATGCCCTGTAATTTCCGGGTCATCAGTCGCAAAAATTTCCAGACCTCCTTGTGCCATTAAATTCTGCATTAACTTTTTATATTCATATACATCTAATTTAGAATTTTTCAAATCCCAGTGCCAATAATATTCAGTTGTTAAAATTATATAATCTTCGAATTCATCTTCGCTTAAGCTTTGTTTAATTAATTCGCTGCCGAGACCTGTTCCACGATAGGGAAGTGCCACTTCAATAGCGCCGAGCTCTACTAAATAAGGCAAGTTTCCCGTTGACCATCGTTCTAAAGGGTCAGGATAGTGGTAAGTTACATAACCGACTATAGTGTCTGCTTTGCGTAATACATAAATGCGTCCTTCAGGCAGCTCACTAATTTCTTGAATTGCTTCAAATTGTTCGATAGGTTTTCTGAATGCATCGAGTCCTTCATCATAATTAAATGTTTCCAGTTTTTCGCGCGGTACAGGACCTTCAATGACATACTTTTCACCGTTGCGAGTATAATCTTGCCTTACATACGTTTTGATATGTTCCATATATCGCCACTTCCTTTAATGTTTTAAAATATATCTTAGCTCAATTCAAATGTGAATCTTTTACTATAAAATGACCATTGATATATCTACTTGCATTTATTACTATTATAATGTTTTTCGAACATAATTAACACAAAAATCAGAATTATCATAATTATATTTTGAATGTTGTGCTTTGTTTTTGTATAATAGCATTATGAAAACGATTTCAAACGAAGGGGGCAATTCAAATGAAAGTCGATGTATACAAAGGGGGAGAAGGTAATTATAACCTTCAAGATTACGAAGAAGCATACAACAACTTTGATTGGAAAGAAGTAGAAAAGGCATTTTCTTGGTATGAAACTGGCAAAGTGAATATGGCTTACGAATGTATTGACCGTCATGTTGATAATGGCAAAGGCGATAAAACGGCATTAAATTATAAAGATGCACAGCGTCAAGAAAGTTATACTTTCAAAGAAATGCAAGACTACTCAAATAAAGCAGCCAATGTTTTGAAAGATAAAGCAAAGGTTGAAAAAGGCGATCGTGTATTTATTTTTATGCCGAGAACGCCAGAATTATACTTTGCATTATTCGGTATCTTAAAGATTGGTGCGATTGTTGGACCGTTGTTTGAAGCATTTATGGAAAAAGCAGTTACTGACCGTTTAGAAAATAGTGATGCTAAAGTAATAGTGACTACCAAAGACTTATTAGAACGTATTCCTCAAGATAAATTACCGAATTTAGAAACGATTGTAGTAGTAGATGATGATGAAGTGGATGCTCAATATGTAGATTTCAAAAAAGATTTGCATGAAGCAAGCGATCAATTTGATATTGAATGGCTGGATAGAGAAGATGGTTTAATTTTACATTATACGTCTGGTTCTACAGGCCAACCAAAAGGGGTCTTGCACGTTCAAGATGCTATGATATTACAATATATTTCTGGTAAATATGTATTAGATTTACAAGAAGACGATATTTATTGGTGTACTGCTGACCCAGGTTGGGTAACTGGAACATCTTACGGAATCTTTGCGCCTTGGTTGAACGGAGTAACTAACTGTATTGCAGGCGGCAGATTCTCACCAGAAGCTTGGTACGGTATGATTGAAGAATTTAAGGTAACAGTTTGGTATACAGCACCGACAGCATTGCGGATGTTGATGAGTGCTGGGGACGATGTAGTTAAAAAATATGATTTATCTTCATTACGTGAAGTCTTATCTGTAGGCGAACCTTTAAACCCTGAAGTCATTAAATGGGCAAAAGAAGTCTTAGGACATACTGTATTGGATACATGGTGGATGACAGAAACTGGCGGTCATATGATTGTGAATTATCCTTCTATGGACGTTAAATTAGGTTCAATGGGTAAACCGCTTCCAGGTATTGAAGCTGCCATTATAGATGACCAAGGCAATGTCTTACCGCCGAACCGCATGGGTAACTTAGCGATTAAAAAAGGATGGCCATCTATGATGCGTAAGATTTGGAAAAATCCTGAGAAATATAATTCTTACTTTATCGGAGATTGGTATGTTTCAGGAGACTCTGCATATCAAGACGAAGATGGATATTTCTGGTTCCAAGGACGTGTAGACGACGTTATCATGACAGCCGGAGAACGTGTCGGTCCTTTTGAAGTTGAATCTAAACTAGTAGAGCATCCAGCAGTTTCTGAAGCGGGCGTTATCGGTAAACCAGATCCAGTCCGTGGAGAAATTATTAAAGCCTTTGTTGCTTTAAATCCTGGTTATGAGCCAGATGATGAATTGAAAGAAGATATTCGTCAATTCGTGAAGACTGGTTTATCAGGCCATGCTGCACCAAGAGAAATTGAATTTAAAGATAAACTTCCGAAAACACGTTCAGGTAAGATTATGAGACGTGTCCTTAAAGCTTGGGAACTCGATTTACCAGAAGGCGATTTAAGTACAATGGAAGACTAAATATAGTTTGTGAAGAGGGGCTTGGACAAAATAATGTCCAGGCTCCTTTTCGGCGTTTGAACAATAAAGTGTCGAGGCTCGGGATGGTTGCTTATACAGATTGCTCATAATCTTCGCTAATGATTAAAACTTCTTTACCAATATATTCCGCCATACCTATTAGCACACTTTCAATTCCAAATAATAATTGTCTGTTCAAAAAAACAGGAATTGAGACGACTAAATCATCAATTTCCCTAACTCAATTTATTTTTCATTCAGTAGAAATAAAAACCTGACTACAGCGGAGTTCAAGCTGAGTGAAAACGCTTGCATAATATGTAAACAAAATACAATAAAATTATTATAGAGCATTTTAATTGGAGTTTTTACATTAAAAGTAAGATAACTAAAAAATAATTGATGAATATGTTCGACAATAAATATATAATTCGTTATGATTAGACATGTAAAAGCTTTTCCTACAGTTGAAACAGTGCCTGTCAATGCAATTTTCACCAAAGTAAGTGTGTTGCAGACAACGGCTTTGTTATTGAGGGAATAAAGTAGTTGTGGCACCAAAATGAAAACTGCTTAACAGACAATGGTCGATACTGTAATTTTTATTACTTTAGTAAGGGGCTGAATGAATTGACTCATTTATCAGATTTAGACATAGCGAACCAAGCTACAATCAAACCTATCACAGAAATTGCTGAAAAAATCGGTATTCCTGAAGATGCTTTAGAACAATATGGGCATTACAAAGCGAAAATTGATATTAACAAACTCAAAGACAATGGAGAGAAAGGTAAAGTTGTACTTGTAACTGCTATGAGTCCAACACCAGCAGGCGAGGGTAAATCTACAGTTACAGTAGGGTTGGCTGACGCGTTTCATGAATTAGGCGAAAATGTCATGATGGCATTGCGTGAACCTGCGTTAGGTCCAGTATTCGGTATTAAAGGCGGCGCAACTGGCGGCGGCTATGCACAAGTTTTACCGATGGAAGATATCAACTTGCACTTTAATGGTGACTTCCATGCGATTACGACAGCAAACAATGCTTTAGCAGCATTTATTGATAACCATATCCATCAAGGCAACGAATTAGGCATTGATCAACGCCGTATTGAATGGAAACGTGTACTTGATATGAATGACCGTGAATTGAGAAAAGTAGTTGTCGGACTGGGCGGTCCTACACAAGGAGTACCAAGAGAAGATGGTTTCAATATCACAGTTGCTTCTGAAATTATGGCTATCTTATGCTTAAGTACTGGATTAAAAGACTTGAAATCAAGTATTGCCAATATCACTATCGGCTATACACGTGATCGCAAACCTGTCACTGTAGCAGATTTAAAAGTTGAAGGCGCGCTTGCCATGATCTTGAAAGATGCTATCAAACCTAACTTAGTACAATCAATTGAAGGTACACCAGCATTAATTCATGGTGGACCATTTGCTAATATCGCACATGGCTGTAACTCAATTATTGCTACTGAAACTGCTCGTAAACTTGCAGATGTAGTGGTAACTGAAGCTGGTTTCGGTTCTGATTTAGGAGCTGAAAAATTCATGAATATCAAAGCGCGTAAAGCTGGCTTTGAACCAAGTGCTGCAGTTGTAGTTGCTACTGTTCGTGCTTTGAAAATGCATGGTGGCGTAGCTAAAGATGACTTGAAAGAAGAAAATGTTGAAGCGGTAAGAGACGGTTTAGCAAACTTAGAAAGACATGTTAAGAACATTCGCTCATTCGGAGTAGAACCTGTTATTGCCTTAAACGCTTTCGTTTCAGATACAAAAGCTGAAGAACAAGTTATTGAAGATTGGGCAAAAGAAAACGGAGTACGTATCGCTTTAACTGAAGTATGGGAAAAAGGCGGTAAAGGCGGCGTTGCTTTAGCAAAACAAGTTCAAGAAGTCTTGAATGAAAAACACGACTTCAAACATACTTACGATCTTGACTTGCCAATCGAAGAAAAAATCGAAAAAGTAGTCACAAATATTTACGGTGGTAAAAAAGTAACCTTTACTAATGCTGCTTTAAAACAACTTAAACAAATTAAAGACAATGGATGGGATAACTATCCTGTATGTATGGCTAAAACACAATACTCATTTACAGATGATAAAGATCGTTTGGGTGCACCAGATGACTTTGAAATCACAATCAGAGAATTGCAAGCTAAAACAGGTGCCGGTTTCATTGTAGCTTTAACTGGCGCAATCATGACAATGCCTGGTCTTCCTAAGAAACCAGCAGCACTTAACATGGACGTTACTGATGACGGTCATGCTAAAGGTTTATTCTAATTAGAATATAAGAGCTTATAATAAGACCCTGGAACAATTACGGAATCATCAATTTGGTTACCGTCTGTTTCAGGGTCTTTTTGTCATTAAATGCGCTTTAATATTATATTGTTCAGCTTTATGGAATTCTTTTTCAGTGATGACGCCTTCGACTTTCATCCGCCACAATACATAATGCTGTCTTCTTAAACTGATCTCTAAATCGGAGTCTTTCTTCAAGGCACCGTCTTCATAATAAGGCGTATACGTATAGGGGCTTTGGACTAATCCAATCAGATAAGCTGCTTCAGGTAAATTAACATCACTTGGCGGTTTACCGAATAAACTATAAGATGCTGAAGCAATGCCAGTTATATTATCACCATTGTAATCCCGGCCAAAAGGAACGATGTTTAAATAAATATACATAATTTCTTCCTTGGACATAATCCGTTCAAGTTTCAAGGCAAGGACGATTTCATTGGCTTTGCGATTATAAGTCTTCTCATTATTAAGCACTTGGTTTTTAATCACTTGTTGTGTAATCGTACTGCCACCTGAAGAAGCCTCAGTACGAAAGATATCTTGGAATATCGCTCTTAAAAGGGCTTTAGGCAAAATACCATCGTGCTTATAATATAGAGAATCCTCTGAAGCTACTAGTGCTTTAGGTACCAACGCATTGACACTCTCTGGTCCGACCAGTAAAGGATTTAACGAAGCATCATACTGCTGTAAAAAGTCTTTCTTTTTATAATTGATTTGCTCATCACCAGGTACCTTTAAAACGAGCGCTCGTAAATGCGCATCTGTCATATTTTCAGAATGCGTCGTCATACTCATAAAAAAACCAAATAATAAGCCAAATGCTAGACTAAAGACGAGTAAAATAATGACAAATATACCTACAAAGAAATATTTAATCCGCTTGTACCAAACCTCAAATAACATGAGCGGCTTGGAAGTGGCAGATTGTCCAGGTTGCGGTCTTTCCATGATCTACCTCCAATATTAAAATTAGTATATCATAATTGAATTGAAGTTGACTTTTAATTAGGTGTTCATTATACTGAAGTTAAAATTATATGTTTTTGGATAAGGAAAAGTAACTGATTGAGCTGTTTTCAGAGAGTTAGTGGGGGCTGCGAACTAACATCAGCAAATGAGCGAATACACCTGGTGCCTTATAAATTATTAAGTATCCAAACGTTTGATTTAATGAACGTATCATTAATTAAAGTTAACCTCAAGTATGGTGGTACCGTGCATTAATGCGCCCTTACAGTCAATAAGCTGTAAGGGTTTTTTATTTTTCAACAATCTGAAACATATAGATAAATGTGATGAAAATAAGGAGGAAACGAAGAATGACAAATGAATTACTTCAAGACTTAGAATGGCGTGGACTCGTGTATCAGCAAACAGATGCTGAAGGATTGGAAAATATTTTAAACAAAGAGCAAGTCACTTTGTATTGCGGTGTGGATCCGACTGCCGACAGTATGCATATCGGACATCTGTTGCCGTTATTAACTTTGAGACGCTTCCAAGAACATGGGCATAAGCCGATTGTGTTAATCGGTGGGGGAACTGGAATGATCGGTGATCCATCTGGTAAAACGGACGAACGTGTTTTACAAACAGAAGAACAAGTTGAACGAAATGTGCGTGGCATCGGAGCCCAAATGGATAAAATCTTTGATTTCTCTGGTAAAGAAGCTGCACAATTAGTGAATAACCGTGATTGGTTAGGAAAAATTTCTCTTATTGATTTCTTGAGAGATTACGGCAAACATGTAGGTGTGAACTATATGTTAGGTAAAGACTCTGTACAATCACGCTTAGAGAATGGGATTTCTTACACTGAATTCACTTATATGATTCTACAAGCTATCGATTTCGGTCATTTAAATCGCGAATACAACTGTAAAGTACAAATCGGCGGTTCAGATCAATGGGGCAATATTACAAGTGGTATTGAATTAATGCGTCGCATGTATGGCCAAACTGAAGCTTACGGCATCACAATTCCTTTAGTAACAAAAGCAGACGGCAAAAAATTCGGTAAATCTGAAGCGGGAACTGTTTGGCTAGATGCAGATAAAACAAGTCCTTACGAACTATACCAATTCTGGTTTAATACTTCTGATGCAGATGTTATTAAATTCTTGAAGTACTTCACATTCTTAGATAAATCAGAAATTGAACGCTTAGAGCAATCTAAAGAAGAAGCGCCGCATTTACGTGAAGCACAAAAAGCATTGGCTGAGAATGTGGTTCGTTTCATTCATGGTGAAGATGCGTTACAAGATGCAATTCGTATTTCTGAAGCATTATTCAAAGGAAACTTAAAAGAGTTGAGCAGCGAAGAGTTGCGTCAAGGCTTTAAAGATGTGCCGCAAGCTGAAGTCAGCAATGAGACAACTAACATTGTAGACTTTATAGTAGAAGCGGGAATTTCTTCTTCAAAACGACAAGCAAGAGAAGATGTATCTAATGGTGCGATTTATATTAATGGAGAACGTCAACAAGATTTGAAATATGAAATTTCAGAAGCGGATAAAATTGACAACGAGTTTACGATTGTAAGACGCGGTAAGAAAAAATACTTTATGGTTAAATATCAATAATTAATATTAAAAGAGCTTTGATTAACTATTTTTGAAATAGAATCAAAGCTCTTTTGTTCTGCTCGTTATTTTTTACCTAATGTTACAGTGACTTCTTTTTCTTTACCATCACGGAGTACGGTAATCTTCATAGATTCTCCTGGTTTTTTATTTGCATACAGATATGAACGTAACGATGCATCATCTTTGATGGCTTTCCCATCAGCTTTAATGATTATATCGCCTTTCTTAATTTCATCTTGGTGTGAGACTTTCGCGACATAAACGCCTTCAGTACGGTCAGTGTGCAAATCGTCTTTATAGCGTTCAGGAATATCGCTTAAATTTATTAACCCTACGCCAATAGAAGGGCGGTCAACTTTGCCGTGTTTGACAAGTTGTTCTATTGTGAGTTTCACTTCGTTACTAGGAATGGCAAAGCCAATTCCTTCAACTTGATCGCTGGAAATTTTCATTGAGTTGATACCCACTAAATCACCATTAATATTGACTAAAGCACCTCCAGAGTTACCTGGGTTGATTGCTGCATCTGTTTGAAGCACGTTCACTTTATTTGAACCTTCAGAAGTCTCCGTATCAATTGTACGTTCATTAGCTGAGATGATACCAGAAGTTACGGTGTTCGCAAATTCTAATCCTAGAGGGTTACCAATTGCGAAAACACTGTCACCAGTTTTAACTTTTGAAGAGTCAGCAAAGTTGATTGCTTTAGTACCGGGTGCGTTATCAATTTTAAGTACTGCAATATCAGTTAAAGCATCTTTACCGATTAATCTGGCTTTCACTTGCTTAGAATCATGTAATTGGACTTTAATTTCACTCGCACCATCGACTACGTGGTTATTAGTTACAATATATGCGCCTTGTCCGGATTTCTGGTAAATTACTCCAGAACCGATACCCGCTTCTTGAGACTTCCCAGCACTGCCGTTAAAGAAATCTTCTAAGCTTTGAGCCTTTTGCATATTTATGACACCTACAATAGTGGGCGAGACATCATTCAACATTTGATTAACTGTTTTATATTTATCACTTTTTCCATCAAGCACATTTCCACCTTTAGTTTGCTTAGATTCATTCACTTGTGCACCTTGATTCGCATGATTGGTTAACATTCCGCCGAGTTTAACCGCACCTAACACTAAAAGCGCTCCGATAATACCTGAGAGTAAGGCAATTAAAACAACACGGAACCAAGGAAATCTGTTTCTTGGTGAGGGTCTGTACTGACCATTTTGATTGTCGTAATCTGTCATTTTAAACCTCCATTTAATTTTCTTAATGATATTATCTAATGATTTGGCATTAAATTCTAGTAATTTGATAATATTTCATTAATATGATGTCATTTTATTCTTTAATTTAAGTAAAAAAGAAAAGAAAGGCTTGCGAATTAACTTGTTGTCATGAAAGCATAATGATAAAATTTGAGTAGTAAACATTCAATATAGTAGGTGACAAAATGTATAAATTTATCAGCAGCATTCTGTATTGGATATTAGTCAAAAAGTGTAAATCACTCAACGTCTATGGCAAAGAAAATGTACCGCAATTACATCGTTATGTCGTAACATGTAATCACGAAAGCTATAATGAGGTTATTATGCTAGGAATGGCTCTTTATCCAAATCAAATTCATTACATGGCTAAAAAAGAACTTTTTAATAATAAATTATTCGGCAGCTTTTTAAAATCACTGAACGCCTTTCCGGTTGATCGTGAAAATCCAGGCCCAAGTACGATTAAAACACCGGTTAATTTATTGAAAAAGAATAAAACAATCGGTATGTTCCCAGCTGGTCACAGAACTACCGAAGAAACACCATTGAAACGTGGTGCAGCAACGATTGCGATGTTAGCAAAAGTGCCGATTGTGCCCGCAGCTTATGTCGGTCCAGATAAAATTATGGGATTAGTTACAGGCAAAGCGCACATCAAATTCGGAGAACCGATTGATACTGCTAATTTGCCGGACCATTTAAAGAAACGTAATGAAAAAGTAGACTATATTACGCAAGAAGTCACAAAGCGTACACGTGCATTACAGCAAGAACTGAATCAATTGAAATAAAATATATTTCAGACGGCGTCTTTTCTCGGTGTTGAATAAAATCAATATTGATAAACATCACGAAAGGCGTCTTTTTTCAAGTTTTTAATTAAGCGCTTACATACTAAAATAAATAGAAATAAGGTGAAGCAGATGTATAACTTTTTACAGCGTTTAGGACGCTCACTCATGTTGCCAGTTGCAGTTTTGCCCGCAGCAGCCATACTGATTGGAATTGGTAATGCTATCAAAGCCTTCCAAGCGAATTCCATTATAGGACAATTTATTTTCAATTGCGGAATTGTGATTATGGAGAATCTTGGTATTCTTTTTGCCATAGGGGTAGCACTCGGCATGGCCAAGAAAAATGATGGGGCTGTCACCTTGGCAGCTGTAGTCGGTTTCTTTGTCGTAACTGGTGTACTTTCTCCAGAAAAGCTTACAGAAGTGCTCCACATCAAAGAAAGTAGTCTCAATGAGGCATTTACCGCTATGAATGGACAAAATGTCTTTGTAGGACTGATCGTCGGTTTAATTGCCGCTTATTCTTATAATAAGTTCAGCAGCACTGAATTACCCACCGCACTGTCCTTTTTCAGCGGAAAGCGCTTAGTACCGATTATGACAGCACTCTTCTCATCTATATTGGCTATCATTTTCTTTTTCGTCTGGCCGTTCGTGTATGATGCTATTGTGGCATTCGGGAAATGGATTATTAATTTCGGACCATTCGGCGCCTTCTTATACGGCTTCTTTAACCGGTTGCTCATTCCAACAGGATTGCATCATGCATTGAACTCCGTATTTTGGTTCAACCTTGCAGGAATTGACGACGTGGCTAAATTCCAAACCGGACATGGAGCAGTTAAAGGCATAACAGGCCGCTATATGGCTGGCTTCTTCCCAGTCATGATGTTTGGTATTCCAGCTGCAGCCCTAGCAATGTACCATACAGCTAAGACAACTCAGAAGAAACGCGTAGCAGGATTAATGCTCGCCGGTTCCATTTCAGCCTTCTTTGTCGGCGTGACCGAACCTATTGAATTTGCATTCATGTTTGTAGCACCCATGCTCTTCGTCATTCACGCATTACTTACCGGTTTATCGCTCATGATAGCCGCAATCTTCCATTGGACAGCAGGCTTTGCATTCAGTGCCGGCCTCATCGACTTTGTATTGTCACTCTTAAATCCAGTGGCCAACCATCCGATGATGCTCATGGTCCAAGGCGTCGTCTTCTTTATCATTTACTACGTCGTGTTCCGAGCAGTCATTCAAATCTTCAACTTAAATACACCCGGGCGAGGAGAAGACGAAATTGGTGATCCTGTAGTAGAAACCGCTTCAACTTCTTCTATGGAAAAGGAAAACCTTCAGAGAGAGCCACGTAAATATGAGAGCATGTCTGCTCAAATTATTGACGGTCTCGGTGGAAAAGAAAATATCACATCGTTGACCAACTGTGCGACAAGATTACGCTTAGAAGTAGAAGATGTCCATAAATTAGATAAAAACAAAATCACTCAAGCAGGTGCAGTAGGCGTAACGACAAGCGGACAACATAATGTTCAAGTCATTATAGGCACACAAGTACAACAAGTAGCAGATGAAGTAGAACAGCAATTAGAACAACATTAAATGAAATACTAGAGCGAAGTATAAATCTTTTCTAAAGGTTTGCTTCGCTCTATTGCTTATTTAAGCATTCATTTGTATAATGATACTCATTAATCTGAATTTTCTGAAGTAGGTGCGTAAATTATGAAAGCAGTATTATTTGATGTGGATGGTGTATTTTTAAGCGAAGAACGCTGTTTCGATGTCTCAGCATTAACCGTATATGAAATGTTGATGAGTAATCAATTTTTGAAGTTAATGCCGACGGTTCATTTCAATAAAATAACAGACAGTGAAATTACTTTAATTCGCCAAGTAGTATTTGATCAAGATAGAATATTAAATGCTATGAAATCTAGAGGGTTAAATTCGAATTGGGATATGCTCTTTATCACACTTTCTATCCATTTAATAGAATTATTGAAACAAGTAACACCAGAAGAAAGAACTTCATTTTTAACAGCTCATCCTTTTACAGATGTGACACTACAAGAATTAGGTGCATTGGTGAGCGACAGAAATTTAGATTTTATCAAACCGCTTTATTTTATGGAAAATGCAGAAGCGGGGAAATCACAAATTTATCGCGATTTAAGAAAATATGCTGAACAAGAATTGGATACAACACATACCGAATTATTTGAAATACGTAGTCCTTTATGGGAAATCGCACAAGAGGTTTATCAAGAATGGTATTTAGGATGTCGTTTATATCGTAAAGTAGAAGATAAATCACCGCGCAGTGATTTTAAGACAGGGTATATTTATCAAGAAGAAGAACTAGCACCGGTTGAGCAAATTCAAAAACTGCTCAAAGATTTAAAGGCAGCAGGCTACCAACTTGCCATTGCTACAGGACGTCCAAGAACCGAAACACTGGTACCTTTTGAAGATAAAGGGCTAGCCATATATTTTGATGAACATCATATTGCCACGGCTTCTGAAGTGTTGAAAGCCGAAGAACAATTTCCACAATTGAAACCTTTAGGGAAGCCCAATCCATTCAGTTATATAACCGCTTATAATGGCAATGATGCGTCGCACTATCAAGAATATGCTGAGAATCAAGACCATATTTTTTCATCAGAAGAAATTTATATCGTCGGCGATTCTCTAGCAGATTTATTCAGTGCCGATGTAACAGGAGCTACCTTCATAGGAACATTAACCGGGTTGAAAGGTAAAGTGGCAAAAAGCGAATTAGAAGCACATCATGCAGACTATATCGTGAATAATGTATTAGATATACGTAAAATATTATTAAAGTGATTGAGAGATATAAGTGAGAAATAGCGAAGAGAGTTAGAACATTGCTTTGTTCTAACTCTCTTTATCTATATTAGCAGTAGCTATCTGAATAGAAAATGCGCTTGTTCCAAGCTTTTTTCTATTCTAGTTAGCTGTGCCGAGGCAGAACGACGAAATAATTTTAACCAATGTTATTTCTGTTCTGCTCTCTATTCTAGTTAGCTTTGCCGGGGCGGGAAGACGAAATAATTTTAATTAAAAATTATTTCTGTCCCGCTCCCAATTACTCATTTACTTAAATCTACAAACTGAATAGATTTAAAGCCTTCAATTTGGAAAAGCGCTTTTATGATATCTTCAGATACCGTATGGTCAACGGAGATAATCATCATAGCGTCGCCACCTTCTTCAGCACGTCCTAAATGCATAGAAGCAATATTGATATCATATTCTCCTAAGATTTGACCGGTTCTACCTACAATACCTGGACGGTCTGTATGATTGATAACCAACTGATATTTTGCAGGTTTGAAATCAACAGGATAATCATTAATTCTTACGATACGAGGACCGTAACCATTTAATACGGTTGCTCCGACAGTAACGACTTGATCTCGATTCACCATCGTTAATTCAATATAATTGTTGAAAGAGCGAGATTTCGCATCTTTTTCTACGTTATATACTACGTTCTGCTCATTTAATAAGAATAAAGCATTGACTAGATTGACACGTTCTCCTAAATCTTGTGATAATACTCCTTTGGCAATAGTGCGCGTAAGTATATTCGTATCCTCTTTTACCAACTCACCGCTGAATTTAATTTTGAGTTCACGCGGTGCTTTCCCAAGTAATTGAATCGCTACTTTGCCGGCCATGTCACACAAATCAAGGTAATCTTTTAATTCGGCGTCTTCTTCTCCGAAAATCATTTTTGGTGCATTTACTGCATGACGGACGTTACCAGTATGGAAGAATTCCGCAATTTCATTTGCGACTGACACAGCCACTTTCTCTTGTGCTTCTACTGTTGAAGCACCCAAGTGAGGTGTCACAATAACTTTGTCATGCTTAGTTAAAGGCGAATCAGTAGCCGGTTCATGTGTAAATACATCAATCGCCGCTCTAGTGATTAAATTGCGGTCTAAAGCATCTACTAAGGCATCTTCATCAATAATACCGCCACGTGCTACGTTAATAATTTGTAATTGCGGCTTTGCTTGTTCGAAAAATTCTTTGCCGACCATACCTTTAGTTTTAGCAGTAAGTGGTGTATGAACAGTTACAAAATCAGCTTGTTGCGCAATTTCATCGACACTTGCACGCTCGATATCTAATTCTTTTGCTTTTTCAGCAGTTAAATAGGGGTCAAAGGCGATGATTTTCATACCGAAACTCTTAGCACGTTTTGCTACACCGAGCCCAATGCGTCCTGTTCCGATAATACCTAAAGTTTTGTGATAAAGTTCTGTTCCTTTAAATTCAGAACGATTCCATTTTCCTTCTTTAAGCGATTGATGCGCAGTAGGAATTTGGCGCGCCATTGCTAATATCATTGCCATTGAATGCTCAGTGGCAGAAATCGTGTTGCCATCCGGTGCATTAATAACTAATATACCGCGTTTAGTTGCTGCGTCTCTATTAATATTATCGACACCGACACCAGCACGTGCAATAATTTTTAAATTATCAGCAGCTTCAATGACATCATCTGTCACTTGCGTTTGGCTTCTAACAATTAACCCATCGTAATCTTTGATTTTTCCAATTAAAGCTTCTGGAGATAATCCAGTATCAATATCTACCTCGAATTGCTCATCATCTAATAATGTTTGTAATCCTTCTTCAGCAATAGGATCTGAGACTAAGATTTTATACATATTCTTTAACCACCTCTAAATAAGCTTTTGTACCTTTACCAATATAAGATTCATTACGTAATTCTGAGAGGATAACCTCTAAAGCACTCACACACTGTAAGATATCAGCAGTATCAATCATGCCCAAATGACCGATACGCAAAATCTTTCCTTTTAATTTACCTTGTCCACCTGCAATTGTAATATTAAAACGATCTAATAAAGCATTTTTAATTGCTAAGACTTCCTCGGCAGTAGGAGGAACAAATGCCGTAACAGTAGGTGAAGCATATTCATCGTCTACAAGAAGCGGTAAATCCAATGCGTTCAATGCAGCACGAAGTCCATCTCTAATGATATAGTGGCGCTCAATTATATTGTTGAAGCCCTCATCTTCAACCAGCTCTGCGTAAGCAGCGGCAGCTTTATAGAAGCTGACATTCGGCGTAAATGGTGTTGAGTTTTTCTCAGCAGAAGCAATATACTTATTTAAATCCAAATAAAATCTCGGCGTTTTAACTTCTGCAAAACGTTTACCCGCTCTGTCTGAATAGGCTGCAAAAGCTAGACCAGGCGGCAACATCATTGCTTTTTGACTACCAGCAACCAAGACATCGATATGATCACGTTCTAAATTGACGTCAACCGCGCCCACACAACTCACACCATCTACTGCAAAATAAGTGTCAGGATAATGTTGATGTAAAGCTTCCCCTAAATCATGGATAGGGTGGACCACCGTTGTAGAAGTTTCACAATACTGCGTATAAACAGCAGTAACGGCAGCAGGTAAGTCGTTTAAAAAATCTATAAACGCTGCAACATCAACCGCTTCGCCCCAAGCGACTTCAAAGACGTGAACATGATTAAAGTAAGTTTCAGCAATTTGCTTAAAACGATTACCGAAAGCACCTGATACAATAACAGCAACATGGTCATCCGCATTAAGAAGATTTACCATACTTGCCTCTAACGCACTCGTACCACTTGAAGTAAAAATCAAGACATCATTTTTCGAACCGAAAACAGGCTTCAACCCTTTATAAGCCTTTTCAGCAACTGCTTCGAATGCTTTAGTACGATGTCCGATCATAGGTTCATTAATGACACGTTGAATGCGTTCCGGAATCGGAGTCGGTCCCGGTGTTAATAACAATGGATGATGATACATAAAGATTTCCCCCTAACAACAAGATTGTTTCATTTTATCAAATATTCTGAAAATAAGGAAGCGAATTTCAGTGTAAATATAGAAGATTTACGACAAAATAACACACTTATAAGATGAAATCGTTTTCTTTTGTAAAAAGAAAGATTCAGAGAGAGGGAAGAAGTAAAAAGGGGATGGAATGACAACCATCCCACTCCCTAAAAAGTTACAATACAGTCGGTTCAATTTTAATTTCAACATTTCCCCGTATAGAATTTGAAATCATACAATTGTTATCTGCAATTTTTAACAATGAGTCGAGGCGTTTTTCTAGTTGTGCTTTTTCGGAACTACTTACAGAAATTTGTGGTTGATGTGTAATACGTTCCATTTTAAACTTTCCATTTTCTAAAGAAGCAGTGCCTATAGATTGTTGGTTAATAGAAATAGATGTGAAACGTGCGCGTTCTAAAGCCGCAGCTAAAGATATAATGTAGCATGAAGAAGCCGCAGCCACGAGCATTTCGTCAGGATTAGTTCCTGTTCCTTGACCGCCTAATGAGGCAGGAATGGAAATTGCTTCATTAATGACATCTCCGGTCACGCGTCCCACTTCGTCGCGTCCGCCACTCCATTGTGTGGCAACAATAAAATCATGATTCGGCATTTTTCTTTGACCTCCCAAATAACTATGATAAATTGATTTTAAAGTATACTCTATGAAAAGGATGAGCAAGCATGCAAAAAATTAAAACTGATGAAGAATTAAAAATAATCGCACATCGCGGTTTTAATATAGATTATCCTGAAAATACACTCTTAGCTTATAAAGCTGCATTAAATGCATCTGTAGATATGTTGGAAATTGATGTGCATTTAACCAAAGACCAAGAATTAGTGGTCATCCATGACGATAAAATTGATCGCACTTCTAATGGATCAGGTTATGTAAAAGATTATACCTTAGATGAATTGAAAAGCTATGATTTCGGTTCATGGAAAGATAGTACGTTCGAAGGCACTCATATCATGACTTTCGGAGAAGTGGTAAAACTGGTTCAAGCGTATGATATTACTTTATTGATTGAAATTAAAAAGCCTAGTCAATATCCTAATATCGAGGAAATATTAATAAGAGAATTAAAGGAATATCGCTTGTATCCAGAGCGCGTGATTATACAGTCATTTGATGAAAAGAGCATGCAAAAAATTGCGGAAATCACACAAAACTATGAACGAGGATTGCTTTTAAGCAAAAAGAAATACTTAATGCGCATGCCGAATTTCAATAAAATTGCAAAATATTGCCAATACGTGAACCCTAATTATCAACTTGTGAATCGAAAATTTGTAGAGAGAGCACATCTGCATGGATTGCAAGTGTTGCCATATACTGTGAATGATATTGATGAAATCAAAAAACTCATAGACTTAGGGGTCGACGGAATTATTACCGATGGGCCGAATTATTATTTTGATTTAGACTGAACAGATCAATTATTGTATAATTAAATTATCAAAATAAATGGAGGAAGAGTGAGAGACATCAAGTACTAATCCTAGATTTCTTTCCTCAATACATCGATATGGAAATTAATATCAAAATTAAAGACAAGAAAGAATTAGCAAGTTGGATTGTAGTAATCGTAGGAGTAGCAATTTATCAAATTGTGAAAAGAAAAAAGAAATAATAAATACAAAGCAGAAAAAAGACCGCTTACTCTAAAAAATAGGGTAGGCAGTTTATTCATTATTTATACATTTTTTATTCATCCTCTATTCTCCCAGTTCGAAAAAGCTTCCGATAAAAGTTCCGACACTTTTATGGTTTATTAAGTATTAATAAGTGTTATTTCACTATTTTTAATGGTAAAGAAAAAGTGCTATAAAGCCCGTCAAATCGGTACTTTATAACACTTTATACTACTTATCAATTCACTACTTATTATTTACCTGAGTAGTACTCAACGATAAGTTGTTCGTTGATTTCAGCTGGTAATTCGCTGCGTTCAGGAATGCGAACGAAAGTACCTGATAATTTATCTTCGTCAAAGTCTAAGTATTCAGGAACGTAGTTGTTAATTTCAACTGATTCTTGAATAATGTCTAGTTTTTGAGATTTTTCTCTAACTGACACAACTTGGCCTGGTTTTAAAGTATAAGAAGGGATGTTTACACGTCCGCCATCTACTTCGATGTGACCATGACTTACTAATTGACGAGCTTGACGACGAGTACGTGCTAAACCTAAAGCATATACTACTGCGTCTAAACGTCTAGCTAATAAGCGCATGAAGTTTTCACCGTGCACACCAGATTGTTTACCAGCTTCGATGAAAGTATTGTGGAATTGTCTTTCAGTAATTCCATACAAGTAACGTAATTTTTGTTTTTCACGTAATTGAATTCCATATTCTGATAATTTTTTTCTTTGGTTTGGACCATGTTGTCCTGGTGCGTAAGGACGTTTTTCTAATTCTTTACCAGTACCGCTTAAAGAGATACCTAAACGACGAGATTTTTTCCAGTTTGAACCTCTGAATCGAGCCATAATAAGACTCCTCCTTTTGTTTTTTTAGTTGTTATGAAAAAACAAAAAAGAGTGTTGTATGCTTATTAAGATATGTTGTTTTATGTGTCCTCGCCTCATAGCTACGGTTACACGGCACGTCCGCATTGGGAACAACATAGCGCCTAATAATATACAACTGCTACTTTCGTTAATTCACACAAAGAGTATTGTACCCATTTAAGCTCATAAAGTCAATACATTAATTGAAAATAGTAGTAACAAGTGAGTTATTTCACTGTTTTAGCAATTTGTTTTTCTAAAACTGCCATAATCGCTTCTAATCCTTCTTGATCTTCTTTCGAAAAGCGATTTTTAATAGGAGCATCAATATCTAAGAGTCCGATTACTTTGCCATCGCGATGCATTGGAATTACGAGTTCAGATTGACTACGTGCATCACAAGCAATATGACCAGGGAATGCATGCACATCATCGATACGCTGTGTAATATCTTTTTCAGCTGAAGTTCCGCAAACGCCTTTGCCAAGTTGAATTGGAGTGCAAGCCGGACGTCCTTGAAAAGGGCCTAAGATAAGTTGGTTATCTTCTATTAAATAAAATCCTAACCAATTAATTTCTGGAATATTGTCATTTAATAATGCAGATGTATTGCTCAATAAGGTAATTAAATATTTTTCTTCCGCATTCAATCCTTCTAGTTGCTGCTGAAGCGAATGATAATTAGTAGTAATTTGCGGCATTCAAAAGACCTCTTTTCTATCTAAGATTTTCCATATTATAATATGATTTCTTAAAGTATTTCAATTCAAATCGCTTGTTTCGCTGAAATGTTAGCAGATTGTTATAAGAAAGTTAAGATTTTTATTTTAATGACACCCAAAATTACGCTATAATAAGAAGTGATTAAATAGGAGGAGAAAACAATGGCACTGTATATCATTTTAGCAATTATCATCATAGCTTTGATAGTTGTCGGTATCATGTTCTATCTCCGTTCTTCAAAACGTCAAGTGGTTGAGCAAACGGAAGAGCGCAAGATAGAGGTTGAAAAACTAACTTTAGATGATCGTTTGAAAGAGTTGGACGATTTGAATCTTAAAGGGGAAACACAACAAGAACACGACCGCTTAAAGCGCGAATCATTAACTAATTTTAATGAAAATTTAAGCCCGGTTGAGGAAAAAATTCATAATGCTGAAGAAAACTTTGATAAGTTTAAATTTTCAGTGGCCCAAACGGAACTTGACGATGCGAATGCATTAATGGATCGCTACGAGTTGCAACATAGTAAACTTTCTGAAGAAGTTGACAATATTCTTGCCTTACATAAAGATAGTGATCGACTTTATGAGGAGAGCAAGAATAACTACCGCGAAATGAAACGCGATGTTCTTGCAAACCGTCATCAATTTGGTGAAGCAGCTGCTCCATTAGAAAAAGAAATCGAATCTTTTGAGCCTGAATTAATCAAATATACAGAGCTGAAAGAGAACGGGGACTATCGTCAAGCTCACGAACATATCGCAACTTTAAATGAAGATATGAATTATTTGAAGAAAGATATGGAAGAAATCCCTGACTTAATTCGAGAAGCGCAAAAAGAATTGCCTGGTCAGTTCCAAGATTTAAAATATGGTTGCCGCGACTTAAAAGTTGAAGGGTACGACTTGGACCATGTGAAAATCGATAGTACATTACAAACGCTAAAAACTGAGTTAAGTTTTGTAGAACCGATGATTAGTCGCTTAGAGTTAGAAGAAGCAAATAACAAATTGATTAATATTAATGAACAGCTTGATGAAATGTATGATTTAATTGAACATGAAGTCAAAGCTAAGAACCAAGTGGATGAAACGAAAGAAGTCATCACAAGTGATTTATTCAAAGCGAAAGAAATGAATTATACACTACAAACTGAAATTGAATATGTGCGTGAAAATTACTATATTAATGAAACAGATATTCAAAATGTACGTCAATTTGAGAACGAAATTCAAAATTTAATTGCTGTATATGATGATATCTTGAAAGAAATGGCGAAATCAGCTGTACGTTATAGTGAAGTTCAAGATAATTTAGCTTATATTGAAGAGCACGTTCAAGTTATTAATGAAAAGCAAGAAAAACTTCAAAATCACTTAATACAGTTACGTGAAGATGAAGCTGAGGCAGAAGATAACATTCTACGTGTCCAATCTAAGAAAGAAGAAATTTATCGCCGATTACTTGCTTCAAACTTAACAAGCGTACCTGAACGTTTCATTATTATGAAGAATGAAATCGACCATGAAGTGCGAGAAATTAACAGTCAATTCAGTGAACGCCCTATCAATGTCAAACATTTGAAAGATAAAGTGACGAAAGTAGTACTTCATATGAATAATTTTGAAAATGAAGCAACAGATGTCCTTGTAAATGCTGTGCTTGCTGAAAAATTAATCCAATACGGCAACCGCTACCGTAAAGATGACAGCAGCATTGATAAGAGTCTGAATGAAGCGGAACGCTTATTCAAGAACAACCGTTACAAACGCGCAATTGAAATTGCTGAACAAGCTTTAGATTCAGTAGACCCTGGTATCTCACAACGAATTGAAGATGAAGTAATTTCTCAAAATCAATAGCAGTTTAATATAAATCCCTGGAGGCTATGCCAAGCTTCCAGGGATTTTTGCGTATTGAGAAATTGTCGAGATATGGTAAAATATAAAAATTGGAAGCGAACCGGAGTAGAAAGAGAATTAATATTAGTGGAAGTGACTTATAAGTGATTTATTTAGATAATGCAGCAACAACTAAACCTGCACAAGACGTATTAGATACTTTTGTGAAAGTCAATCAAGATTTATATTTTAATCCCAATAGTCCGCACCAAGCGGGATTGCAAGCAGAACAATTATTACAACAAGCGAAAGTGCAAATCGATCGTATTTTAGGACTAGAAAATCGTTACGATATTATCTTTACGAGTGGCGCAACTGAATCCAATAATATGGCGTTGAAAGGAGCGGCTTATAATAGAAAACCTTTCGCGGATGAAATTATTGTTTCCGTTATCGAACATGCTTCTGTATTAGAAGTCATGCGCCATTTAGAAGAAGAAGGTTTCAAATTAAAATACGTCAATGTTACGCAAGAGGGGAAAATTGATTTAGAACATTTGAAAGCTTTAATGTCTAGCAATGTAGGCTTGGTAACATGTATGCAAGTCAATAATATAACAGGACAAGAGCAACCGATTGCCGACATTGCCAAGATACTGAATGATTATCCTAAAGCGCATTTTCATGTAGATGCAGTTCAAGCTATTGGTAAAGTTCCATTAACATTTAATCGTGTAGACAGTATGAGTTTCAGCGGTCATAAATTTAATGGATTAAAGGGACAAGGTTTATTGTTAGCACGCAATATTCATAATCTGGAACCCGTTATTCATGGCGGAGGGCAAGAATATGGATTAAGAAGCGGAACAGTAAATCTGCCTATTGATATTGCTATCGTGAAAGCTTTAAAGCAAGCAGTACAACAACGTGATACGCTCAATTCACGTTTACACCAATATAATAACGAATTGCGTACTTTTCTGCATGCTTTCAGAGGAGTGAAAATCAATTCACCTGAAAATAGCGCGCCTCACATCTTGAATGTCGGATTTGACGGGGTGAAAGGCGAGGTACTAGTGAATGCATTTTCCAAACAAAATGTAATGCTTTCTACTACGAGTGCATGCTCATCTAAACGAGGCCACTTAAATGAAGTGTTGCTCTCGATGGGAGTATCAGAATCACAAATTGAAGGCAGTATTCGTATTTCTATGGGAGCTTTGACCAGTGAAGCGGATATCCAAGGATTCAAAACCGCTTTTGAAAAAGTTTATGAGGAAATGAAGGAGTTGTTAAAACCATGATGTACGATCATATATTAGTAAGATATGGCGAGTTGACGCTTAAAGGTGCGAACCGAAAAATGTTCGTGAATAAATTACGCTCAAATGTAAAACAAGCGTTAGTGCCATTGCAAGGTTATACAGTTAAAGCAAATAGAGACAGAATGTATATTGAAGTAACACCTGAAGCGGATATCGAAGAAATGATGCGTCGAATCAGTAAGGTATTCGGCGTTAAATCTATCAGTCCTGTGATGAAAATAGAAAAAGATTTAGAAGTGGCTAAAGCACAAGCGAGTGATTTTGCTGAAGCTTATGCAGAAGGTGATTCATTCAAAATTGATGTCAAACGTTCAGATAAACAATTTCCATATGATACGTATCAGTTACAACGTATTTTAGGGGGAGCAGTTTTAGAACATAATCCCCAAGTTCATGTAAATGTACGCCAGCCAGACCACATTATCAAAACAGAAGTTCGTTTAGATGCGATTTATATTTATGATCGTGTGATTGAAGGGGCAGGCGGTTTGCCAGTTGGTACAGGCGGCAAAACATTATTGATGCTCTCTGGCGGTATTGATTCACCAGTAGCAGGAATGGAGATTATGCGTCGCGGCGTTACAATTGAAGCCATTCATTTTCATAGTCCGCCTTTTACAAGTGAAAAAGCGAAAGAAAAGGTCATTGAATTAACACGTATTCTAGCTGAACATGTCGGTCCGATTAAATTGCATGTTGTACCGTTTACAGAAGTACAAAAACAAATCAATAAAGTGGTGCATGAGCGTTATACTATGACTTCTACTCGTCGAATGATGATGCGCATTGCAGATAAAGTTGTACACCAAATCGGAGCGGATGCGATTGTGAATGGTGAAAATTTAGGACAAGTAGCGAGTCAAACATTGAAGAGCATGTATGCAATCAATCATGTGACGACGACACCTGTTTTACGTCCGCTGCTCACACTCGACAAAGAAGATATTGTTATTAAAGCGAAAGAATATGGAACATTTGAAACTTCCATTCAACCATTTGAAGATTGCTGCACAATATTTACACCTAAGAATCCCGTTACAGAACCTGATTTCGAAAAAGTAGAGAAATATGAAGGGGTCTTCGATTTCAGTGAAATGATTCAACGTGCAGTAGATAATGTAGAAACAATTGAAATTAATAAAAATTATCAAAGTCAAAAGGATAAAGATACTGAAACATTAATGCAAGATTTATTCTAAGCTAATGAACTAACATCATTCAGACAAAGGGGATAGTTCAACATGGAATGGGACCTAACATTAATTATCATTATTATAGTATTTGGATTTCTCGCTGCTTTCATAGATTCGGTTGTAGGCGGCGGGGGATTAATTTCAACACCCGCTTTATTAGCTATTGGGCTGCCGCCAGCGGTTGCTCTTGGCACGAATAAATTAGCAAGTTCATTTGGTTCTTTAACCAGTGCTGTAAAATTTATTCGTTCTGGGAAAGTAGATTTAAAGATTGTCGGGAAGTTATTTCCCTTTATATTTATAGCAGCAGCAGGTGGTGCAAGTTTGGCCTCGTTTTTACCTGCATCTGTTTTAAAACCGCTAGTGATTGTGATTTTAACTGTGGTAATGATTTATACATTGATGCGTAAAGACTGGGGCAGTATCAGAACATATCAAAAACTCTCGCCAGGCAAAGCCTTTATATTTACAATCGTATTGTTGTGTATCGGCTTTTATGATGGCTTTTTAGGCGGCGGTACAGGATCATTCTTCTTATTTACATTATTAATTGTCGGTTTTGACTTTTTAAGTGCAGCAGGCAATGCGAAAGTTTTAAATTTTGCATCTAATGTTGGAGCACTGATGCTCTTCATGATTCTAGGCAAAGTGGATTATGGCATTGGTTTATTGATGGCAGTAAGTATGATTGCTGGCTCCTATGCTGGTGCGCAATTTGCTTTACGACAAGGCGTAGGATATGTCAAAGCGCTATTTGTAATCGTCACAAGTGCATTGATTCTAAAAAATATTTATGATTATGTCCAACAGTGGCTGTCATAATCTGTTGAAGATGGGAGTGGGGCTGAGATATTAAAATATTTCAGCTTTTCTCTTTGAATTGGCAGTAGCTATCTGAATAGAAAATACGCTTGTTCCAAGCTTTTTCTATTCTAGTTAGCCTTGCCGGGGCGGGAAGACGAAATAATTTTAATCAAAATTATTTCTTTCCCGCTCCCCTTTTTATGTAGAATTTCTGTACGAAATGCTTTCAAGGATGAGCTTCTTTCTAAGGTTTTCTTTTTCAAGAAAAATCTGAATTGAGAAACCATAATCGTTGGTTTTCTAAGATTGATATCGTTATAATGAGGGTATGAGAAATAAATAACAATATCTTAGGAGGTCGTTTATTTTATGGTACAAATTGCATTCGGCGGAGATCCCGTTACATTATCAGGCAACCCGATAGAAGAAGGTCAAACAGCACCAGACTTTACAGTTGTGAACAACGATTTAGAAGAAGTGACACTTAAAGATTATGATGGCAAGAAGAAATTAATCAGTGTAGTACCTTCAATTGATACAGGTGTATGTGACAAACAAACACGTAAATTCAACGAAGAGGCTTCTTCTGAAGAAGGCGGCATTGTATTGACTATTTCTGAAGACTTGCCTTTCGCACAAAAAAGATGGTGTGCAGCAAGCGGCTTAGATAATGTTGTTTTATTAAGTGATTATCAAAAACATTCATTTGGTAAAAACTTCGGCGTGTTAATGGAAGGCTTAGAATTATTAGCACGTTCAGTATTCGTGTTAGATAAAGATAACAAAGTTGTTTATTCTGAAATTGTGAGTGAAGGTACTGACTTCCCTGATTTCGATTCAGCTTTAAAAGCTTATAAAGAATTAGACTAAAATATAAGTGATTTCTTATAAATAAATATTAAATCAGACTGCTCATAATTAGTGCTAGTAGTACTTATTGATTATGAGCAGTCTTTTTAGGAAGGGTTATAATATGGCTGAAGAAAAAACAATCATGGAACGGTTGTTTCATGAATTAGATGATAAAACAAAGGCTTTGAATGAGGAGAACGGACAGAGTTTTATTGAGAACCTGGGTTTAGCAATGGAGGAAATTTATCAAAATAATCGCGAGTTGCTAGAACAGGCGACACTTGCTGATAGACGTAAAGCGTTCCAGTTTGCTTATTTAAGTTTGATGCAAGAGCAAGAAATCCAAGCGAATCATCAAATCACACCTGATTCTATTGGGTTGATTTTGGGTTATTTGGTTGAGCGCTTCACTGAAGGCAAGAAAGAACTGAATATTGTAGACTTAACCAGCGGAAGCGGCCATTTGAGTGCGACAGTGCATGAAGTATTGAAAGATCAGACATTGATGCATCACTTGGTTGAAGTTGATCCTGTACTCTCACGTGTAAGTGTCCATCTCGCTAATTTCTTAGAAATACCTTTCGATGTTTATCCTCAAGACGCCATTATGCCTTTACCGTTTGAGGAGGCAGATGTGGTAATCGGTGACCTTCCTGTAGGGTATTATCCTGTAGATGATCGCAGTCATGAGATGAAACTTGGGTTTGAAGAAGGACACAGTTATGCGCATTATCTTTTAATTGAGCAGGCTATGGAAGCGTTGAGAGGAAGCGGCTATGCCTTCTTAGTAGTACCAAGTAATATTTTTGAAGGTAATGAAGTGAAACAGCTTGAAAAATTTATTGCTACAGATACTGAAATGCAAGCATTCCTTAACTTACCGAAAACACTATTCAAAAGTGAAAATTCTCGTAAATCTATTTTAATTCTGCAGAAAAAAGAACAAGGCGAAACGCACTCTGTAGAGGTGTTGTTAGCGAATATTCCAGATTTCAAAGCACCACAACAATTCCAAAAATTTATGGGTGAATTGAATGAATGGCTGCAACAAAATCATCACAAATTTTAACTGTAACAATCTTGTATTTGCACTGTATTAATGGTTAAATAGATATGGTAAAAGAAAATGGAAAAATTGGAGGCATACTCTTATGTCAAATTTAGTTTTAGCGATTAACGCAGGCAGCTCATCATTGAAATTTCAACTTATCGAAATGCCTGAAGAAAAATTAGTCAGTAAAGGCTTAATTGAAAGAATCGGTCTTAAAGGCTCAAAGATAACTGTTGAATACGACGGTCGTAAATTTTCGGATGAAAAGGAAATTAATGACCACGTACAAGCTGTTAATGTCATGTTAGATAACTTAATTGATTTAGGCATTATTCGTGATATCAATGATATCGATGGAACAGGCCACCGTGTAGTACATGGCGGTGAACTTTTCCCTGAATCAGCATTAGTAACAAACGATGTGGAAAAACAAATCGAATCTTTAACAGAACTTGCGCCATTGCATAACCCGGCCAACTTGATGGGTATTCGTGCGTTCCGTAAGTTATTGCCAGGAATTCCGCATGTGGCAGTATTCGATACATCCTTCCATCAAACTATGCCTGAACAAGCTTATTTATACAGCTTACCGTTCCACTATTATAAAGACTATGGTATTCGTAAATATGGTTTCCACGGTACAAGTCATAAATTTGTATCACAACGTGCAGCTGAAATTCTCGGCAAACCGATTGAAGAATTACGTATTATCTCATGTCATATCGGTAATGGTGCTTCAATCGCTGCAATCGACGGCGGCGAATCAGTAGATACTTCAATGGGCTTCACACCTTTAGCAGGTGTAACAATGGGTACACGTTCAGGTGATATTGATCCAGCCTTAATTCCATACATCATGGAAAAAACAGGTAAAAGTGCTGAAGCAGTATTAGACATCTTAAATAAAGAATCAGGTTTACTTGGTATTTCAGGTACTTCAAGTGATTTGCGCGATTTAGAACAAGATGCTGAAGAAGGTAAAACACGCGCGCAACTTGCTTTAGATGTGTTCGCATCACGTATTCATAAATACATTGGTTCTTATGCAGCAAAAATGCATGGTGTGGATGTCGTTATCTTTACTGCAGGAGTAGGGGAAAACTCTGATGAAGTACGTGCTCGTGTTTTAGAAGGATTAGAATTCATGGGTGTGTATTGGGATCCTAAGAAAAATTCTCAGTTGCATGGCACTGAAGGATTTATCAATTACCCTCACTCACCAGTAAAAGTCATTGTAATTCCTACAAATGAAGAAGTCATGATAGCAAGAGACGCTGTTAAATTCGGTAGTCTATAATTAAAAAAAGAACAATCCGTTTGATAGAGGTTGGAACTTTAATTTGTCCCAATTCCTATCAGATGGATTGTTTTTTAATGCAAAAAAATGAGGAGCAAAGACATCATTATGTCTCTGCCCCTCGTAATCATTTAAATGATAGATGGTTTTATTTTGCTTGATATTGTTTACGTAATTCTTCAGTCGCAACTTGTGGTTGGAAATCTTCAGGCATTTCTTCTGTACGTACTACCAACACATCACAAGGAGAGTGGCGTACAATTGCTTCAGAAACTGAACCAACGATAAATCTTTCAACTGCGTTTAAACCAGATGTACCACAAATTACTAAGTCTGCATCGACTTCTTTAGCAATTTTCTTAGGAATAATTGCTTTAGGAGAACCAAACTCTAATAATGTTTCTACATCTTTCACGCCTTCTTCATGAGCGAATTCTTTGTACCCTTTAAGTAACTCTTCAGAGAATTGTTTAGATTTCTCAGTGAATTGTACATCATATACCTCATAAGAAGTATAAGTTCTTGAATCAATAACATTTGTAATAATGAGTTTAGCATCATTACGTTTTGCAACTTCCACCGCTTTATTGAATGCCCATTCAGCTTCTTGCGATCCATCAACAGCGATTAAAATATGTTTGTAAGTTAACATCGTAAATGACCTCCTTCTTCTATTCAATTTTATTTTAGCACAGTTTACAGAATATTAGAAATGATTATATTAAGTTAAATATTTACAATTTATTGAAGGTTACAATAATCTTATAATTCGTAATAATTTAAACTTATCAATAATTATAGCCATAATGATTGCGCTTCCATCGCTTTCGCGTTACGATAATGCATGGGAGGTGTACGGAATGAAAATAGGTATTCCAAAAGAGATAAAAAATAATGAAAACAGAGTAGGTTTATCACCAAGTGGTGTGCATGCATTAGTAGAGAAAGGGCATACTGTGCTTGTCGAACACACTGCTGGAGAAGGTTCATTCTTCACGGATGAAGATTATAAAGCTGTAGGTGCTGAAATTGTAAACAGCGCTAGTGAAGCTTGGGATGTAGAAATGGTTATCAAGGTTAAGGAACCAATCAAAGAAGAATATCAATACTTCAGAGAAGACTTAATCTTGTTCACTTATTTACACTTGGCAAACGACAAAGAGTTAACAGAAAAATTAGCTGAGAAGAAAGTTGTAGCAATTGCTTATGAAACAGTTCAATTGCCTGATAACTCTTTACCATTATTAACACCAATGAGTGAAGTTGCAGGAAGAATGGCTGCGCAAATCGGTGCGCAATTCTTGCAAAAATTCTATGGCGGTAAAGGTATCTTACTTTCTGGTATTCCTGGCGTTCCTAAAGGTAATGTAACAATTATCGGTGGTGGCCAAGCAGGTACAAACGCTGCTAAGATCGCTTTAGGTTTAGGCGCAAACGTAACAATTTTAGACGTTAACCCTAAACGTTTACAAGAGCTTGAAGATTTATTTGATGGACGTGTTAATACTATCATGTCTAACCCATTAAATATTGAAGAAGCTGTAGTAAACAGTGACTTTGTAATCGGCGCAGTATTAATTCCTGGTGCTAAAGCTCCAAAATTAGTTACTGAAGACATGGTTAAACAAATGAAAGACGGTTCTGTTATGGTTGATATCGCTATTGACCAAGGTGGAATCTTCGAAACATCTGACCATGTGACAACTCATGATGATCCAACTTATATCAAACATGGTGTAGTTCATTATGCAGTTGCAAACATGCCTGGTGCGGTTCCACGTACTTCAACAGTTGGTTTAAATAATGCAACATTACCTTATGCATTGCAAATTGCAAACAAAGGTTATTTAGATGCATTACGTGATAACCAACCATTATCATTAGGATTAAATGTTTACGACGGCAAAGTAACAAACGAAGGCGTCGCTAAAGCACTTGATCTTCCGTATACACCAGTAGATAAAGCATTAGTTTAATTTTATTATTAAAATTAATGGGATGTCATTGAGACGATAATTAATTGTCTCAACAAACATCATAAATTAAGCTCCAACCATTCTGTTTAGGGTTTTACAGAATGCGTTGGGGCTTTTTTTGGTTTGAAAAGATGGGCGGGAGAGGTGCTGGAGATTTTTGAAATCGCGCGATAATGGGAGGAAAGACGTAATCTAGACACAAGTTTTTGGGAAGTGTCTAGATTCACCCCCACGTCCTCCGCACTGCCACACAAACAGGAGTTGAGACCATATCATCATGTCTCAACTCCTGTTTACTTCAACGACTGCAGCTATCTATATGAAAAATTTGCTAAATACAAATTTTTGCCAAAGCGCAACGAAAAAATTTCAGCAAATACAATTTCTCTTGCGCTCT
Source organism: Staphylococcus debuckii (assembly GCF_003718735.1). Classification (NCBI taxonomy): domain Bacteria; kingdom Bacillati; phylum Bacillota; class Bacilli; order Caryophanales; family Staphylococcaceae; genus Staphylococcus; species Staphylococcus debuckii. The sequence continues at coordinate 1,777,985 of NZ_CP033460.1, read as the reverse complement.
CTACTTAAAAATCTTTATTTTTCATAGTGTGTCAAAACTTCATGACCATCTTCTGTAACTAAAATGTCATCTTCAATACGAACGCCAACTAGTTCTGGTACATAAATACCAGGTTCAACAGTAACGACCATTCCAGGAACAAATTTATTTGTGTTATGGCCTGCTACGTCTTGATATTCATGTTCTTCTAATCCTAATCCATGACCTAAGCGGTGTAAGAAATATTCGCCATAGCCCGCTTCTTCAATAATACCACGCGCTTTTCTATCTACATCACCAATGACAACACCAGGTTTAATCATGTTGATAGCTTCTTTTTCAGCTTTAAGTACAATATCATATACTTCTTTGGCTTTTTTATCAGGTGTGCCGAAAGCAACTGTACGCGTCATGTCACTGCAATATTGTTCATAAACCACGCCTAAATCAAACAATACATATTCATCGTTTTTAAGCGTACGTTCGCCTGGGATACCATGAGGTGATGCTGCGTGATCGCCAAATAACACCATAGTATCGAAGCTCATTTGATCTACGCCGTATTTAGTTTGGATTTCATATTCAATATGACGGACAACTTGTTTTTCAGTGACACCTTCTTTTAAGAAATCCACCCCGATTTCAATACATTTGTCAGCAAGTTCAGCTGCTTTTTTAATTTTGTCTATTTCTTCCGGAGTTTTCACATTTCTAAGTGCTTTAATAGCTCCGTCAATATCGCCGAATGTTTCTACACCGAAACCATCGATTAATTCTTTTTGACGTTTTAATGTTAAGTGTTCATTTTCAACAAGTAGTTTGTCGAAATGATAATTGACTAATTTGAATGGATCTTCACCGTCAGCATTGCCGACGATTTTACCTTTAAATGGAGAAGCTTTAACTTCTTCTACTTCTAATTTCGGTACGAATAAGACTTGTTCACCTTCCGCAGTAATTAATAAAGCTAATAAGCGTTCATGCGGTTCACTTAAGTATCCTGAAAAATAAAATACGTTCAATGGTGTGGTAATCCAAGCAGCATCCGCATCTTGATTACGAATTTCCTTTACAATTTCATCAATCTTCACAATCCTTCAACCTCCATTTTCATAATTAATTATAGTTTAGTCTACATTTCAGTATAATTCAAAAGGTGCGGGATTGTTTTTAAGGAAAAGAGGGAAGATGTTATACTATAAATAACAAAATGAACATAGGGGGATTAATGAATGAAACTATCATTTCATGGACAATCAACAATTTATTTTGAAGCAAACGGTAAGAAAGTTATTGTAGATCCATTTATTAGTGGTAATGAGTTATCTGATTTAAACCCAGAAGACGTAGAAGTTGATTATATTGTACTAACGCATGGCCACGGCGATCACTTCGGAGACACAGTTGACATTGCGAAGAAAAATAATGCGACGGTAGTAGGGCTCGCTGAAGTTGCCGATTATCTTTCTACCTCACAAGGTGTGGAAAATGTACATCCAATGAATATCGGCGGTAAATGGGAATTTGAATTCGGCTCAGTGAAATATGTACAAGCCTTCCATAGTTCTAGTTTAACGAATGAAGATGGTATTCCTGCTTATTTAGGTGCGTCAACAGGACTTATTTTAGAAATTGATGGCAAAACAATTTATCATTGTGGCGATACTGGATTATTCAGTGATATGAAATTGATTGCTGATCGTCACCCAGTCGATGTATGCTTCGTACCAATCGGTGACAATTTCACAATGGGAATTGATGATGCAAGCTATGCTATTAATGAATTTATTCAGCCTAAAATTACGGTTCCAATTCATTACAATACTTTCCCTTACATTGAACAAGATCCTGAGGAATTTAAAAAGTTAGTTAATAAAGGTGAAGTTCAAATTTTAAAACCAGGTGAAGAAGTGAAATTTGATTAAATTTCTAAATTTATCAAAAAAGCTTGTACAGCAAAATTCTGTACAAGCTTTTTTACTATTTCACGATTAATACAGGAATGGAAGCACGCTTAGCGACCTTATGGCTGACACTGCCTAATACAAATTTCTTTTTCTCTTGTGCTTTGCGGTTGCTGACAACTAAAATATCATAGTCGCCACTATTCGCAAATTTCACGAGTTCATCTTTAGGGTTGCCGCGAACAATAATTTCATCATAATCAATGCCATATTCATCTAAAATATCACGAGTCGGCTGTAAATCTTTGCTGCGTTCGGCAGTTAATTCATTTAAGTGAGTACCGCCTTTGATAGATGCTTGAGCATCTTGTTCTGAAATTGCATTTAAAATTGTAACTATTGTGCCTTCACCAGATAATTTTTGGACATTTTTTAGTGCTTTTTTATTTTCCAAATCCGTATCAACACCGAGTAAAATGTTTTTATACATCTCAACCCCTCCTTACTTCTTATTCTAATAAAGATGTAACAATTTTTCCAATTAAATTTATCTTCTAATAATTAATAACCTATTTCTAGGTAAATTAAATTCTTATATTAGAGAACGCAGTAACTAAATGTTAAAATCACTTGTGATATTGTTTCGATTTTTCGAGTAAAGCAAGTTATAATAAAGAATAAGAGAAAGCAGAGAATGAGGGAAGTTAGATGACAAAACATGAACAAATTCTTGCGCATATTGAATCTTTAGCAGTAGGTAAGAAAATCTCTGTACGAAAAATAGCCAAAGATTTAGAAGTCTCTGAAGGCACAGCTTATCGCGCAATCAAAGATGCTGAGCAATTAGGACTAGTCGCAACAATCGATAGAGTAGGAACAGTTAGAATTGAAAAAAAGAGTCGCGAACAAATTGAACATCTGACGTTCGGTGAAATTGTGAAAATTATTGATGGACAAGTATTAGCAGGCAGAGACGGTTTGCATAATACGTTGACTAAGTTTGCGATTGCAGCCATGAAATTAGAAAACGTGGTGAAATACTTAACGAAGCATACTTTATTGATAGTAGGAAATCGAACAGATGTACAATTAGAAGCTTTAAAACACGGTAGTGCAGTCCTTATCACAGGCGGCTTTAATACGACGCCTGAAATCAAGAAATATGCTGACGAGCATAATTTACCGATTCTATCTTCAAATTACGATTCTTATTTAGTGGCCAATATGATTAACAGAGCAATGTATAATCAAATTATACGTAAAGAGATTTTAATTGTTGAAGATATCGTTAAACCGGTAACAGAAGAGACAGTTGCTAAAGAAGATATGCTGGTATCAGATTTAAAACAACAATCTCAAAAAACCGGACATTCCAGATTTCCTGTTGTAGATAAAGACTGGAAATTAGTCGGTATCGTTACCAGTAAAGATATTATTGCTAAAGATTCAGATGAAAGTATACAACGTGTTATGACTAAACCAGTGTTGAATGTACAGAACTCTACTACAGTCGCGAGCTGTGCACATATGATGATTTGGGAAGGGATTGAATTATTGCCTGTTACAACTATTAACAAAAAGCTGTTAGGCGTAGTATCTCGAGAAGACGTCTTGCGCGCCATGCAGCTTATTGGCAGACAACCTCAAGTCGGTGAAACGATCAATGATCAGGTCGCAAAATATATTTCAATTAATAAAGATAGTATTACTGTAGATGTAGCGCCTCAATTAACTAGTCAATACGGCACTTTAAGTAAAGGGGCCTTCGTAGCGATTATCGAAGAAACTATTCGTTATAAGATGCGACAGCTTAAGAAGCAAGAAGTCATGATAGAAAGCTTAAGTATTATGTATTTGAAAACAGTTTCTATAGAAACAGAATTAGAAATACAATACAACATGTTAGATATAGGCAGACACTTTGCTAAAATAGAAGTCAGTATGATGAACGGGCAAACACCTGTAGCTAAAGCATTAACAATCTGTCAGATGCTTGAAAGTTAGAAAAGGAGAATGAAAAGAAAAATGAATAACTTTAATGAAATAATGGATAAAATTTCTCAATACGACACAATTATTATTCATCGACATGTGCGTCCAGATCCGGATGCATACGGTTCACAATTAGGTTTGAAATCTTATCTGCAATTGAAATTTCCAGATAAAAATATTTTTGCAGTAGGAGAAAGTGAACCTTCACTAGATTTTATGGGAACATTTGATGCAGTGAAAGATGATGACTATAAAGGAGCATTAGTGGTTGTCTGTGATACAGCTAACGCTCCTAGAATTGACGATCAACGTTATGATAAAGGCCAAGCGTTAATAAAAATTGATCATCATCCTCCAGTAGATCAATACGGAGAAATCAATTATGTAAATACTGAGGCTTCATCTACTAGTGAAATTATCTTTGATATGATTACACATTTTAATGACACATCAATTATTGATGAAAACACTGCACGCTTATTGTATTTAGGAATTGTAGGAGACACAGGACGTTTCTTCTTTAATAATACCACGCCGCATACTATGCAAGTTGCAGCGCAATTACTGAAATATCCATTTGACCACAGTGCAGAGTTAAACAAAATGGCTGAAAAAGATCCTAAATTGGCTCCTTTCCAAGGTTATGTTTTACAAAATTTTGATCTCAACGAGAATGGATTTGCCAAAGTTCAAATTACTAAAGATGTCTTAGATCAATATGGCTTAGTGCCTAATGAAGCTTCTCAATTTGTGAATACTATTTCTGATTTGCGAGGCTTGAAAATATGGGTATTTGCAGTAGATGAAGGTACAGAGATTCGTTGCAGATTACGCTCAAAAGGTATTGTTATCAATGATATTGCTCAACAATTCGGCGGAGGCGGCCATCCGAACGCATCAGGAGTCTCTGTAGACAATTGGCAAGCGTTTGATAAACTTGTCGCAGAATTGAATCAAAGAGCGCTAGACAACCAATAAAAAAGGGGGACTGTTTGCAGTGAAAGCACATCTGAATATTCATACCGCTTATGACTTGTTGAATTCAAGTTTGAAAGTTTCGGATATTATCCAAAAGGCTGCACAAGAAGGATACGAAGCTTTAGCCATTACAGATACAAACGTACTGCATGCTGTTCCTCAATTTTATGATGAAAGTATTAAGGCAGGGATTAAGCCAATCTTCGGTATGACCATTTATTTAAGTGATGGTTTGACAGAAGTAGAAACAGTTTTGCTAGCTAAAAATGAAACAGGTTTAAAATCACTGTATCAATTATCATCCGCTATCAAAGTGCAGGAAAAGCAAGTTACACCGTTAGAATGGCTGAAACGCTATCAAGAAGATTTAGCGCTTATTTTTAAGAATGTCACTTCTGAACAATTAAATCTGGTACAAAATTTCGTTGAGTATCAAGATGTCTATGTAGACCATCAAAGTAGCGGAGCAGCTGAGAGACTGGATTTAAACCGAGTTTACATGCAAGAAGCCAGATATTTGAATCCGGACGATGCGGATACTGTAAGTGCTTTGAAAGCGATTAAAGATAATCAAACGATAGATTTAGTTCATCCAGAGAATGATGAACATGCGCATTTTTACTCTCAAAGCGAAGTACAAGATTTAGGACTTTCTGCAGATATTATAGAAAACACTGAATCGCTGGCAGATATTTGTACTGCTGAAATAAGCTATCACCAGCCGCTTCTCCCTCAATATTCAATACCAGACAATGTTTCTTCTAAAACATATTTATGGCGTCTGTTGGAACAATCTTTACAAGAAATGGATTTAGATCAACCTGCTTACCGTGAACGATTAGAATATGAATTCGATATTATCACTAAGATGGGGTACGAAGATTACTTTCTAATCGTAAGTGACTTAATACATTACGCTAAAACACATAATGTAATGGTCGGTCCAGGACGGGGTTCGTCTGCAGGTTCATTAGTGAGTTACTTGTTGAACATTACAACGATTGATCCATTGCACTATAACCTGCTTTTTGAGCGTTTTTTAAATCCAGAACGTGTCACAATGCCAGATATTGATATTGATTTTGAAGATACGCGTCGAGAAAAGGTCATTCAATATGTTCAAGAAAAATATGGTGAATATCACGTTTCAGGTATTGTAACTTTCGGTCATTTGCTCGCAAAGGCTGTAGCTAGAGATGTTGGTAGAATTATGGGTTTCGAAGAAAAAACTTTAAGTGAAATTTCTAAATTAATTCCTTCTAAATTAGGTATTACCTTGAACGAAGCATATCAAAATGAAGATTTTAAGGCATTTGTACATCGTAACCATCGTCATGAAAAATGGTTTGAATTAAGTAAGAAATTAGAAGGTTTACCACGCCATACTTCAACACATGCTGCGGGTATCATTATCAATGATCGTCCTTTATATGAGCATGTCCCTTTATTAATGGGGGATACTGGACTGCTGACTCAGTGGACGATGACTGAAGATGAGAAGTTAGGCTTATTGAAAATTGACTTTTTAGGATTAAGAAACCTTTCTATCATTCATCAAATTATTGATCAAGTTAAGAAAGATTTAAACGTGTCTATTGATACTGAAGCGATCCCTTTTGATGACAACCAAGTGTTTGAAATGCTTTCTCGCGGCGATACTACGGGATTGTTCCAATTAGAATCAGATGGTGTAAGACAGGCTTTGAAGAGATTGCAGCCACAGCACTTTGAAGATATTGTGGCGATGACTTCACTTTATCGACCTGGTCCAATGGAAGAAATTCCGACTTACATTGCGCGTCGCCATGATCCTTCGAAAGTGCAGTATTTGCATCCTGATTTGGAACCCATTCTGAAAAATACTTACGGTGTCATTATTTATCAAGAACAGATTATGCAAATTGCCAGTAAGTTCGCTGGGTTCAGCTATGGCGAAGCGGACATATTGAGACGTGCCATGAGTAAGAAGAACAGAGCAGTCTTAGAAAGTGAAAGACAACATTTTGTTGAAGGTGCCAATCAAAATGGATATTCAGAGCAACTGAGCAAGCAAATCTTTGATTTAATACTGAAATTTGCCGATTACGGTTTTCCAAGAGCACATGCTGTAAGTTATTCTAAAGTCGCTTATATTATGGCTTATTTAAAGGTGCATTATCCTAATTATTTCTATGCTAATATCCTTACGAATTCTATCGGCAACGAGAAAAAGACTGAGTTAATGATAACAGAAGCTAAATCTATGGACTTAAAAATATTACCACCGGATATTAATGAAAGCCACTGGTACTATAAAGCAACATCAGAAGGAATATACTTATCATTGGGCGCCGTAAAGGGAGTGGGTTTTCAAAGCGTGAAGGCCATTGTAGATGAACGTTATGCACGTGGAAAATATAAAGATTTCTTTGACTTAACTAGAAGATTACCAAATAGAGTGAAGACACGTAAACTGCTTGAAGCACTCATACTAGTAGGTGCGTTTGACCACTTCAAAGAAAATCGTGCAACCCTTTTATCAACCTTAGACCAAGTCTTAGATGGTGCTAGCAATGTTGAACAAGATGAATTGTTATTTGAATTTGTAACGCCTAAAGAAAGTTATGAAGAAAAAGAAGAATTGCCAGATCAGGTGCTCAGTGATTTTGAAAAAGAGCATCTTGGATTTTATATCTCTAAACACCCAGTAGAAAAAATGTTTAAGAACAAGCAATTATTAGGGATTTATAAGCTTTCTAATGCTCAAAATAATCAGCCGATTTTAGTACAAATAGATAAAATTAATAGAATCCGTACTAAAAATGGTCAACCTATGGCATTCGTAACTTTAAATGATGGCACCAATACATTAGACGGAGTCATTTTCCCTAATGTTTTTAAACAAATAGAAGATATATTAGAAGAAAGCAAAATGTTCATTGGGAGCGGTAAATTTGAAAAGCGACAGAACCAAATGCAGTTAATTATTAATCATCTTGATACGTTAGATCATTATGAAAAACAAAAATTTCAACATGCTAAAATGCTGGTTTTGCGTAATATCGCTGAGGAAGAATTGAATTTAGCTTCAGATGATGAGGCAAGTAACAATTCTATCCCGGTTAATCTTTATCACACAAAAAACAACCAAATGGAGAAAATAGGCTATATAGAGCGAGATATTCAAGCACTTGAGGACTTTATGGCCACTATTCCTCCTGAAAACATTAGAATTATTTAACGACGGGCTAGGACATTAATTTGTCTTAAGCCCGTTTTTTATAAAATATTAACGATGGTACCTCAAGTAATTAGAAAGCACTCATTGAAAGAGTAGTTGATGTGTTATAATCGTCTATATTTTGAAATTAATTCAAAAAAATGTATGATATAAAGGTATAAACACAGTTTTTATATTGAATCATATATTATTATTAAGACTAAAATGAATGGATTCATTCAAATCACATAAATGTTGAAAAAGGAGCGATTGACTTGTCATTAAGAGATGAAGCACTTGAAATGCACAAAAAGCATCAAGGGAAACTAGAAGTTACCCCGAAAGTTAAAGTTACGAACAAAGAAGAATTGAGTTTAGCTTATTCTCCAGGTGTCGCAGAGCCCTGTAAAGAAATCTATGAAGATCCGCGTAAAGTCTTTGATTACACTGCTAAAGGCAATACAGTTGCAGTAGTAACTGATGGTACTGCAGTATTAGGACTTGGTAATATCGGAGCAGAAGCAAGTATTCCTGTTATGGAAGGTAAATCTGTATTATTTAAAAGCTTTGCGGGTATCAATGGCGTGCCGATTGCCTTAGATACTACTGACACAGAAGAAATTATTAAAACAGTCAAATATCTCCAACCTAATTATGGCGGTATCAATTTAGAAGATATTTCAGCACCACGTTGTTTTGAAATTGAAAATCGCTTGAAAAAAGAAACGAAAATTCCAGTCTTTCATGATGATCAACATGGTACAGCTATTGTAACTATGGCAGGTTTAATCAATGCATTAAGAGTTACAGACAAATCTCTATCAGATATTAAAGTAGTCCTAAACGGGGCAGGAGCAGCAGGTATCGCTATAGTTAAACTCTTATACTCTTATGGCGTGAGAAATATGATTATGTGCGACTCTAAGGGTGCTATTTATGAAGGACGTTCTTATGGCATGAATCCAACTAAAGATTTTGTGGCTGAATGGACGAATAAAGATAAACAAGAGGGCAAACTTTCTGATGTCATTCAGGGAGCAGATGTGTTTATCGGTGTATCTGTAGCAAACGCGCTTTCCAAAGATATGGTAAAATCAATGAATGAAGACAGTATTATTTTTGCAATGGCGAATCCGAATCCTGAAATTCTACCGGATGATGCTAAAGCAGCAGGGGCTAAAGTAGTGGGTACAGGACGTTCTGATTACCCTAACCAAATTAATAACGTTTTAGCTTTTCCAGGTATTTTCAGAGGGTCATTAGATGTGGAAGCGACGCATATCAATGAAAAAATGAAACAAGCAGCGGTTTCAGCAATTGCAGATTTAATTCAGCCTGATGAATTATCACCAGATTATTGTATTCCAGCGCCATTTGACAGACGTGTTGCACCATCAGTTGCACGCAATGTAGCACGTGCAGCAATGGAGTCTGGAGTGTCTAGGGTTGAAGTTGATCCAGATGAAATATACAATAAAACGATGAGATTAACTGATATTTAATTAGAAATTTATTTTTCAAAGAGCTGTTATGCGGTTTGAAGCGGCATAATAGTGATGTGGAGGTTGACCAATGTTTAAAGATTTTTTTAATCGTGGCAGTAAAAAGAAAAAATATGTTACTGTTCAAGATTCGAAACAGAACGATGTTCCAACAGGTATCATGACAAAATGTCCGAAATGTAAAAAAATCATGTATACTAAAGAACTTTCTGAAAATCTCAATGTATGTTTCAATTGTGACCATCACTTGTCATTAACTGCATATAAACGTATTGAGGCTATTTCAGATGAAGGTACTTTTAAAGAGTTTGATAAAGGTATGACTTCTGCAAATCCTTTAGATTTTCCTGGATATGAAGAAAAAATAAAAAAAGATCAGGAAAAAACAGGATTGGATGAAGCAGTCGTAACAGGTACTGCAGAACTTGGAGGCATCCCATATGGGGTAGCAGTGATGGATGCCCGTTTCAGAATGGGAAGCATGGGTTCTGTAGTAGGTGAAAAAATATGTCGTATTATAGATTATTGTACAGAGCATCGCTTACCATTTATTTTATTCTCAGCAAGTGGTGGTGCCAGAATGCAAGAAGGGATTATCTCATTGATGCAAATGGGGAAAACCAGTGTATCCTTGAAACGTCATTCTGATGCTGGTTTATTATATATTTCATACATTACAAATCCGACTACAGGTGGTGTATCTGCAAGTTTCGCTTCAGTTGGAGATATCAATTTATCAGAGCCTAAAGCTTTAATTGGATTTGCAGGTCGCCGAGTGATTGAACAAACAATCAATGAAAAACTGCCGGATGATTTCCAAACTGCTGAATTCTTGTTAGAACACGGCCAATTAGATAAAGTGGTACACCGTAAAGAAATGCGCAGTACTTTAGAATCAATTCTGAAAATGCATGAGGGACAAGAGGTGAACAAAGATGCTTGATTTTGAAAAGCCATTATTTGATATTAAAAATAAAATAGATGCTTTGAAAGAATCTCAAGAGAAAAATGATGTTGATTTACAAGATGAAATCGATATGCTTGAAGCGTCTTTAGAAAGAGAAACTGAAAAAATTTACATGCATTTAAAACCTTGGGATCGTGTTCAATTAGCAAGATTGCAAGAAAGACCAACAACTTTAGATTATATTCCATATATCTTTGATGAATTTATGGAGTTGCATGGGGACAGAAATTATCGTGATGATCCTGCAATGATTGGCGGCATCGGCTATTTAAATGGTCAACCAGTTACTGTAGTCGGTCAACAACGTGGTAAAGATACTAAAGATAATATCTATCGTAATTTCGGAATGGCTCATCCGGAAGGTTATCGCAAAGCTTTGAGATTAATGAAACAAGCTGAGAAATTCGGCCGTCCTATTTTTACTTTTATAGATACTAAGGGGGCTTACCCTGGTAAAGCGGCTGAAGAAAGAGGTCAAAGTGAATCTATCGCACGAAACTTGATTGAAATGGCAAGTTTGCAAGTGCCGGTTATTACAATTGTAATAGGTGAAGGCGGTAGCGGCGGTGCTTTAGGTATTGGTATTGCTAACCGTGTATTGATGCTGGAAAACAGTACATATTCTGTGATTTCTCCAGAAGGAGCAGCCGCACTTCTATGGAAAGATAGCAATCTTTCTAAAATTGCTGCCGAAACAATGAAAATTACTGCACCTGATTTGAAAGAATTACAAATTATTGATGAGGTTGTTCAAGAACCTTTAGGTGGAGCGCACAAAGACATTGCTACGCAAGCTGAAAAAATTAAAAGCGCTTTCACTAAGCAATTAGCAGAACTTAAAGACTTATCTGGTCAAGCATTAGCAGATGACCGTTTTGAAAAATTCCGCCAAATTGGTGAATTTAAAGAATAATAAGGGTAAAGAGATTCTACACGTTATTTTAGAAGATGTGTAGTGTCTCTTTTTTATTTGAATTAATAGTCTGCAGTTTGATACTAATGATAAACAATGAATCTGATGTTTTTTATAAAATAAACTATTATTATCTATAGTTTTACGCAAAAATATAATAAAGATTATGGCTATATTTTGAAATCATAAATATAAAACGTTTACATTATAGAATGCATTGTATTTCTATGGATAAGCCACTATTTTTATGGTATTTTTAATGTAAATCATACAAGTTAGGAAGGTCAGTCGTCATGAAAAAAATTGCAGTTTTAACAAGTGGCGGAGACGCACCGGGAATGAATGCTGCTGTTCGAGCAGTTGTGCGTACTGCCATTTATAATGGGATTGAAGTTTATGGTGTGTATCAAGGCTATCTTGGATTAATCAATGATGATCTTAAGAAACTTGAATTAGGATCTGTCGGAGATATTATCCAAAGAGGCGGTACTTTCTTATTCTCAGCACGTTGCCCTGAATTCAAGGACAAAGAGGTACGTGCACGTGCAATTAAGAATTTACGGTCACGAGGTATAGACGGTCTTGTTGTTATCGGTGGTGACGGTAGTTATCGAGGAGCCCAACGCATTAGCGAAGAGTGTCCTGAAATTCAAACTATCGGTATACCGGGTACAATTGACAACGACATACCAGGCACTGATTTTACAATCGGTTTTGATTCAGCATTGAATACAATTATTGAATCTGTCGATAAAATCAGAGATACGGCATCAAGCCATGCTCGTACTTTTATTGTTGAAGTAATGGGTAGAGATTGTGGTGATCTTGCACTTTGGGCTGGTTTAGCTGTAGGAGCAGAAACAATTATCGTTCCTGAAGAAAAAACAGATATTAAAGATGTGGCTGAAAAAATTGAAACGGGTATCAAACGCGGTAAGAAACACTCTATTGTCATCGTGGCAGAAGGAGTGATGAGCGGACAAGAATGTGCTGATGAATTAGCAAAATATATTCATGTAGATGCACGTGTTTCAGTTCTAGGACACATGCAACGTGGCGGCAGCCCTACTGGACAAGACAGAGTATTGTCTTCAAGATTGGGCGGCCATGCAGTAGAACTGCTGATGGAAGGTAAAACAGCATTGGGCGTAGGCATCAAGCAAAACCAGCTTACTCAAACTAAGTTTGAAGAAATCTTCAATACTAAAGTAAGTAAATTCGATACAGAAATGTATAGACTTGCTCAAGAACTATCTATTTAATTTATAGTGAATTTATTAGGAGGCTTTAATAATGAGAAAAACTAAAATCGTATGTACGATTGGACCTGCATCAGAATCTGAAGAAATGTTAGAAAAATTAATGAAAGCTGGAATGAATGTTGCGCGTTTGAACTTCTCACATGGTGATCATGCTGAACACAAAGCGCGTATCGACCGCATTCGTAAAGTTTCACAGCGTTTAGAGAAAACAATTGCTATCATGCTTGATACTAAAGGCCCAGAAATCCGTACTCATGATATGGAAAACGGCGTGATTAATTTAGAAAAAGGCAATGAAGTTATTGTCAGCATGAATAAAGTATTAGGTACTGCTGAAAAATTCTCAGTAACTTATGAAGATCTAATTAACGACGTTGAAATTGGTTCTTTCATTTTACTTGATGATGGTTTAGTAGAATTAGAAGTTAAAGCTAAAGATAAAGAAAAGGGCGAAGTACTTTGCGAAGTATTAAACTCTGGTGAAATTAAAAACAAAAAAGGCGTTAACTTGCCAAATGTCAAAGTTAATTTACCAGGTATCACTGAAAAAGACGCAGACGATATCCGCTTCGGTATCGATGAACATGTAGACTTCATCGCAGCAAGCTTTGTGCGTCGTCCAAGTGACGTGTTAGATATCCGTAAAATTTTAGAAGAAGAACGCAATACTAACATCAGTATTCTTCCTAAAATTGAAAACCAAGAAGGTATTGATAACATTAAAGAAATCTTAGAAGTATCTGATGGCTTGATGGTAGCTCGTGGTGACATGGGTGTAGAAATTCCACCAGAAAATGTACCAGTTATCCAAAAAGACTTAATCAGACAATGTAATAGATTAGGTAAACCTGTTATTACAGCAACTCAAATGTTAGATTCTATGCAACGTAACCCGCGTGCTACAAGAGCCGAAGCAAGTGATGTTGCCAACGCTATCTACGATGGAACAGATGCCGTAATGTTATCAGGTGAAACTGCTGCAGGTTTATATCCTGAAGAAGCAGTGAAAGCAATGAGAAATATCGCGGTTGCTGCTGAAGCAGCTCAAGATTATAAAAAATTATTGAATGACAGAACTAAACTTGAAGAAACTAACCTTGTAAATGCAATTGGTGTTTCTGTAGCACACACAGCTTTAAACTTAAAAGTAAAAGCAATTGTGGCTGCAACTGAAAGTGGTTCAACTGCTAGAACAATTTCTAAATTCCGTCCACATTCAGATATTATCGCTGTTACACCAAGTCCAGAAACTGCTCGACAATTAGCGTTAGTTTGGGGCGTATTCCCAGTAGTTAAAAAAGGACGTAAAACTACTGATGCATTATTAAACAATGCAGTAGCTACAGCTATCGAAACAGGTCGCGTACAAAACGGTGATTTATTAATCATCACTGCTGGTGTTCCAACTGGTGAAAAAGGTACTACTAACATGATGAAATTACATTTAGTAGGCGATGAAATTGTGAAAGGTCAAGGTGTCGGCCGTAACTCAGTAGTAGGAAATGCAGTCGTAGTCCAAGATGCTATTGAATTAGAAGGCAAAGATCTTTCAAATAAAATTATTGTGACACACTCTACAGATGAAACATTTGTACCATATATCGAACAAGCTGCTGGATTAGTAGCTGAAGAAGGCGGAATTACTTCTCCAAGTGCTATCATCGGTTTAGAACAAGGTATTCCAACAATTGTAGGTGCTAATAATGCTACTAAATTAATTGCTAATGATGTAGTGATTACAGTTGATGCAAATACTGGTCGCGTCTATGATGGTTATGCAAACGTGCTATAATAACCGAATGTAATTAAATATTAATCAATTAAACGAACTGTATACTTCATGAAAATTGAAGATGCAGTTCGTTTTTTATTATATTTATTGCTTATCAAATTAGTTTGCTTAGCTAACTATAAATGTTAAAGTGCTTGTGTGGGAAAATAGACTGAGTTTTATATCGTGGCTTCAGCTTTTTCTCTATGCACCATAAAAACGATGAATTTTTGATTGATTATAAGACGCGAACTAGATTAATTTAAATTTCAGGCCAGTTACAGGAGGTTGAGACACTTTGACAGCAGTCTTTTCAAATGAAGAAAAAGTACAAATCCTAGCAGATATCGTAAAAATAAAACGTGTGAATGACAATGAAATTAAAGTCGCTAACTACTTAAAAGAATTGTTTGCTCAGCATGGTATTGAATCAGAAATTGATTCAATCAGTCCTAACAGAGCGAATTTAATTGCAAAAATTGGTGAAGGTCATCCGGTTATGGGCATTTCAGACCATATGGATGTGGTATCGGAAGGAGATATCGATAAATGGGATTATCCTCCATTCGAACTTACTGAAGAGAATGAAAAGCTTTATGGTCGTGGAGCAGCAGATATGAAATCTGGCTTAGCAGCACTTGCCATCGCTTTCATAGAGATACATGAGCAGCATTTATTGAAAAAAGGATCTATTCAATTCATGGCTACTTCAGGTGAAGAAATGGAACAATTGGGCTCCAAACAACTCTATGAAAAAGGTTATATGGATAATGTAGATGCGTTATTAATTGCAGAGCCAACAGAAAACAACTTGATATATGCGAATAAAGGATCAATGGATTATAGAGTTAATTCTACCGGAAAAGCTGCGCATAGTTCTATGCCTATTGCAGGACAAAATGCCATTAAACCATTAATGAATTTCGTACAAAATATAGATAACGCTTACGAAGAAATTATACAAACTCAGCCAATGAATCAAATAGATTGTTCAAAATTTGAAAAACGATTGGCTTCAGTACTTGATAATGATACCGATATGAACAAAGTCAGAAACATGTTATCTGGTCTGGTTATTACTAATAC
This sequence comes from Staphylococcus debuckii, assembly GCF_003718735.1. Lineage (NCBI taxonomy): Bacteria > Bacillati > Bacillota > Bacilli > Caryophanales > Staphylococcaceae > Staphylococcus > Staphylococcus debuckii. The sequence continues at coordinate 1,762,432 of NZ_CP033460.1, read as the reverse complement.
AATATTCAATGGAGGCACTCAAGTCAATTCTGTTCCAGATAAAGCTACTGCAGAGTTTAATATCCGGACGGTGCCTGAATACAATAATGAACAAGTAAAACAATTATTTCAACACTATTTAGATAAGGAAAATGAGCAAGGAGCACAATTAGAAGCGGATATTTATCTTGACTTAGAACCAGCCCTGACCACTGGTAAAAATAAGCTAATAGAATTAGGACATCGACTAGGGGAAGCAATGTTTAATAAAACATTAGGTATCACACCGATGCCTGGGGTAACGGATGCTTCGAATTTGTTACGTGGTAAAGATGAAGACTATCCATTCTTAACCTTTGGACCTGGTGCTACTGCACATCAAGTAAATGAGTACGTTAACAAGGCTACCTATTTGCAATTCATTGATTACTTTACACAACTGCTGCCGACTTATATTAATGAAAATGAGAAATAAAAAAAGAGCACCTTCTGTAGAAAGTGTAGCTGTCCTGAAAAGTTGAACTTTTGGAACCGCCACAATTCTATAGAAGGTGCTCATTCGTATTTAATGGATAAAGGTGCTTGTTTCTATAAAAATTTAACCATTATGTTTCTTCACTTGTTGCGTATATCTCCAATACATAAATCCTAGAAGAATAAACCAAACAGGTGAAATAAAGATTGCTACGCGTGTTACTGGGTTGACGAAAAGTAATCCTAGTACAAAGACGAAGAATAATAAAATGATGTAACCAGAAATTTTTCCGCCAGGTAATTTATAAATTGAATTTTTATGTTGTTCTGGATCACGTTTTTGATAACGAATATATGCATAAGTGATTAATCCCCATACTACTAAGAATAGTACTGTTGAAATAGTAGTAACATAAGTAAATACTAATGTAGCATCTGGGAAGATATAGTTAAGTAAAGCAGCCACTAATAATAGCGCACAAGAAACTAAAATTGCGATATGAGGTACACCATTTTTATTTGTAGATCTGAAAATCGGTGGTGCTTGTTCTTGTCTCGCTAAACCAAATAACATACGGCTGTTAGAGAAAATACCACTGTTACAAGATGATGCAGCAGCAGTTAATACTACAAAGTTGATAATTCCAGCTGCAAACGGAATGCCGACTAAGGCAAACAAACGAACAAATGGACTTTCTGAAGGATCCATTTTATTCCATGGAATGATTGACATAATCACCGCTAATGAACCGACGTAGAATAAAAGGATACGCATTGGTACACTGTTAATTGCTTTAGGTATTGTCTTAGTAGGATCTTTAGTTTCTCCAGCAGTTACCCCGATGATTTCTATACCAACAAAGGAGAACACTGCCATTTGGAAGGACATGAAGAATCCTGTAGCTCCTTTAGGGAAAATACCATGTTCATATAAATTAGTAAATGAAGCATGCCCGAATTGTGTTTTATAGGCCATGAAGATCATGACAAGGCCTACAACGATAAGTACGATAATAGTAGTAACTTTGATGATTGCAAACCAAAATTCTAATTCCCCGAAAATTTTAGCACTGAATAAGTTAAATACCATAAGTAATAGTACACAGAATAGTGCGCTTACCCAGTTAGGTATAGCCGGCCACCAGAAACTTATATATTTCGCAACGGCTGTAACTTCGGCCATTCCAGTGATAATCCAGCAGAACCAATATGTCCATCCTGTTACAAATCCTGCAAAAGGCCCGATATATTCATTTGTAACATCTGCGAAAGACTTAAAATTGGTGTTTGAAATTAAAATTTCTCCTAATCCTCTCATAAACATAAACAACATTAATCCAACGATAATGTATGTTAGTAATATGGAAGGACCTGTCATAGCAATCGTTTGTCCAGCCCCTAAGAATAACCCTGTACCAATTGCTCCGCCGATAGCAATCAGTTGAATGTGACGATTGCTCAGTTCTCTTTGTAAATTATTATTTGCCATATTCAAACAACTCCCTTTTTGCACCTCATCAATATTATGCACATATTTGAAGGTAATGACAAATGTTTTTTGAGAATAATACAAATTTTCATGCAATTCGCAATGAAATATAGTTATTATGAATGATAAATATTTAAAATGACATATCCTAAAACTATGTTTTAAGGAACTTAAAACAATTAAAATGTAATAAGTGCACGTATGCAAGGCTATAACTAGACTATTCTTCCATAAACACTTGATAAGTATGTAGATTTACATGTTTATAAGAGTTGCTTAATTGTTCACAAAATCGCGATAATTGGATATAATACTAAATGAAAGCCATTTCAATTTGTTATAGAAAAGGGGAAATTAATATGGCAGAATTGCAAAAAGGTTTAGAAGGGGTAATTGCAGCTGAAACAAAAGTGAGCTCAATTATCGATAGCCAACTGACATATGCCGGTTACGACATCGATGATTTAGCAGAAAACGCATCATTTGAAGAAATTATCTTTTTATTATGGAACTATAGACTTCCTACGCAAGACGAGTTAGATGAATTGAAAAGAAAGTTATACGAGTATGCTACATTAGATGACAAAGTATATGAACACTTTGAAGACTATGCTACTAATAATGTACATCCGATGACAGCATTAAGAACTTCAGTTTCATACATTGCGCATTTTGATGAAAATGCTGAAGGTGAAACTGATGAAGAAAAATTAGAACGCGCTATTAGAATTCAAGCTAAAATGGCTTCGTTAGTAGCTTCTTTCCAACGCGTTCGTGAAGGAAAAGAACCTATTAAACCTAAAGAAGGTTTAAGCTATGCAGCAAACTTCTTGTACATGTTACGTGGGGAAGTGCCTACTGATATCGAAGAAGAAGCATTTAACAAAGCATTGGTATTACACGCTGACCATGAATTGAATGCTTCTGCATTTACAGCACGTTGTGCAGTATCTTCATTATCAGATATGTACTCAGGTATCGTAGCTGCAGTCGGTTCATTGAAAGGGCCTTTACATGGCGGTGCTAATGAACGCGTAATGAATATGCTTTCTGAAATCAAATCAGTTGATGATGTAGAACCATATTTAGACAAAAAATTCGCAAATAAAGAAAAAATTATGGGCTTCGGTCACCGTGTTTATAAAGATGGCGATCCACGTGCGAAATACTTGAAAACAATGAGTAAGAAAATTACAGATGAAACAGGTCAAAAACACTTATATGATATCTCAGTGAAAATTGAAGATATTATGAAAGAACGTACTGGTATTATTGCCAACGTCGATTTCTATAGTGCGACTGTTTATCATAGTATGAATATTCCGCATGATTTATTTACTCCAATATTTGCGGTCAGCCGTACTTCAGGTTGGTTAGCACATATCTTTGAACAATACAGAGATAATCGTATTATGAGACCACGTGCAAAATATATTGGCGAAACTAATCGTGTATATGTTCCAATCGAAGAAAGATAGAATATATTATTTTTGATTCTGAAATTGAAACACCTTATTAATTAAGTTACGGAGGAATTATTAATGGCACCAGAAAAAATTGTTAAACAAGAAGACGGTTTATTAGTACCGAACAATCCAATTATTCCATTCATCATTGGTGATGGAATCGGCCCAGACATCTGGAGAGCATCTCGTCGTGTTTTAGACGCTGCAGTTGAAAAAGCTTATAATGGCGACAAGAAAATTGAATGGAAAGAAATTTTAGCAGGCCAAAAAGCGTATGATAATACTGGGAAATGGCTTCCTGAAGAAACACTTGAAGCAATCAGAGAATATTTAATTGCTATCAAAGGACCGCTAACTACACCAATCGGTGGCGGAATTCGTTCATTAAACGTTGCATTACGTCAAGAATTAGATTTATTTACTTGCTTACGTCCTGTACGTTGGTTCAAAGGTGTACCTTCACCTGTTAAACGTCCAGAAGATACTGATATGGTTATTTTCCGTGAAAACACAGAAGATATCTACGCAGGTATTGAATTCAAAGAAGGCACTCCAGAAGCTAAGAAATTAATTAAATTCTTACAAGAAGAAATGGGTGCAACAAACATCCGCTTCCCTGAAACTTCAGGTATCGGTGTGAAACCAGTTTCTAAAGAAGGTACAGAACGTCTTGTGCGTGCTGCAATCCAATACGCTTTAGATAACAACCGCAAATCAGTAACTTTAGTACACAAAGGTAACATCATGAAATTCACTGAAGGTGCTTTCAAACAATGGGGTTACGATTTAGCTGAAAATGAATTCGGCGACAAAGTATTCACATGGCAACAATATGATCGTTTAGTGGATGAAAAAGGTAAAGAAGAAGCAAACAAAATTCAAGATCAAGCCGTAGCAGATGGTAAAATCATCATTAAAGATTCTATTGCTGACATTTTCTTACAACAAATCTTGACTCGTCCAGCTGAATACGATGTAGTTGCAACTATGAACTTAAATGGTGACTATGTATCTGATGCATTAGCAGCTCAAGTTGGAGGAATCGGTATTGCTCCAGGTGCGAACATCAACTATGACACTGGTCACGCGATTTTTGAAGCAACACACGGTACTGCACCTAAATATACTGATTTAGATAAAGTTAACCCTTCATCTGAATTATTAAGTGCTGTATTGATGTTAGAACACTTAGGTTGGCAAGAAGCAGCTGACTTAATTACAGCTTCAATTGAAAAAACAATTGCATCTAAAGTTGTAACTTACGACTTTGCTCGTTTAATGGATGGTGCAACTGAAGTTAAAACATCAGAATTTGCTGAAGAATTAATTAAAAATCTATAATCTAATGTGGTAAGTGGCACAGAATAATATGAATCAAGATTATTTTCTATTCACTTAGTTGCTACCACTTCAAAAAGGAGGAGTTTGAGACATTCATTTGTCCCATCTCCTCTTATTTCTTTTTCAAAATAAAAATTATAGAATGTTAATCAATTGTTAAGTTTCTGTAAAGTTAATACATAGTATGTTATCTTTATGAAAATATAAGTTATAATTAGGTTGAAAAATACACAGGGGGTACGACCATGTCACAAAAAATTTTAGTAGTCGACGATGAACAATCAATTGTAACTTTACTGAAATATAATTTGGAAACTGCAGGTTACATTGTAGAAGTTGCTTATGATGGAGAAGAGGCGCTTCAAAAAGTAAATGATGTACAGCCAGATTTAGTAGTTTTAGATGTAATGCTTCCAAAATTAGACGGCATTGAAGTTTGTAAAACGATTCGTTCAGATAAGAACTTAGTTCCTATTCTAATGTTGACTGCCAAAGATGACGAGTTTGATCGTGTGCTAGGCTTAGAGCTTGGTGCAGATGATTATATGACTAAACCATTTTCACCAAGAGAAGTAGTTGCGCGTGTAAAAGCTATTTTGCGACGTTCTCAACAAGTTCAAAGTGTTCAAGAAGAAGAAAATGATAATGAGGATGTTATCATTGGTTCTATCAAGATTAGACCCGAGTATTTTGAAGTATATAAAAATAATGAATTATTAGAGCTGACACCTAAAGAATTTGAATTGTTATTGTATTTAATCGAACGTCAAGGCCGCGTAATTACTAGAGAACATATGCTGAACTCTGTATGGAATTATGAATTTACAGGTGATTCGCGTATTGTAGATGTGCATATCAGTCACTTGAGAGATAAATTAGAAGAAAACCCTAAGCAGCCAAAATTAATTAAAACGGTCCGTGGTTTAGGTTATAAATTAGAAAGACCTAAATCTGCTAATTGAAGTTTTATACCCGATTACTGCTTACACTGGTAACACTGATTGTCTCTTGTCTCATTGCTTTAGGTTTGCTCATCAATCATGCTATTTATACGACGATATCAAGCAGAGATAGTGAAAACTTAAAGAATGATTCAGAAAGAGTAAACGCATCTTATAAAGCACATCAAAACAAAGCTATTGAAGAATACGCACGATTGAATGATTTTGCGATTTCTATACATAGCAATTCAAATCATAAAGTTTTATTCAAAGCGGGGAATAATGTACCTGCAAATGAAAATATTAATGTTGTCGGTAATCCATCCAATTTAATTTATGACACGCATAAAGGAAATCATCGGTTTACCTATAAATATATTGATAATGACCATCATATTATTATTTCAGGATACAATAATGAAATTTCCCAGTTGCAGTTTGAAGCTTGGAAATACATCGTAATTATAGGAATGTTTATATTGGCAGTGGTATTTTTAATTGTTAGAAACATCAATAGAACTTATATCAGACCTATTAATGATGTAACTTACGCAACTAAACTGTTGGCTCAAGGACATTATCATATCCGTGTTCCAGAAAGTAATGTGAAAGAAACACGAGATCTCTTTGTAACGACCAATGAACTGGCACGTCGTTTGCAAAAGATGCATAATGAACAAAAGATTCAATCTAATCGTTTGAAAACGACCTTAGAAAATATTCCAAGCTCAGTATTAATGATTGATAAATACGGTAAAATTGTAGTAGCCAACACTGCTTATTACGATATGTTCAATCCTGAAGCGAGCGTAGTGAATAAAAATTATAATCGCGTAATTAAAGGCAAGTTAAATACGTTGATTATAAACGCCTTTAAAACTGAAAAGACGATTAATGAACAAGTTGAAATTTATATTAATAATGTTCATGAAAAGTATTTCGACACAGCATGTGTTCCGATTTTATCTCGTAATAAAAAAAGGCTTCAAGGTATGGTGGTTGTACTCCATGATATTACAAGTCTCAAGAAACTCGAAAATCTGCGTCGTGAATTCGTAGCGAATGTATCCCATGAATTGAAGACACCTATTACTTCGATAAAGGGATTTGCTGAAACATTAATTGACGGGGCAAAAGAAGATGAACATTTGTTAGATGAATTTTTAAATATCATTTTAAAAGAATCTAACCGTATTGAATCTCTGGTTGAAGATTTGTTGGACTTATCACATATTGAGCAACAAACTGAAATCAGAACAGAACGTGTAAACTTATCAGAAGTTACACAAACCACTGTTGATACGTTATATGCTTACGCTCAAAGAAAAGATATTACTATAGACGCCAATATACAAGAGGACGTTCATATTGATGCTGAAGCTTCTAAGATTGCACAAGTGGTTACAAACTTAGTCAGTAATGCGATTAATTATTCACCGAATGAAAGTACTGTCTTTGTAAGAGTTGCTAGTCAAGGTGATAAGAAAATTTTAGAAGTGGAAGACCATGGCATCGGTATAGCTCCTGAAGATCAAAAGCATGTTTTTGAACGCTTTTATAGAGTGGATAAGGCGCGCAGCAGAGACTCTGGAGGTACAGGACTTGGTTTATCAATCACTAAACATATTGTTGAAGCTTACCAAGGCCGCATACAAATTGAAAGTGAACTAGATGTCGGTACCACTTTCCGTATTATTTTCTTCGATAATAAAACACGAAATTCATAATATGTAATAGCGTCGGATATAAATCCGGCGCTAATTTTATGAGCACAGATATACTTATGATAAAATAGAATTAAATCAATTCAGGAGGTTATAACGTGGAAAAGTTAGTATTAATTGATGGAAATAGTTTAAGTTTCCGCGCATTTTATGCTTTACCTCTTTTGACAAATCGTGCGGGTATCCATACCAATGCTATTTATGGTTTCGCGATGTTATTAGAAAAAATTAAAAAAGAAGAGAAGCCGACGCACTTTTTAGTAGCATTTGATGCAGGTAAAACCACATTCAGACATCAAACTTTCAGTGATTATAAAGGTGGACGTCAAAAGACACCACCAGAATTGAGCGAGCAGTTCCCTTTAATTCGCCAATTATTAGATGCGTATCAAATTAAGCATTACGAGCTGGAGAATTATGAAGCAGATGATATTATTGGGACTTTGAGTAAAGAAGCAGATAAAGCAGGTATCAAAACGATTATTGTTACAGGAGATCGTGACTTGACGCAATTAGCTTCTGAAAATGTAACGATATATTATACAAAAAAAGGCGTAACAGATGTCGACCATTACACACCTGAATTCATTGCTGAAAAGTATAACGGCCTACAACCTTCACAGATTATTGATATGAAAGGATTAATGGGAGATACTTCTGATAATATCCCTGGAATAGCTGGTGTCGGTGAAAAAACAGCAATCAAATTACTGAATCAATATGACTCTGTAGAAAATCTCTATCAACATATAGATGAAGTTTCAGGTAAAAAATTAAAAGAAAAACTCGAAAATGGTCATGATGATGCTTTAATGAGCAAACAGTTAGCGACTATCAAACGAGACAGTCCAATTGAAGTCACTTTAAAAGACACAAAACTCCCTGAAGAAGTGGACCAAACAGCGAAAATTGATTTATTTAAAGAATTAGATTTCAAACAAATGTTGAATCAAATTGATGTAGATGCAGAAGATAAAACTGAAGAAAAACGTGAATATGAAGTGGAACACGACTTTAATAATATTGATTTCAATGATTTATCTGAAGCAGCAGTGCATTTTGAAGTAGGTGAAGGAGACTATTTAACAGCTGATATTCTTAAATTCGGATTAAAGGCTGATGGTCACTTTGTTGTAATCGATGCCGATACTATTCGAAATTATCCTGAATTGGTCAAATGGCTGGAAGATAAAAACACGCGAAAATTGGTTTATGACGCTAAGAAAACATATGCTGAAGCGCATCGATTAAATATAAATATTCAAAATATTGCTTTTGATGTCATGTTAGCAAGTTATATCTTAGATCCTTCCAGAAGTATCGATGATGTCTATTCTGTTGTTCAGCATTATGGCCAGAATTATGTGGCTGAAGCGGTCAATATTTACGGTAAAGGCCGTAAACGTCTAATACCTGACGATGAAGTGATGAACCCTTATATTGCAGCCATTTTAGATGCTATCTCTGCAAGCACACCGCTAATGTATGACCAACTGGAAGAATACAATCAACTTGAACTCTTTAAGTCATTAGAACTTCCACTCGCTCGTATTTTAGGAGAAATGGAAGAACTAGGAATTTATACAGATGTTGACGAACTGCAAGAAATGGAAAAAGAAATTCAAGGAAAGTTGGATACCCTTATTGAACGCATTCATGAGGCAGCTGGGGAAGATTTTAATATCAATTCACCAAAACAACTGGGAGTTGTACTATTTGAAAAACTTGAATTACCGGTGATTAAAAAGACTAAAACAGGTTACTCTACTGCAGTAGATGTGCTTGAGCAATTACAAGGAGAACATCCTATTATTGATGATATACTTGAATATCGTCAGCTCTCTAAATTACAGTCCACTTATATAGAAGGACTGCAAAAGGTAATACAAAAAGACCATCGTATTCATACGCACTTTAATCAAACTTTGGCACAGACTGGACGCTTATCTTCTGTTGATCCGAACTTACAAAATATTCCAGTCCGCTTAGAAGAAGGAAGAAGAATAAGAAAAGCATTTAAACCTGCAGAACCAGGTAATGTCATTCTCTCAGCTGACTATTCACAAATCGAATTACGAGTGCTGGCACATATTACACAAGATGAAAGTATGATTAAAGCCTTTAGAGAGGGGCATGATATCCATACGGCCACTGCCATGAAAGTGTTTGGTGTAGAACCGGATGAAGTCGATGGATTAATGCGTCGCCAAGCTAAAGCAGTCAACTTCGGTATTGTTTATGGTATTAGTGATTACGGCTTAAGCCAAAGTCTCGGAATTTCTAGAAAAGCTGCAAAACAATTTATCGATGACTATTTAGATAGTTTCCCAGGGGTCAAACAATACATGAGCGATATTGTTAAAGATGCGAAAGCGAAAGGGTATGTAGAAACACTCTTACATCGTCGCAGATATATTCCTGATATTACGAGCCGTAACTTTAACCGCAGAAGTTTTGCAGAAAGAACTGCCATGAATACACCGATACAAGGTAGTGCTGCGGATATTATCAAATTAGCAATGGTCAATTTTGATAAGGAAATTCAGAATCAAGACTTTCATGCACATTTACTTTTACAAGTACACGATGAATTGATTTTTGAACTTCCAGAAGCAGAAGTTGAAGCTTTCAGCAAGTTTATTGAAGATATTATGGATAATGCAATAGATTTAGATGTACCATTACAAGTGGATACCAACTATGGTCCAACTTGGTATGATGCAAAATAGAAAGAAGGTATATAAATGCCGGAATTACCAGAAGTAGAACATGTAAAACGCGGCATTGAACCGTTAGCAATAAATCAGTATATTGAAGAAGTAGAATTTTCAGATGCTGTGATTAAAGGTAAAGAAATCGGCAAAGATACGATTATTAAACAAATGGATTTGCCGATGTTTAAAATGTATTCAGAAGGATATAAAATTACACGTATAGAGCGTAGAAGCAAGTATATTCTCTTTTATATTGAAACAGACGAAGATAAAAGGGTGCTTGTGAGTCATTTAGGGATGTCAGGCGGCTTTTTCATTGTAGATACGTTAGATGATATTATTGTCCCGAACTATAAAAAACACTGGCATGTTAATTTTAAGTTGAGTAATGGCAAACAGCTTATCTTTTCAGACATACGTCGTTTCGGAGAAATTAAGAATGTAGCAGATTTATCTGTACATTCTTCTTTTTCCGACATGGCGCCTGAACCGTTTGATGAAAATGCATTTGCGCATTACAAACATCAGTTGAATACAAAAACTTATCATAAGAAACCTATTAAACAGGTGATATTAGATCATAAAGTCATTGCGGGTTGCGGAAATATTTATGCTTGCGAGGCTTTATTCAATGCAAAGATCGACCCTGAACGTCCTGTTTATTCATTAACAGAAGAGGAACAAGAGCGTGTCTTTAATGAAGTAGTAAAAGTTTTATGTTTAGGTATTGAAAATGGCGGTACAAGTGTATCTTCATACCGTCATGCTGATGGCAAAACGGGTCAAATGCAGCATTATTTAAAGGTTTATAAAAAGAAAGTCTGTCCAGTATGTGGCGGACCTATTCATACTAAAGTGATAGCAGGCAGAAACTCACATTACTGCCCGCATTGTCAAAAATAGAACGAAGGAGACATGTTATGGGAAAAGTAATTGGTTTAACAGGCGGAATTGGTACTGGGAAATCGACAGTATCAGAGTTGTTAGCAGCACATGGATTTAAAATTGTAGATGCGGATGTAGCATCTAGAGAAGCGGTTGAAAAAGGATCTGAAGGTTTACAGCAAGTAAAACAAGTCTTCGGGGAAGAAGCTATTGATGACAACGGAGAAATGAATCGCAAATATATCGGAGAAATTGTTTTTAATGATGCTGAGAAACGTAAAGAGCTGAACCAAATTGTACATCCTATTGTTAGAGAAATTATGGAGAATCAAAAAGAGAAATATTTAAGTGAAGGTTACAATGTGATTATGGACATTCCTTTGCTTTTTGAAAATAATCTTCAAGATACCGTTGATGAAACTTGGTTGGTATATGCTTCTGAAAGTATCCAAGTAGAAAGATTAATGGAACGTAATGATTTATCTCAAGAAGAAGCTAAAGCTAGAGTTTATAGTCAAATTTCTATTGATAAAAAACAACGTATGGCCGACCATGTCATCGATAACCGCGGCACTTTATTAGAATTAAAACAAAATCTAGAACAATTATTGATGGATGAAGGATATATTCAACAAACTGCGGAGAATCAAGAAGAAATAGGAAAATAAGTAAGCCTTTTCATCCTCGTATATCCTTAGTAAAATTACTTATCATAAATGATAAGTAATTTTTTTGTTTATTTTTGTAAAACGCTTTCATTTTTACGGAATTATGCTATACTGATTCCATAAAGTATAACACATATAAAACGAGGGGTGCTTTTTATGACAACGAATATTGCAATTAACGGAATGGGACGTATTGGGCGTATGGTACTACGTATCGCTTCTAAAAATGATGATTTAAATGTAGTAGCGATTAATGCGAGCTATCCTCCAGAAACAATTGCACATTTAGTAAAATACGATACGACTCATGGTAAATATGATGGTGAGGTAGTACCGACTGAAAACGGTATTCGTATCGATGGTCATGATATTAAATTAGTTTCAGACCGTAACCCAGAAAACTTACCTTGGAAAGAATTAGATATCGATATTGTCATAGAAGCTACAGGTAAATTCAACCATGGTGACAAAGCAGTAGCACATATCAATGCTGGCGCTAAAAAAGTATTATTGACAGGGCCTTCAAAAGGTGGTCATGTACAAATGGTTGTTAAAGGCGTAAATAACGATAACTTAGATGTTGAAGAGTATGACATTTTCAGTAATGCTTCATGTACAACAAACTGTATCGGTCCAGTTGCCAAAGTATTAAATGATAATTTCGGTATTGAAAACGGATTGATGACAACAGTACATGCTATTACAAATGACCAAAAAAATATTGATAACCCACATAAAGATTTACGTCGTGCGCGCTCTTGCAACGAAAGTATTATCCCTACATCAACTGGCGCTGCAAAAGCACTTAAAGAAGTTTTACCAGAATTAGAAGGTAAATTACATGGTATGGCACTTCGTGTACCAACTAAAAACGTCTCATTAGTCGACTTAGTTGTAGACTTGAAAAAAGAAGTTACAGCTGAAGAAGTGAACCAAGCATTTGAAGATGCTGATTTAAATGGTGTCTTAGCTGTTTCAGACGAGCCGTTAGTTTCAGTAGACTTTAATACAAATCCTAACTCAGCTATTGTTGATGCAATGTCTACATTAGTAATGGATGATAAAAAAGTAAAAGTAATCGCTTGGTACGATAACGAATGGGGTTACTCAAACCGTGTCGTTGATATCGCAGTAGAAATCGGAGAATTATTGAATACTAAAGAAAAAGCAACAGCTTAATCATTGCTGCTGTCATATATTAAACCAGCTGATTGGAAGTAGGGCTCCAATCAGCTGGTTTTTGCTTTGAAAAATTTGAAAAGTTCCGCTTTCTTTTGTGTTAAGTAAGATTATAGTATAATAGGCATAATTAATATGAGAGGTGAAAATGAATGAAATGCCCTAAATGTAATTCAACACATTCTCGTGTAGTGGATTCAAGACATGCAGACGAAGCCAATGCAATTCGCAGACGACGAGAATGTGAAAATTGCGGTACCCGATTTACTACATTCGAACATATCGAAATGAGTCCGTTAATCGTTGTGAAAAAAGATGGGACACGTGAGCAATTCTTAAGAGAAAAGATTTTAAATGGGCTAGTTCGTTCATGTGAGAAACGTCCAGTCGGTTATCAGCAATTAGAAGATATTACGAATAAAGTAGAATGGCGTTTAAGAGATGAAGGACAAGCCGAAGTTTCATCTCGAGAAATCGGGGAACATGTGATGAATTTGCTGATGCATGTTGATCAAGTTTCCTATGTTCGTTTCGCCTCTGTTTATAAAGAATTTAAAGATGTTGACCAATTACTGGAATCTATGCAAGGCATCTTGCAAGAAAAGAATAATCGGAGTGACAATTAATTATGTTTAACCAAGACGATTTCGGTATTCGACCTCAAGATCCGTTTAATGTGTTACAATCTGAAAAATTATCAGAAGCCCAATTAGAGGTTTTGAACCGTTTGTTTACTCCATTAATCGGTACGAGAGCGATTGGTGTATATCATTACTTATCACAGTTTGCGAATCCTAAGCATAATCAAGCATCCACTCATTATGTCATTATGAGTGAATTGAAAATTAATCTAGGAGTTTTTCGTGAGGAAATGAACCGGTTAGAAGCAATTGGTTTAATTAAAACATTTGTGAAACATAACAAAGATAATTCACATTTTGTATATGAATTAGTGCAACCGCCAACTCCTAAACAATTTTTCAATGATCCTATGCTTTCTGTTTATCTCTATAAAGAAGTAGAGAATAAACGTTATCACCAATTGAAACGTTACTTTGAACATACTCAAATGGATTTAAGTGATTATCAAGAGGTTACACGTAATTTTACAGATGTTTTCAAAGTTCCTAATCAAGCTTTCGATAATGTTCAGAAAAATAATATTACTCAAACCGCTTCTTACAAAGGAATTAATTTAGATAGAGTGCAATTTGACTTTGAATCACTTTACCAACTATTGAGCAATCACTTTGTCAGTTCAGAAATTGTTGAAGAGCAAGCGAAAGGTCTGATAACACAACTTGCCGTTTTATATGGTATTACACCAGAAGGAATGAAAGGACTTATTTTAAAATCGCTTACCAGCAATCAACGTATCTCATATGAAGAGTTGCGCAAACAAGCGCGGTCTTTTTATGCCATTGAGCATGAAAATCAATTGCCCGCTTTAGAAGCTAAAGCCAATGTACCTACAACGCCCCAACAGCAAGAAGAAGTTATTGAGTTGACTAGAGCACCTCAGACACCAGAAGAATATGAGAGCTGGTTTAAGTTGATGGATGCTACAAGTCCGATTGATATGCTGACAAGTTGGGCAAAATCTGAACCTACATTGAAACAGAAATATCTGGTGGAAGATTTAATAGTGAGAGAACAATTGCCGTTTGGTGTTATCAATATGCTGCTTCAATACGTAATGCTCAATAATGATATGCAATTGCCGAAGACTTATATCCAAGAAATAGCTTCTAATTGGAAGAAGAAAGAACTATCTTCAGCCGCTGAAGCACATGCACATGTGATGGATATGAAAGAAGCTGAAAAACAACGTAAAGCTAAACAAAATACTAATCCGCCAAGATTTAAGAATTATGGTCAGCAAGTTGCCTCGAAGGAACTTACTCCTGATTGGCTGATTAAAGGAGAACATAAGAAGAGAAGCGGTAAAAATAAAAGAAAAGCAGATGATGCTGAAGATCAAAGCCTGGCTCAAGATAGAGCAAACTTTCTTAAACATTTAAAAGAAACATGGAAGGAGGATGACGAATGAAACGTTTCAGTAATATAATGCAAACTTCTCCTGATTTTCAAAAGCGATTCGAAAAGATTAAAAAGGACGTTATTAACGATCCAGATGTCAAAAAGTTTTTAGAAAATCATCGAGCTGAATTAACCAATCGAATGATTGATGAAGATTTAAATATTCTGCAAGAATATAAAGATCAGCAGAAGCATTATGACGGACATGATTTTGCTGACTGTCCTAACTTTGTGAAAGGACATGTACCAGAACTTTATATTGAAAATGGACGGATTAAAATCAAATATCTTCCGTGTCCATGTAAGATCAAACACGATGAGGAACAGCGAGAAGCACATCTCATTACCTCTCATCATATGCAGCGAGATACTTTGAATGCTAAATTAAAAGATATTTATATGGACAAGCGTGACAGATTAAATGTTGCAATGGTAGCGGATAAGTTTTGTAAGGATGTTATTGCAGGAAAAGAGAATGTGAAAGGCTTATATCTTTATGGTTCTTTTGGGACGGGTAAGTCTTTTATTCTAGGTGCTATTGCTAATCAATTAAAGTCGCAAAAAATTCCTTCAACTATCGTTTATCTACCTGAATTTATTCGTACTTTAAAAAACGGATTCAAAGATGATTCATTTGAGAAGAAATTACAACGGATCAGAGAAGCGAATATATTGATGCTGGATGATATTGGTGCAGAAGAAGTAACGCCATGGGTGAGAGATGAAGTCATCGGACCATTACTTCATTATCGTATGGTACACGAACTTCCTACGCTGTTCAGTTCAAATTTAGATTTTGATGAACTTGAACATCATCTTTCTATCACACGTAATGGTGCAGAAAAAACCAAAGCCGCTAGAATTATGGAACGTATTAAATCATTGGCAGCACCGTATGAACTTGTCGGCGAGAATTATCGTGACGATTGAAATTTTGAAAAAATGAGTTATAATAGAATTAAATCTGAATTAACGTAAACAAATCGAGGATAAGATGAATTGTTTCCTGATACACAGAAAACTGTTGGTGATGAGAATACAGTTATCATAGCAATTGATTACTCCCTCGTTGATATCGATATTCGTAATGAATATCCGGCTCAAGACCGTTATCTTATGCAGAGATAGATAAGTACATGCGGGAATCATGTTTTTATCTGAACTAGGGTGGTATCGCGATAACCTCGTCCCTTTATTGGGAGGAGGTTTTTTTGTTTTTACGTAGAGGATTATATATTGGAGGCGTTTATGAATGGATAAAATCAATATTACTTTCCCAGACGGAAACAGTACAGAGTTTGATAAAGGTATTACTACTGAGGAAATTGCTCAGTCTATCAGCCCAGGACTTCGTAAAAAAGCAGTGGCTGGTAAATTCAACGACAAAATGGTGGATTTGACTCGTCCATTAGAAGAAGATGGATCAATTGAAATTGTAACTCCAGGAAGTGACGAAGCTTTAGAAGTTTTACGTCATTCTACTGCTCACTTAATGGCACAAGCATTAAAACGTTTGTATGGAGACGTGAAATTCGGAGTAGGACCAGTAATTGACGGCGGCTTCTATTATGATTTCGATACAGATGTCAAAATCTCTTCAGATGATTTTCCTGAAATTGAAAAAACAATGAAGCAAATTGTGAATGAAAATTATAAAATTGAACGTAAAGTAGTGAGTCGTGAAGAGGCAAAAGCATTCTTCAAAGATGATCCTTATAAATTGGAATTAATTGATGCGATACCAGAAGACGAATCAGTAACATTATACACACAAGACGAATTTACTGATTTATGTCGCGGTGTACATGTTCCATCTACTTCTAAAATTAAAGAATTCAAATTATTATCAACTGCAGGTGCTTATTGGAGAGGTGACAGCAACAATAAAATGCTGCAACGTATTTATGGTACAGCTTTCTTCGATAAAAAAGATTTAAAAGCACACTTGAAAATGTTGGAAGAACGTAAAGAGCGTGACCACCGTAAAATCGGTAAAGAATTAGACTTATTTATGAATAGTCAACTTGTAGGTGCAGGTTTACCATTATGGTTGCCGAACGGTGCTACAATTCGTCGTGAAATTGAACGCTATATTGTAGATAAAGAAGTTGCATTAGGCTATGACCACGTATATACTCCTGTACTAGCCAATGTTGATCTTTATAGAACATCCGGACACTGGGATCATTATCAAGACGACATGTTCCCGCCAATGAAATTGGATGAAACAGAAGAAATGGTCTTGAGACCAATGAACTGTCCGCACCATATGATGATTTACAAAAATAAACCGCATTCATACAGAGATTTGCCGATTCGTATTGCAGAATTAGGTACAATGCATCGTTATGAAGCAAGTGGTGCAGTATCAGGTTTACAACGTGTTCGCGGTATGACTTTAAATGACTCTCATATCTTTGTAAGACCAGATCAAATCAAAGAAGAATTCAAACGCGTTGTTGAATTAATTCTTGATGTATATGAGGACTTCGGATTTAAAAATTACAGCTTCCGATTAAGTTATCGTGACCCTGAAGACAAAGCTAAATACTTTGACGATGACGAAATGTGGGAAAAAGCAGAAGCGATGTTGAAAGAAGCCGTTGATGAAATGGGCTTGCCATATGAAGAAGCAATTGGTGAAGCGGCATTCTACGGTCCTAAATTAGATGTTCAAGTTAAAACAGCTATGGGTAAAGAAGAAACTTTATCAACTGCACAACTGGATTTCTTATTGCCTGAAAGATTCGAACTTGCTTATATCGGTAAAGATGGTGAAGAACATCGTCCGGTAGTTATTCACCGTGGTGTGGTTTCAACAATGGAACGTTTTGTTGCCTTCTTAACTGAAGAAACAAAAGGGGCATTCCCAACTTGGTTAGCACCAAAACAAGTTGAAATTATTCCAGTAAACGTTGATTTGCACTACGACTATGCAAGACAAATTCAAGATGAATTGAAATCTCAAGGCGTACGTGTGGAAATCGATGACCGTAATGAAAAAATGGGATATAAAATCCGTGAAGCACAAATGCATAAAATTCCTTATCAACTTGTAATTGGTGATAAAGAAATTGAAAATAATGAAGTAAACGTTAGAAAATATGGTTCTAAAGATCAAGAAACTGTAGAAAAAGATGAATTCATTTGGAATTTAGTTGATGAAATTCGTTTGAAAAAACAAAGACAACAATAAGACCTTGAAATAACTGAGGTATTAAGGTATATTACAATGTAGTTGAATAAATATTAAAAAAAGTGTTAGAGGTTGCATCTTTGATGAGTAACTTATCAGAAGCTGTGTGGAGCGTAGGTTGAATGAGTTAAAGGCAAAGATGCCGAAATATATAATAACCATAACTATTGTATATTGGGACAGTTTTCGAATAGAAGCTGGACTGTCACAAAATGTGATGTGCTACCGTATATTTATAAAGTCGAACAATGGTTGCATATCTTGGATTTGCAACCATTGTTTTTTATTTTATTTGCAAGCCTCTAATCCTAGGAAAGGAAACGTTTATGGAAAATAAAACTAGTCAAGATGCAGGCATACAAAGAGGCCTGAAAGATCGCCATATTTCTATGATTGCAATCGGCGGATGTATTGGAACAGGTTTATTTATGACATCTGGCGGTGCAATTCATGATGCAGGGCCGTTAGGGGCTTTACTTGCATATTCAATTATAGGCATCATGGTATTCTTCTTAATGACATCACTTGGAGAAATGGCCACTTATTTACCAGTTTCAGGTTCGTTCAGTACTTATGCGACACGCTTTGTCGATCCATCACTTGGATTTGCACTAGGATGGAACTACTGGTTTAACTGGGTGATTACAGTAGCGGCTGACGTGACAATTGCAGCACAAGTGATTCAATATTGGGAACCGATGAAAATAATGCCAGCTTGGGGCTGGAGCGTTCTGTTTATTATCATTATTTTTGCTTTGAACTCATTATCAGTAAGAGTTTATGGTGAAAGTGAATATTGGTTTGCGCTCATTAAAGTGGTAACTGTTGTTATCTTTATCATTATCGGCTTATTAACTATTTTCGGTATTATGGGCGGTAAATTTATCGGATTTGAAGTCTTTACATCCGGAGACGGTCCAATTCTCGGAGGCAGCTTAGGAGGCAGTTTATTATCTATCTTAGGTGTGTTCTTAATTGCTGGATTCTCATTCCAAGGTACTGAATTAATTGGTATTACTGCAGGAGAATCTGAGAACCCTGAAAGAGCTGTGCCGAAAGCGATTAAACAAGTATTCTGGAGAATTTTGTTATTCTATATCTTAGCTATTTTCATTATTGGTATGTTAATTCCATATTCTAGCTCAGCACTTATGGGCGGCGGAGATAGCATTGCTACTTCACCGTTTACATTAGTTTTCAAAAATGCAGGATTAGCATTTGCAGCATCATTTATGAATGCTGTTATCTTAACATCAGTATTATCGGCTGGTAACTCAGGAATGTACGCTTCTACAAGAATGCTATACTCAATGAGTAAAGATAAACTGGCATCGAAAGCCTTTGGAAAAACATCCAATAGCGGGGTGCCTTATATCTCACTATTCGCTACAGGACTTGTAGTAGTAATTATTTTCCTAGTACAAAAATTAAGTGGAGATGCTTATGAGTATATTGTAGCAGCAAGTGGTATGACAGGCTTTATCGCTTGGGTCGGAATTGCAGTCAGCCATTATCGTTTCCGCCGTGCATTTAATGTACAGCAGCACAGTAAATATGAATTGAAATACAAAGCTAAATGGTTCCCGTTTGGTCCGATTTTTGCAGGTATATTATGTGTCATTGTAATCATTGGACAAGATGTTGATTTCATTAAAACAGGTCATTTTGATCCGAATAGATTTATCATCACTTATATGGGAATTCCAGTTTTCTTAGCATTCTTCATTTATCATAAACTAAGATACAAAACTAAAAAAATTCCATTAAAAGATGTAGACTTACGTCAAGACGTGGATATGAACCAATTCAAATAAAAAATAAAATAATGATTGACTTTGTGTAATAGAGTTGATATGATTATATACGTTGAATACGAAACGAACCAAGTAGAAGCTTCCCGCTTCTCACCTGTAGCGACGCATAAAAGCTGTTGGCAGGTCCAATACAACGTGATAATCTTATCATGTTGAGTAATGGAAAAAGAGCGGGCACTTCTGTGTCCGCTCTTTTTACTTGGGATATTTCGTAAATATAACGGAGGTGTTAACCATAGCAAAGGATCAAACGCAAGTTAACGAAAGAATTCGCGCAAGAGAAATTCGTGTCATTGGTCAAGACGGTGAACAAATCGGTGTAAAACAAAAACGTGAAGCATTAGAAATGGCTGAACGTGTAGGTTTAGATTTAGTAGTTGTCGCACCAAATGCTAAACCTCCTGTTGCTCGTATCATGGATTACGGCAAATACAAATTCGAGCAACAGAAAAAAGAAAAAGAAATGAAGAAGAAACAAAAAGTTATCAATGTTAAAGAAATTCGTTTAAGCCCAACAATTGAGGAACATGATTTCCAAACTAAGTTGAAAAACGGACGTAAATTCTTGAACAAAGGTGATAAATGTAAAGTTTCAATTCGTTTCCGTGGACGTGCCATTACGCATAAGGAAATTGGTCAACGTGTATTAGAAAAATTTGCAGACGAATGCAAAGATATCGCTACAGTTGAACAACGACCTAAAATGGAAGGCCGTCAAATGTTTATCATGCTTGCACCAACAGCAGAAAAATAACTTTTTAAAATTTATAGGAGGAATTTCATTATGCCTAAAATGAAAACACACCGCGGAGCAGCTAAACGTGTTAAAAGAACTGCTTCAGGTAAATTAAAACGTTCAAGAGCTTTCACATCTCACTTATTCGCTAACAAAAGCACTAAACAAAAACGTAAATTACGTAAAGCTAGCTTAGTATCTAAAAGTGATATGAAACGCGTAAAACAATTATTAGCTTACAAAAAATAATTGATCGTATAGATGACAAAATCAGTGAGCAACAGCTTTAAAACAAAGGTTGCCATCACTTAAAACAACTAAAATATAAGTGTTATAAACATAACCAAGGAGGAATTTAATATGCCACGTGTTAAAGGTGGAACAGTAACAAGAGCACGTCGTAAAAAAGTAATCAAATTAGCAAAAGGTTACTTCGGCGCTAAACGTACTTTATATAAAACAGCAAAACAACAAGTAATGAAATCAGGTCAATACGCATTCCGTGACCGCCGTCAAAGAAAACGTGATTTCCGTAAATTATGGATCACTCGTATCAATGCGGCTGCTCGTAACCATGGTATGAGCTACTCTAAATTGATGAACGGCTTGAAACAAGCTGACATCGATATCAACCGTAAAATGCTTTCTGAAATCGCTATTTCAGATGACAAAGCTTTCGGTGAATTAGTAGAAAAAGCAAAAGCTGCTTTAAAATAAGCTTATTTTAAAATACTCAATCATTGATAGAAATTCGATGATTGAGTATTTTTTATATGATAATAGAGTTCAACTTTACGGGTTTTTGAAATTTTTGATAAAATACAAGCAAGTACATAACAAAAACTTAAAGGAGATTAAGATGTCTAAATTCGATGAAAAAATTATAGTAGTACCTAGAGAAGTTGTTTTTAATCATGAAAAGAACGCTTTTAATGGGTTTTTACCTAAAAATGATCCGATGGGTGAAAAAATCTTTGATACATTAGATCAATATGAAGTTAAACGACGTGGAGATATGGAAGAAGATCCGAATTATAAACAATTGATTTCGTACTGTCTGTTAGAAAATGAAAAAGGTGAAACTTTAGTATATGAACGACTTTCAGGTGGCGGCGAAGAACGTTTGCATGGTCAATCATCAATTGGCGTCGGCGGACATATGAATGATGTCATGGATGCTCAAAATGTTAATGAAGTATTGCGCGTCAATGCTCAAAGAGAATTAGAAGAAGAAATCGGGTTAAGTCCGAGCAAAACTCAAAACATGGAATACCTTGGATTTATTAACGATGATACCAACGAAGTAGGAGAAGTACATTTAGGTATTGTGTTCAAAATAAGAGTGGATACTCAAAATGTAGAAGTAAAAGAGACAGATACACTTAAAATTAACTGGATGCACCAAGGACGTATTGAAAATTACGATGACTTTGAAACGTGGAGTGCTTTAATACTGAAAGCTTTTAATTAAAAGTAGGTGTAATAAATGTCAGATATCATTCCGTTTCCGCAAAACAAAGAAAAATTAATAAAAGATATTAAAACACATTTTGAACAAGAAAAATATGAACCAATGTATGATACTTTCATGAAATATGAAAAGGAATTTGAATTAACAACTGAACTTGCATTATTAAAATGTGAAATGCTGTTGCGAATGGAACAATATTTGGAGCTGAGAGAAGAAGCAATTGTGCTATTAAAACAAGGCTTCGACGCATACAATCAGTTGATGATTTATTATATAACAAGTTTACATGGATTAGGACAGTACTATGAATGTATAGAAGTATTTAATCAAATTATTGAGCAAGTTGAAGATCATAATATTCGGATGCAATTGTATCCGATTAAAGAAGATGCACAAATGCAGTTAAATGAAAACAAGAAACATTATATTGCTAGAATACAGCAATTTACCGAATTAAATGTGAATCAACAATTATATTTAATTTTCGATTTAATGCATGAAGGTCAATATGGCTTTACAGATACATTTGCAGAATTACTATCCAGCCACAACTTTCATTCTAATGTACAAACCATTATATTAGAGTATCTCAAAAAAGGACAATACGAGAAAGAAGTTGACTTTAGCAAATATGAGACCGATTTTAGTGTTTATCCGGCTCAATTGCCAGGACTTGAGTACGCTTCTTTCACACAGCACGTGATACCTAAAGTGTTAGAAAGATTCGAAGATAACTATGGTGACCAATTAAGAAGTGAAATTTCTCAAATGCTTCAAAGTTTTGCAATTGCATTATATCCATTAGAGATAGAAGAAGTAGCATCTGTAAACGTATGGGTGAACACATTTTATCATTATATTGAGCAAATGCTGAATTTATCCTTTGCATCTGTTGATAATTTAAACCAAGAAGTCTATGCATGGATTTCAAAAGTTGAAAAGAATATTAAGCAATAAATAGGGTACTAAATTAATATTGTATGGTAAGTTTAATCGTGCTTGAACACCTTAAACACAACGTTTGTAACCACATTATACGTATGCTATAATGATGAAGTTGAAAAAATTATAATAGGAAGATCATGGAGGTTTTTGGACATGAAAGCAACATGGGAAAAAAAGGAAGGTAACCAAGGCGTTTTATCAGTTACCGTTCCAGCTGAAAAAGTAGATCAAGCAATTGATCAAGCATTCAAGAAAGTAGTTAAACAAGTTAATATTCCTGGTTTCCGTAAAGGGAAAGTACCTCGTCAAATTTTTGAACAACGTTTTGGCGTGGAAGCTTTATACCAAGATGCAGTAGATATTTTGCTTCCTGAAGCTTATGGTGAAGCAATTGAAGAAACAGGTATCAAACCTGTTGATCAACCAGAAATCGACGTGACTCAAATCGAAAAAGGCAAAGATTTGAAATTCGATGCAACTGTAACTGTTCAACCAGAAGTTGAACTTGGTGAATATAAAGGCCTTGAAATTGAAAAACAAAATGCTGAATTAACTGACGAAGAATTACAAGAATCAATCGATCATAGTTTAGGCCATTTAGCTGAAATGGTAATTAAAGAAGACGGTGCAGTTGAAGAAGGCGACACTGTCAATATCGATTTCGATGGTTATGTTGACGGCGAACAATTCGAAGGCGGCCAAGCAGAAGGTTACGATTTAGAAATCGGATCTGGCATGTTCATTCCTGGCTTTGAAGAACAACTTGTTGGCTTAAAAACTGGTGAAGAAAAAGACGTTAAAGTTACATTCCCAGAAGAATACCATGCTGAAGAATTAGCAGGTAAAGAAGCAACATTCAAAGTTAAAATTAATGAAATCAAATATAAAAATGTTCCAGAATTAGACGATGAAATCGCTAATGAATTAGACTCTGAAGCTGATAACGTTGAAGAATATAAAGAAAATCTTCGCAAACGTTTAGCTGAAGAAAAGAAAGTCAAAGCTGAAAACGATGAAAAAGAAGAAGCTATCAACAAAGCAGTTAATAATGCTACAGTAGACATTCCTGAAGCTATGATTAACAATGAATTAGATCGTATGATGCAAGAATTTGCACAACGCATCCAACAATCTGGTTTAGATCTTGAAACTTACTTCCAAATTTCTGGACAAGACGAGTCTCAATTGAGAGAACAAATGAAAGACGACGCAGAAGAACGCGTTAAAACTAATTTAACTTTAACTGCAATTGCAGAAGCAGAAGAAGTTGAAGCAACTGAAGAAGATGTTGATAAAGAATTAGAAGCAATGAGTACTCAATTCAATATTTCAGTTGAAGATATTAAGAAAACTTTAGGCAGCACTGATATCGTTAAAGGTGATGTACGTGTTAAAAAAGTAATTGACTTATTATTAGATGAAGCTAAATTAGTTGAACCTTCAAAAGACGATGAAGAAAAATCAGAAGATCAATAATTAAATTGAATCAGATTTATAATTAGACATGTAGAGGGTGAGATAAGTATTATTTACTATCTCATCCTCTACACTTGATTTATAATCGGAATAATTCTGATTTGGATTAAGTTGTGTTATAGTATTTGTAAGCAATTTTGTTGCATAAGTTGGCGTAAATGATATATTCAAATTATGAAATTATATTATCGATACGAGCCATCTTTTCGAAGAGATGTGGTGTCTTGTTTAAGCTTATTTACCCAAAAGTTTATTAGAAAGGGATACCCAAAATAGAAATATATATATAAAGGTTATAAACACATCAATTGAAACATTGAGAGTGTTTTAGTATAGTCTTTATGGAATAGGGGTGTAAAAAATAATGTTCAAATTCAATGAAGATGAAGAAAAATTAAAATGCTCATTCTGTGGTAAGGACCAAGACCAAGTTAAAAAACTTGTTGCAGGGAGCGGTGTCTACATTTGTAACGAGTGTATTGAGTTATGCTCTGAAATAGTAGAAGAAGAACTTGCTCAAACAGCCACAGAAGAATTCACAGATTTACCGACTCCTAAAGAAATTATGGATCAATTAAATAACTATGTTATAGGACAAGATAAAGCGAAAAAATCATTGTCTGTTGCTGTTTATAATCACTACAAACGTATCCAACAACTTGGACCTAAAGATGATGAGGTAGAATTGCAAAAAAGTAATGTTGCCTTAATCGGTCCAACAGGTAGTGGTAAAACATTATTAGCTCAAACACTAGCTAAAACGTTAGACGTACCGTTTGCAATTGCTGACGCTACAAGCTTAACTGAAGCAGGTTATGTGGGTGAAGACGTTGAAAACATCTTACTGCGCTTAATACAAGCAGCTGACTTTGATATTGATAAAGCAGAAAAAGGTATTATTTATGTCGATGAAATCGATAAAATTGCACGTAAATCTGAAAACACTTCAATAACACGTGATGTATCTGGTGAAGGTGTACAACAAGCCTTGCTTAAAATTTTAGAAGGTACTACTGCAAGTGTACCGCCACAAGGTGGTCGTAAGCATCCAAACCAAGAATTTATTCAAATCGATACAACTAATATCTTGTTCATCTTAGGTGGTGCCTTTGATGGTATCGACGAAGTTATCAAACGCCGTTTAGGTGAAAAAGTAATCGGCTTTGCAAGCAATGAAGCAGCTAAATACGACGAAAGTGCATTACTTGAACACATTCGTCCAGAAGATTTGCAATCATACGGATTAATCCCAGAATTTATTGGTCGTATTCCAATCGTTGCAAACTTAGATACTTTAGATATCGCTGCATTAAAAAATATCTTAACTCAGCCTAAGAATGCTTTAGTTAAACAATACAAAAAAATGCTTGAGTTAGATCACGTTGAATTAGAATTCACAGAAGAAGCGTTAACTGCAATTGCTGAAAAAGCAATCGAACGTAAAACTGGTGCTCGTGGTTTACGCTCAATTATTGAAGAATCGTTAATCGAAATTATGTATGATATCCCATCAACAGAAGATGTTGCGAAAGTGGTTATTACTGAAAATACAATTAATAACGAATCTAATCCAGATTTATATGATGCTGAAGGTAATGAAGTTAATTTAGAAAAAACATCAGCTTAATTGATAATTTGATGCTACACTCCGAATTACTCAATCACGAGTAGTTTGGGGTGTATTTTTTTGTTTGAAGAAAAAATATCAAAACCTCGTAAAATTCTGATATAATATAACGCGACTAAGATAAGAATTATTAAAAGGAAAGAGGGAGAAAATGGAAGTAAATCCTAATAATATTGAATTATTGATTAGTGCTGTAAAGCCGGATCAATATCCTGAAACGGGTTTAGAAGAAGTAGCATTAAGCGGCCGCTCTAATGTAGGTAAATCTACGTTTATCAATAGTATGATAGGCCGTAAAAATATGGCGCGTACTTCTCAACAACCAGGCAAAACGCAAACTTTAAATTTTTATAATATAGATGATCAGGTAGTTTTTGTAGACGTGCCTGGGTATGGCTATGCCAAAGTAAGTAAAACACAACGCGAACAGTTTGGAAAAATGATTGAAAAGTACATTACACAACGCGAACAATTAAAATTAGTCATCCAATTAATCGACATCAGACATAATCCTACTGAAGATGATATTTTAATGTATGATTTCTTAAAATATTATGAGCTGCCCGTGTTGGTTATTGCTACGAAAGAAGACAAAATTGCTAAAGGTAAAATTCAAAAGCATCTTAAAGCAATCAAGGAGCGCTTAGAACTTGAAGAAGAAGATACAATCATTAGTTATTCATCTATTAATAACAAAAATCAGCAGACGATTTGGAATGCGATTCAACGTTATTTATAATAATTATTACATGATAAAATTATAATGAAGAATTTGCTTTAATGATACTAAAAGTGGGGAAAGCTTAAATAACAACGGATTTAGCATTGTTTATGATTTTCCACAACTAGATTTGACAATTTTATGACAGCAAAGATATGTGATAGGTGAAATTTGACGAAATTATGAATGAAACATTTGCTAGATTAGAATATTTATAATTAATGTGGATTGATAACTTTAAGGTTGTCACATGTGTGTTATAATATGAGTATTGTCAATAGTATGGAGGGCGTTATAAATGCATATAATTGCGATTAGCATCAACCATCGTACCGCTGATGTAGCACTTAGAGAAAAAGTTGCTTTCAAAGCTGATGCCATACGTGAATCACATATGGACTTATTTGAAACTAAGTCCATATTAGAAAATGTTATTTTATCAACTTGCAACCGCACAGAGGTTTATGCGGTAGCAGACCAAATTCACACAGGACGTTATTACATCCAACGCTTTTTAGCACGTAAATTTGGTTTAGAAGTTGAAGAAATCAAAGCAATGTCAGAAGCTTTGGTAGGGGATGAAGCGGTAGAGCATTTATTTAGAGTGACATCTGGTCTAGATTCAATTGTGTTGGGGGAAACGCAAATTCTAGGACAAATGCGTGATGCATTCTTTATTGCTCAAGAAGAAGGTACGACTGGTACAATTTTTAATCATTTATTTAAACAAGCGGTTACATTTGCTAAACGTGCGCATCATGAAACAGATATCGCAGATAATGCGGTCAGTGTATCATATGCTGCAGTTGAATTAGCTAAAAAAGTATTTGGAAATTTAAAATCACAACATGCAGTTATTATTGGCGCTGGAGAAATGAGTGAGCTTTCATTGCTTAATCTTCTAGGATCTGGCCTCGAAAATATTACAGTTGTGAATAGAACTAAAGAACGTGCACAACAACTTGCTGAGAAACATCAAACAAATTATGCAGATATCAATGATTCAGATGAATTACTTGTAAATGCAGACATAGTTATCAGTTCAACAAGTGCACAAAATTATATTATTACTCAAGATATGATGAACAAAGTTTTGAGAAAACGTCGTCATGAGCCTATGGTCTTAATTGATATAGCGGTACCTAGAGATATCGATCCAGCAATCGAATCTGATATGAATATCTTTAATTATGATATTGATGATTTGAAAGGATTGGTGGATGCTAACCTTAGAGAACGTGAAGCTGCTGCTGCACAAATTGCGGACCAAATACCAACCGAAATTAATGAACATAACGATTGGGTCAATATGTTAGGTGTTGTTCCTGTCATCCGTGCACTTCGTGAAAAAGCCATGAATATCCAACAAGATACAATGGCGAGTATCGACCGTAAATTACCAGATTTAAGCGAGCGTGAACGCAAGGTTATATCTAAACATACAAAAAGCATCATTAACCAAATGTTGAAAGATCCTATTAAACAGGCTAAAGAATTGAGTAACGATAAGAATAGCAGTGAAAAATTAGAGCTGTTTCAAAACATTTTTGATATTGAAGCTGAAAGTGAATACAAAAAAAGTCTAGAGAAAAAAGAGCGTAAACTCTCGGCACGACATATTTTAGGTTTTGAATAAACAGCCTTAGTATGGTGATGATATGCAAGATGTATTTTTCGTACGTTTCCATGAAATAACGTTGCTGATTTATTTACTTAGTATTTCTTGCTATTTTTATGATTTCTTCAAAAAGAATCATAAAATTAGAATGGTAGGTTTCTACACTTTGGGGATTGTTTGGTTGTGTCAAACAATCTCTTTATCTTTATATATCAATAGTATACATGCAGTCCCTTTGGGTTCAGTTTTTGATGTATTCTATTTTTTAAATTGGCTGATACTCTCGATTTCGATAGTCATCAGCGTTGTGAAGCAACTTGATTTTTCCATCTTTTTATTTAATACAATCGGTTTTATAGTAATGGCAATTCATACTTTCCGACCAAATGAGTCATTTATACGTCACGCTGAGTTTAATGTGAACCATGAGTTATTAATCATCCATGTTTCATTAGCTATTATCAGTTATGCGCTCTTTTCATTAGCTTTTGTAAATGGTGCATTATATATCCTTCAGTATCGTAACCTTAAACAGAAGCATTTTGATCAGAAGTATTTTAGAATAGGCAGTGTCTTCAGTTTAGAAAAGATTATGTTTTATTCAACACTCATTGGTTTAATTATTCTTATAATCGGTGTTATTCTAGGTGCGCAGTGGGGATTTCAGACAATCGGTTTTAAAATACTCCTCGATCCCAAAGTAATTTCATCTATTATAATAATGATTTGCTATGTCGCTTACATTATTATTAGAACTAAAAGATTAGTGAACCCATTGAATTATGTATTATTCAATATGCTGATTTATATGTTAAGTATGTTTAATTTATTGTTTATCTCTCACTTTCCGAATTTCTTTGGTTAGTGAGTGACCAGATTGAAACGGAGGAATGAGCATGCGTAAGCTTGTAGTAGGTTCGCGCAGAAGTAAATTAGCATTGACGCAAAGCCGTCAATTTATAGAAAAGTTAAAAGAAGCTGAACCTGGCTTAGAAATAGAAATAAAAGAAATTGTCACTAAAGGTGATCGTATTGTAGACAAGCAATTGTCTAAAGTTGGAGGCAAGGGCTTATTCGTAAAAGAAATCCAACAAGAATTGTTCAGTCATGAAATAGATATGGCTATCCATTCATTAAAGGATGTCCCAAGCGAACTGCCTGAAGGATTAACTTTAGGATGTATACCAGATAGAGAAATTCCGTTCGATGCATTTATTTCTAAAAATCATGTTCAATTAGCGGATTTACCTGATGGAAGCATTGTGGGAACAAGTTCTCTTCGCAGAGGTGCTCAAATTCTCGCTAAATATCCTAATTTAGAAATTAAATGGATTAGAGGTAATATTGATACGCGCTTAAGCAAATTAGAAACTGACGATTATGATGCGATTATTTTAGCTGCCGCTGGTTTACGCAGAATGGGCTGGTCAGATGATATCGTTACTGAATATCTTGATCCTGAATTGCTCTTGCCTGCAATCGGTCAAGGAGCACTTGGAATTGAGTGCCGTAGTGATGATACTGAGTTATTAGATTTACTGAAAAAAGTTCATAATCAAGACGTGGCTGAATGTGTGACAGCAGAGCGTACATTTTTAAAAGAAATGAATGGAAGCTGCCAAGTACCAATCGGCGGTTATGCCACAAAAGATGAGAATGGCCGTCTTTCATTTACGGGATTAATTATGTCTACAGACGGCAAGGAACGTTATGAACAAACAGCTACAGGAAACGACCCAGTAGAATTAGGCAAAGAAGTAAGTAATATCTTAAAAGAACAAGGTGCAAAAGAAATTATCGATGCACTGAATGAAGAATCTTAATTCATAAACATTGGAGTTGAGTAGCAATGGCGGCACCTGTGATTATGACACAAACCAGCAATTTAAATGAATATGTTGAAGAAGTAATCCATTTGCCTTTCATTAGATTGAAAAAGTTATCATTTAATCAAGAACTGTTAAATGACCATTATGATTGGATTATTTTTTCTTCTAAAAATGCTGTGAAATTTTTCAATGAATATTATCCGAAGGTTGATGCGACTCATGTAGCGGCTATCGGAGAGAAGACCAAGAAGTATTGTAATCAGAATGGAATTACTGTGGATTTCTTTCCTGAAAATTTTTCACAAGAAGGATTTATAAATGAATTTACAGTGAATAAAGGTAATAGGATATTGATTCCTAGCAGTGCGGCTGCACGCCCTTTACTACAAACTCAACTTCAAGAACAGAATGCCGAAGTCGTTAAAATAGATTTATATGAACCTGAGGCTTACACTGAGAATATAGAACAAGCCATTTCATTATTAAGAAGAGGACTTGCAAGCGGAATCGCATTTGCAAGTTCGTCTGCTGCTAATTATTTTTTTGAAGAAGCTGAAGAGGCGAATTTAAGCGCAAATTATACGTATTATGCAATTGGAAAGCCTACCTTTGAAAAAATAAAACAGTTTGGTTATAAAGCTGAAATGGCTAATGAACAAACTATTGATGGATTGTTAAACATTATTAAAGAAAGTAGGAATCATAAATGAGTTTTGATAGACATAGAAGACTACGTGCCAATAAAACAATTCGTAGCCTTGTCAGAGAAAATCACGTTAGAAAAGAAGATTTGATTTATCCAATTTTTGTAGTGGAAAGAGATGATGTTAAAGAAGAAATCCCTTCCATGCCGGGTATTTATCAAATTAGCTTGAATCGTTTGGATGAAGAATTGAAAGAAGCTTATGATTTAGGTATCAGAGGCGTGATGTTCTTTGGTGTTCCAAATGAAAAAGATTCCGTAGGTACAGGTGCATATGCACATGAAGGTATTATTCAACAAGCAACACGTAAATCTAAACAATTATATCCAGATATGTTAGTGATTGCTGATACATGTTTATGTGAATATACAGACCATGGCCATTGTGGTTTGATTGATGAACATACACATGATGTCGATAATGATAAATCTTTACCATTGCTTGTAAAAACAGCTGTTTCACAAGTTGAAGCAGGAGCAGATATTATCGCGCCAAGTAACATGATGGATGGATTCGTTGCTGAAATCAGAAAAGGTTTAGATGAAGCGGGATATTATAATATTCCTATTATGAGTTATGGTATTAAATATGCATCAAGTTTCTACGGTCCATTCCGTGATGCTGCTGAATCTGCACCATCATTCGGTGACCGCAAAACATATCAAATGGATCCTTCAAACCGTCGCGAAGCATTATTAGAATTAGAAAGCGACTTACATGAAGGCGCGGATATGATGATTGTCAAACCAGCATTAAGTTTCCTAGACATTATTAGAGATGTCAGAGAAAGAACAAATGTGCCAGTTATTGCATACAACGTAAGTGGTGAATATAGCATGACTAAAGCAGCTGCTATGCAAGGTTGGATTAACGAAGAACAAATTGTAATGGAACAAATGACTTCTATGAAACGCGCAGGCGCTGATATGATTATCACTTATTTCTCAAAAGATATTTGTCGTTATTTAGATCAGAAGGAGGATTAAGATGGGTTACGAAAAATCTATTGAAGCCTATAAGAAAGCAGAACAATTGATGCCAGGCGGGGTGAACAGCCCTGTCCGAGCTTTTAAATCTGTAGATATGCCAGCAATTTTTATGGACCATGGTAAAGGTTCTAAAATTTATGATATTGATGGCAATGAGTATATTGATTATGTACTTAGCTGGGGTCCATTAATTCTTGGACATGAGAATCCGCAAGTCATTGAGAATTTGCATAAAGCAGTAGATAAAGGTACGAGCTTTGGTGCTTCAACTTTAGAAGAAATTAAACTTGCTGAATTAGTGATTGACCGTGTTCCTTCTATTGAAAAAGTAAGAATGGTATCTTCTGGTACTGAAGCTACACAAGATACGATTCGTCTTGCACGCGGATACACAGGTCGAGATAAAATCGTTAAGTTTGAAGGTTGTTATCATGGTCATAGCGACTCATTGTTGATTAAAGCTGGTTCTGGTGTAGCAACTTTAGGTTTACCAGACTCTCCAGGTGTTCCTGAAGGTACAGCTAAAAGTACAATCACAGTTCCTTACAATGACCTAGACGCTATTCGTAAAGCATTTGAATTATATGGTGACGATATTGCAGGAGTGATTGTAGAACCAGTTGCAGGCAATATGGGAGTAGTACCTCCGATTGAAGGCTTCTTGCAAGGTTTACGTGATATTACTAACGAATATGGTTCTTTATTGATTTTCGATGAAGTCATGACTGGATTCAGAGTTGGCTATAATTGTGCACAAGGCTACTTTGACGTTATGCCTGATTTAACTTGTCTTGGTAAAGTTATTGGAGGCGGACTTCCTGTAGGTGCTTTCGGCGGTAAAAAAGAAATCATGGATAAAATTGCTCCTGTAGGTACGATTTACCAAGCAGGTACTTTATCAGGTAACCCACTTGCAATGACAAGCGGTTATGAAACATTAAGCCAATTAACTCCTGAAAGTTATGAATACTTTAATGAATTAGGAGATATGTTAGAAGAAGGCTTGAAAAAAGTAGCTGCTAAACATAATGTACCGATGACAGTAAACAGAGCAGGCTCTATGATTGGTTATTTCTTAAATGATGGTCCTGTCACAAACTTTGAACAAGCAAACCAAAGTGACTTAGAGTTATTCAGTGAAATGTATCGTGAAATGGCAAATGAGGGTGTATTCTTACCACCATCTCAATTTGAAGGTACATTCTTATCAACTGCACACACTAAAGAAGATATTGAACGTACAATTGAAGCATTTGATAAAGCATTTGAAAAAGTAGCGAATAAATAATCATTTAAAATAAATATTTAACTTATAAAAGTATATGCCGATAGGTATGTACTTTTATTATGATACAATTTAGTAACGATGAGTACAGAAAAATGTTATTATTAACGTAGCAAAAGCGAAGTCAGGGCCAAAGGGTAGTGATAAAAGTGAATAAAAAATGGCTTAATAATATAATTGTATTATTATTAGCAGTAATAATCAGTTTGATTTTTTCGGCTTTGCATATCATGCTGCCGTTTATGTTCGGACCAATCGTTGCGAGTATCATTTGTATCAGACTCTTTAAAATGGATATTCAATGGCCATTTTGGATCAGCCAGCTTGGGTTGATTTTACTTGGGGTACAAATCGGTTCAACTTTTACAAAGACCGTTGTGAATGATATCGCTCAAAACTGGTTCTCAATTGTATTGGTCACAGTTTTATTATTAGTATTAGCTATTTTAATTGCTTATTTCTTTAAAAAGATAGCACGAGTCAACACTGAAACAGCGCTATTAAGTGTAATTCCAGGCGCTTTGAGCCAAATGTTGATTATGGCTGAAGAAGATAAAAGAGCAAATATTTTAGTTGTAAGTTTGACTCAAACTTCACGGATTATCTTTGTGGTGATTTTAATTCCGATGCTTTCTTATTTTATGTCTAGTGGAAATTCAGAAGGCGGCGCAGCAAAAGCAGTAAAATTAAAACCACTCAGTGAGGCACTTTCAATTTGGCAGATTATCTTTTTAATTATAGCGGTAGCAATAGTTTATATTTTAATGGATAAAATCAATTTTCCTACAAAACAATTATTAGCTCCTATTGTCGTTTTAATTGCATGGAATATGATTACAAACGCTACTTTTACTTTAGATAATTATCTTATAGCTGGAGCGCAAGTTGCTTATATGATACGTATTGGTATACAAATTTCCAAATTATTAAGTGATTTAAAGGGCAGAGTCGCAGTTGCGATTGCCTTTCAAAATGTAATGTTGATTTTATGTGCAGGGATTATGGTGTTCTTTGTGCATTTATTCAACCATATGTCACTCAATGATTTATTCTTGGGAGCAGCTCCTGGCGGTATGAGTCAAATCGTCTTGGTAGCTCTAGAAACTCATGCGGATGTAGCAATTATCTCTAGTTTCCACATCTTTAGAATCTTCTTTATCTTATTCTTGATTGCACCGGCAATTAAGTACTTCTTAAATTACACAGAACGTGCTGCTAAAAAATAAGAATAAAAACTTAGTGTGAAATTGTCTAAGCAATAACAAGAGTTGGAACATATATTTTGTTCCAACTCTTGTACTTTATTATTGGATTTCCCCTAGAGGTTTTTTGATATCAGGACCATCTTTGGAAATCGCTCCAATTGCAGCTTCTAGTCCTGTTACAATACTACTTAAGGCCATAGAAGGTTTATCAGGCTTATCTACAACTTGCTCTGGTATGAACGGAACATGTATAAAGCCGAATAGCATTTCAGGATATTGTGTAGCTTGCAGGTATCCGAGTTGATAAAGAATATG
This sequence comes from Staphylococcus debuckii, assembly GCF_003718735.1. Classification (NCBI taxonomy): domain Bacteria; kingdom Bacillati; phylum Bacillota; class Bacilli; order Caryophanales; family Staphylococcaceae; genus Staphylococcus; species Staphylococcus debuckii. Next base: position 1,727,601 of record NZ_CP033460.1, on the reverse strand, counting down.
ATTACATACAAATGTACCTGCAGTGTTGGATAGTGAAGCTGGGACACCTGCATCTTTAATTGACTGCGTCATTTTTTTGACAGGTAAATTTGAAAAGTAAGCAGGTGCACCATCTGATTGAATAGGGATATCGATAGGTTGATTATTTTCATTATCAGGAATACGTGCATCATCGATATTAATACCTACGCGTTCAGGCGTTAAATGATAACGTCCGCCGGCTTGGCCGATTGCTAGCACTGCATCGTACGTATTTTCTTTTAATATTTCAGCAATCTTATCTGAAGATTTATGGAAAACAGTAGGGATTTCTAATTTAGTAATTTCGTGATGAGCGATTTTTTCAGGTAATAATTTGACCGCTTCTAAAGCTGGATTTGTGGCTTCTCCACCAAAAGGATCAAAAGCTGTAACTAAAATTTTCATAGTGATTTCATCTCCATTCAGTAGATTGTTTATTCAATGAGTGACTTCAGCGTTTGGGCTTATAAGGGCAATCTTCTAAATGAGCATCATATAACCCAGCGGCTTCTAAAAAGGAAAACATCGTTACAGGACCCATAAACTTAAAGCCGTATTTTTTCAAATCCTTAGACATTTGTTTCGCACGCTCGTCTACCGTAATACGGTCGGCAGGCGTTTTATAATGTAAATCAATAGGTTGAAAATCTACATATGACCATAAGAACTTGCTAAAACTGCCGTGTATTTTTTCTATCTCTAGATATCCTTGAGCTTGACTCACAATAGCTTCTATTTTTTTGCGATAATGGACAATCCCTGGAAATTCCATCAGTAGATCGATATCTTCTTCCGTCATTGAGGCGATTTTTTCCGGCTCAAAATGGTAGAAAGCTTCTCTGTATGCTTCTCTCTTTTTTAAAATAGTCAGCCAAGAAAGTCCTGCATGCTGAGATTCTAAAGCCATTAATTCAAAAAGTTTTCTGCTGTCGTGAAGCGGTTGTCCCCACTCGTTATTATGATACTCTAGATAAATTGGATCAGTTGTTCCAAAGGCGCAATCTGACATATTTTTATACCACCTCATTGACTTATTTTGTAGTTCTATTATACTATAAATAAGTAAGTGAATAATACAAATCGGGAAGAGTACACAGTCTTTCATTTTTGAAGAGAGTACATGGTTGGTGAGAATGTATAATGAAACTGTTGAAGGTAGCCCGCTTGGATCTTTATTTGAACCTAAGTAGGATAAAGCGTAATTGAGCGTTAATCAATATAAGTGCTTCATAGTAGATGCTATGTTGAATTTAGGTGGTACCACGGAACATCCGTCCTATGTTTAGGAACGGGTGTTTTTATTTTTAAGGAGGAAATTCAATGGAAATGAAACCAAAATACAATCCGACTGAAGTAGAAGCCGGACGTTATCAAGAATGGGTTGAAAAAGGCTATTTCAGACCCAGCGGTGATAAATCAAAAGAAACTTATACAATTGTTATTCCGCCTCCGAATGTAACTGGTAAATTGCATTTAGGACATGCTTGGGATACAACTTTACAAGATATTCTGACTAGAATGAAACGTATGCAAGGATACGATACATTATATTTACCAGGTATGGACCATGCTGGTATTGCGACTCAAGCAAAAGTAGAAGCAAAATTAAATGAACAAGGTATCTCACGTCACGATATCGGCCGTGAGAAATTCCTTGAAGAAGTGTGGAGTTGGAAAGATGAGTATGCATCTTTCATTCGTCAACAATGGGCGAAATTAGGTTTAGGTTTAGATTATGACCGAGAACGTTTTACTTTGGATGATGGATTGAGTAAAGCGGTTAGAAAAGTCTTTGTAGATATGTATAACAAAGGACTGATTTACCGCGGTGAACGTATCATCAACTGGGATCCGGAAGCGCGTACTGCTTTATCTGATATTGAAGTGGTGCATGAAGACGTAGAAGGTAAATTCTATCACTTCAAATATCCGTATGCGGATGGAGAAGGTTATATTGAAATTGCGACTACACGTCCTGAAACAATGCTTGGCGATACAGCTATCGTAGTTAATCCTAATGACGAACGATACAAAGACGTTATCGGCAAAAAAGTTATCTTACCGATTGTAAATCGCGAATTACCAATTCTTGCAGACGAATACGTAGATGTTGAATTCGGTAGTGGTGCGATGAAAGTAACACCTGCTCATGATCCTAATGACTTTGAAATCGGTCAAAGACACGATTTAGAATCAATTATTGTTATGGATGAAGAAGGTAAAATGAACGATAAAGCAGGTAAATATGAAGGTATGGACCGCTTCGAATGCCGTACTCAACTTGTCGAAGACTTAAAAGCGCAAGATTTAGTCATTAAAATAGAAGATCATGTGCATGCAGTTGGTCATTCTGAAAGAACTGGCGCAGTAGTTGAACCTTATTTATCTACACAATGGTTTGTTAATATGGAACCTTTAGCTAAACAAGCTTTAGATAATCAAAAAACAGATAATCGTATTAATTTTGTTCCAGAACGTTTTGAACATACCTTCAATCAATGGATGGAAAATATCCGAGACTGGACAATTTCACGTCAATTGTGGTGGGGTCACCAAATTCCAGCTTGGTATCATAAAGAAACTGGAGAAATTTATGTAGGAGAAACAGAACCAGAAGATGCAGAAAACTGGGTGCAAGATGAAGATGTCTTAGATACTTGGTTCTCTAGCGGATTATGGCCGTTCTCAACATTAGGCTGGCCTGACGTTGAATCTGAAGATTATCAACGCTATTACCCAACTAACGCGCTCGTAACTGGATACGATATTATTTTCTTCTGGGTAGCGCGTATGATTTTCCAAGGACTTGAATTTACAGGTGAACGTCCATTTGATGATGTGTTATTGCATGGTTTAGTTCGTGCTGAAGATGGTCGTAAGATGAGTAAGTCATTGGGCAATGGTGTGGATCCAATGGATGTTATCAATGAGTATGGCGCAGATAGCTTAAGATATTTCTTAGCAACAGGATCGTCACCAGGTCATGATTTGCGTTATTCAACTGAAAAAGTGGAATCAGTATGGAACTTTATCAATAAAATTTGGAATGCTGCAAGATTCAGTATTATGAATATTGGCGAAGAATTCAAATTTGAAGATATCGATTTAACTCATAATTTATCTTTAGCAGATAAATGGATTTTGACACGCTTAAATGAAACAGTTAAAACAGTTACTGATTTAAGTGATCGCTATGAGTTTGGTGAAGTAGGACGTGCATTATACAACTTTATCTGGGATGAATTCTGTGATTGGTATATTGAAATGAGTAAAATACCAATGAATGGCGAAGATGAAGCACAAAAACAAGTTACACGCTCAGTCTTAAGCTATGTGCTAGATCGCACAATGCGTATGCTTCATCCATATATGCCATTTGTTACTGAAGAGATTTGGCAAAATCTTCCACATGTGGGAGAAACAATTGTGACAAGTGCATGGCCAGAAGTAGAAGAGGAATTCATGTTTGAAGAAAGTAAACAAGCGATGCAATATGTGGTTGAAATCATTAAAGCTGTTAGACAAGCACGTTCAGAAGTGAATACACCACTATCTAAAGCAATTCCTATCTATATCAAAACAAAAGATGCTGAGATTACAAAAATGTTAAATGAAAATCAACATTACCTTGAAAGATTCGGTCATCCAAGTGAGCTTGTAATTTCAACTGATATCGAAACACCTGATAAAGCTATGACTTCTGTAGTGGGTGCAGGAGAAGTTATTTTACCTCTAGAAGGTTTAATTGATATGGATAAAGAAATTGCACGTTTGGAAAAAGAACTTGATAAATGGCAAAGTGAATTAGACCGTGTAGACAAAAAGTTGTCTAATGAAAACTTTGTTAATAAAGCTCCAGAAAAAATCATCAATGAAGAAAAAGCTAAAAAGCTAGATTATCAAGAAAAATACGATAGCGTAAAAGCTAGAATTGAACAATTAAAAGCATAGGAGTCCTGATTATGAATTACCTAGACAGCTTATATTGGATACATGAGAGAGATAAATTCGGTATTAAACCAGGTACTAAACGTATGGAATGGATGTTGCATCGTTTAGGACACCCTGAAAATAATATCAATGGTATCCATGTAGGGGGAACAAATGGCAAAGGTTCAACAGTTGCTTATTTGCGCTCAGCCTTAGTTGAGAATGGTTATGATGTCGGTACTTTCACTTCACCATATATCGAAACCTTTAATGAACGTATTAGTTTAAATGGTGAACCCGTCAGCAATGACGTTATTGTAGAATTAGTATCGCGTGTCAAGCCAATAAGTGAGGAATTAGAAGCAGAAACAGAATATGGTACTGCTACTGAATTTGAAATCATTACCACTATGATGTTTTTATACTTTGGAGAAATCAGACCAGTGGATTTCGTTGTAATAGAAGCAGGTTTAGGAATTAAAAATGATTCTACAAATGTATTTTCACCGATTATGTCTATTATTACTAGCATTGGTTTAGACCATACGGATTTATTAGGATCAACTTATGCCGATATTGCAAAAAACAAGGGCGATATCATTAAACATCATGTACCTTTTGTTTATGCTGTGAAAAATGAAGATGCCTTAAAGTATTTCCGTGAATATGCAGAAAAACAAGATGCACCAGCATTTGAACTAGATCGAGATATTTCTATCGTTTCTGAAGATGATGAATTTATCTATAGATTTAAAGATTATGAACTTGAAAATATCGCATTAGAGATGTTGGGTGAACATCAAAAAGAAAATGCGGCACTTGCTATTACTGCACTTATCATTTTGTTTGAGCAAGGGCAAATAGAACTAGATTTCAATAAAATGATTAATGCAATGGAAAAGGTAAGTTGGACAGGCAGAATTGAGAGAGTCAAAGAAGAACCTTTGATGGTAATAGATGGAGCGCATAATAATGAGAGTGTAGCAGCATTGGTGCATACAATAAAAAATTATTATGACAAAGACAATGTAGATATTTTATTTTCAGCAGTTAGCGGTAAACCGATAGCACATATGCTGGAGAAATTAAAAACGATTTCTAATCATGTCTATATTACTGATTTTGATTTCCATAGAGCTAAGCCTAAAGAAGAAATTGCTGCAGAAGCGGAAACATTCACACCAGAACTTATCGACGATTATGTTGACTTTGTAGAAAATTATCAAGGCAATGCTTTGATAATTACAGGCAGTCTTTACTTTATCAGTGAAGTAAAAGCTAAAATAGATTTCAATAAATAAAATAAGAGTTGGAGTATAAATATGTTTTGTGCTCCAACTTTTTTATGTATAATTACTTTGAATTTTAATGCTAAATGCACGTAGAAAATGCGAATTTTAGAGATGTTTAATTCATATTTTAAAAATATGATAAAGTAATAAAAATAATTGATTGTTTGCTTGGATGGCGCTATAATATTTGCATGACACTAACAGAAGGGGGCAGATAGTATTTGTCCATCACTATTTTAAGTTGCTATTGTATTATTTTAGAAAGCTTTCTTTTGCAATTTTGTCACGTTAAACAGTTAAACTTTACTTATTTAGTACGTCGTTCAAAATGTGATAGTTGTAAACATGTTCTTAATTTTTACGATTTAGTACCTATCATTAGTTTTTTGTGGTTGCGTGGCAGATGTCGATATTGTAATCGTAAAATTCCGCTCATTCATTTTACAGGTGAACTTCTAGCTTGGATTCCAATACCTCTGATATCCTTTCAATTTATCCACTTAAAAGCAAGCTTATTTATAGCCATTTATCTTTTTTTGTTAGCGGCTACACTGTACGATTATCAAACTTTTTCAATACCGATTCACTTTCTAATTGTTTTTGTAATAATTGTTTTAGCTTTATCCAATCACATTTTTTATAATCAAATTCCAATTATCTTCTTATTGCATTTATTATATTTAATCTCTCGCAGTTCCATAGGTTATGGTGATATTGCAATATTTTCTCTTCTTGCTTTAGTAATACCATTTCCATTATTCCTCTATATATTTTGCTGCACATTTATTTTTGCAGGTTTTTTAGCAATCATTTTAATATCTATAACAAAAATGAAAATCGCTAAAATTCCGCTTATTCCATTTATTTTTCTAGCTTTTTTATTCACCTCAATTTTCCACACTTACTTAATTCAATATTTTTACGTTTAGGAGATAAATTTAAATGATGATTAAACAATTACCAGATAATGATAAACCACGAGAAAAGCTCATTGCGAAAGGTGCAATAAATTTAGCAGACTCAGAATTACTTGCGATACTCATCAACACCGGCAGAAAAGGTCATTCTAGTTTAGAAGTGGCGCAAGATTTAATTAAATTAGCACATAGCTTGCGTGAATTAAAGTCTTTTTCGTTGAATGATTTAACCAAGGTAAAGGGGATTGGTTTAAATAAGGCTGTGATTCTGAAAGCTGCTTTTGAATTAGGGGAACGCATGCACGTTCCGGACATAGAGGAAAAAATTAAGATATCATCTCCACAAGATGCTGCAGATTATTTTCTAGCAAGAATGATGCATCTGACGCACGAGCAATTTGAAGTTCTATTTTTAAATTCGAAAAATATAGTAATTCGGCATGAAGTTATATTTGTAGGCACTTTGAATTCTTCTATTGTGCATCTTCGAGAAGTATTCAAGGCGGCGATCAAATGGTCAAGCAATGCTATTATCGTGGTGCATAATCACCCTTCAGGAGATGTTACACCGTCTAAGGAAGATATAGCAACTACCAAGAGATTGCAAGAATGCGGCAGAGTATTAGGTATTGAACTGCTAGATCACATTATTATCGGCGATGCTAAATATTTAAGTATGGTAGAGGGAGGATATTTGGAAAATTAAAAAAACCTAATCACTTTTATATTTGTAATCAGGTTTAATAGTTGGATATATTTTATTTTCATTAAAGCGGGTGGCTTTGTAGATATTGCATAATCCAAAGGACACCCTGATAAGCTAAATATATAATTAATACAAGTATGCCAGCTTTAATTAGAAATCTTAAGATAGATAATCCGACTCTGAATAATAAGCCTACCAGTAATACTAATAAAATTAATGATAAAATTGTCATCGTGGCCACTCCTTTTATATTATAGTAGCGTATTTTATTTTTATATACATCAGTCCTAAGTCATAACTATATTATCATTCTGTAGGCCGATGTATAAATGAAGGATATACTCTAATATATACATATAATAACAGTGGGCGGTGTAGAAGATGCGATTTATACTTAATTTAATAAAAAATATCATCGCTGTAGCAGGTATTATTGTTATTGTGTTTTTTGCTTTGAAATATGCGCCGTTTCTTAAAGAACAAGACTGGAATCCTGTCGGCAATAAAGGAGTCCATTCATCATATAATACCGAGAGTGTTCCTGTAGATGAATTTAAACCTGGCCAACATTATGCAATCGAAGAAAATGACTTGTTAAATAACATGCCTGCCAGTCAAACTAAAAATATTTTTAATATGATTAATAAAAAAGAATTCATGCATGTAAGTGACTTGAGTCGTATGGGCTATAATGATAAATATTTAATTGGTCAACGTGGCAATCAATTTATTATGTACCGCTTCGGTTCAGATAAAATCAGAGTATATGCCACTGAAATAGAATTGTTTCAAGACTTAAATGCCATGCAGCAAAATATCGAAATGAAACCTATTAACTCCTATTAATCTTTCTTCTAATAATAAAGTGATAATCTTGAAAAAGAAAAATGATTACGTTAACCTATGGTTGAATTAATTATAGAGAGGGTTGATTAATTATGAGTAAGCAAAATAATGGAAAGAATGCTGACGAACAATCAAAAGCTCAAAAATTATTCGAGCAATGGAGAAAAGAAGAAACACTTTATAAAGAAGATGAAAAAGAAAACGATAACGATAACAATAATGAGAAAGCAAGCAAATAGAGTCGATATTGAATCCATTAAATGCGGCTTTTGAAATTTTATTTAATAGCATATTATTGAAAGTGTATCGGCAAATTTTAGTGAATTTCTTTTGTCGATACACTTTTTTGTTAAGTAAATATAAATATGAGGGGTAAGTACTTTAATTACTAGGTGTAGTAATATAAAATAAATTGTGATACGAAATTTCGAGGTAATAGAGGTGTTCGGGTTGTCCAATTTTTTTAAAAATAACAAGTTGATTGTTATTTTCTGTTCCCTGATTCTATTTATAGCATTAATAGGGTTATCGATCAGATCACATCATCAATCTTCAGTGGAACAATTTGTAGGAGATTCTATATCTGTTCCACAACGTGCAATAGCCTATCCAATACATATCGTTACAGGTTCAATTAACGGCTTATTCGATGGGGGAAGTTCTAAAAAAGATGCAAATAAAATCAAACAACTAGAAGCGGAAAATCAACGTTTAAAATCGGAGAACAGTGATTTTAGAAAAGAATTAAAAGTTAAAGATATTTCAAAATATAATCCAATCAGTTCTACTGTCATTGCAAGAAACCCTGATCAATGGATGAATAAAGTCATTATCGATAAAGGGAAAAAAGACGATATAAAAAATAATATGGCAGTTATCACTTCTGAAGGATTAGTAGGCCGTATTGCTAAGGTTAATCAGTTCTCTTCACAAGTGGATTTATTATCAACTAATTCTAGATCAGGAAAAATTTCTGTTAATATCCAACATAAATCAAACAAAGTTTTCGGTTTAATTAATCATTATGATCGTAAAACAAATGAATTAGTTATTAGCGATATTGATAATAAAGATAAAATCAGTAAAGGGGATAAAGTAGTTACTAGCGGATTGGCTAATCAACTGCCAAGTGATTTATACATCGGGGAGGTTACCAAAGTAAATAATGATGAATACGGACTTGCTAAAGAAGTGCGTGTGAAAACTGCTGCAGATTTGAGTGATTTAGACCATGTATATGTAGCGAAGAGAGATCCTAAAACTTTGACGGATGAAAGCGGTGAGCAATAATGCGCGCATTCAGCTATTTTTTATTTGGTGCAGTTCTATTCTACATTGACTCACTTATTGCTTTGATTATTCCTATGCATATAGGTAATAAAGAAATCATTTTCGTTCCTCATCTTTTATTGATGTATCTTTTGATTTTAACTATATATAAGAAACCAAGTATCGCGATTACTCTCGCTATTATCTTTGGGCTTACAACTGATTTATACTATGGAACTATTTATGGTTTAAATACATTTGGATATGTACTGTTTGTAGTTCTAATGAATTATTTTTTCAAAGTATATTACAGAGATCATGCTATGGTCTTCTTAGGAGTATGGATATTTACCATCATTTTTGAAATTTATACAGCATTGATATACGGATTATTAGGACTTATCCAGTTTAGTTTCATGGAATTTATTTTATTCAGATTAGTACCGACTGCATTACTTAATCTGATATTGTTAGTAATTTTATTTGCAGTAACGAGAAAACTTATCAAAAAATTAACTTCACTAATTGACACGAAGGCATAAGGATGGTAAGCTTTAGCAGTTGAGTAGTTTATAGCTACATACAACCGCTCAAATATAGGTTTAAGTATATTGAAGAATATCACCTATATATGGCGTGACTTATTATATAGGAGGTGCAAAGTATGTTTGCTATTATCGAAACAGGCGGTAAACAAATTAAAGTAGAAGAAGGTCAAGAAATCTTCGTTGAGAAATTAGACGTAAATGAAGGCGACGCTTTTACTTTTGACAAAGTATTATTTGTAGGTGGAGACTCTGTAAAAGTTGGTGCTCCTACAGTAGAAGGTGCTACTGTATCTGCTACAGTTAATAAACAAGGTCACGGTAAAAAAATTACTGTATTTACTTACAGACGTCGTAAAGACTCTAAACGTAAAAAAGGCCATCGTCAACCATACACTAAATTAACAATTGACAAAATCAACGCTTAATAATGATTAATATTGATATATCGTTAAATAATGATGGTCAGGTTACAGATGTCATCATGGATGGCCATGCTGAACATGGCGAGTATGGTCATGATATTGTCTGTGCTGGAGCCTCAGCAGTTCTGTTTGGAAGTGTTAATGCTATCATGGGATTAACATCTGAAAGACCTGATATTGACTACGATGATGATGGAGGATATTTCCATTATAGAAGTGTTCATGTTAACGATGACAAAGCACAATTAATCTTACAAGCAATGCTCGTATCACTTCAAACTATTGAAGAAGAGTATCACGATAATATAAAATTAAATTATAAGTGAGGTGTACTCAGATGTTAAAATTAAACTTGCAATTCTTCGCATCTAAAAAAGGGGTAAGTTCTACAAAAAACGGACGTGACTCTGAATCTAAACGTCTTGGCGCTAAACGTGCTGACGGTCAATTCGTAACAGGCGGTTCAATTTTATTCCGTCAACGCGGAACTAAAATTTACGCTGGTGAAAATGTAGGTCGCGGCGGTGACGATACATTATTCGCTAAAATCGACGGCGTTGTTAAATTCGAACGCAAAGGCCGTGACAAAAAACAAGTTTCAGTTTACGCTGTAGCTGAGTAATTTTTGTTAACGTAACACCAGAAGTCATACTTCTGGTGTTTTATTTTTGTCTTTATTTCTCTCAAGACTCGAAAAATGATATAATAATCAAGATATTTCAAACGTAAATTAATAAAAAAGAGGTGAGAAACATGTTTGTCGATCAAGTCAAAATATTATTAAAAGCTGGAGACGGTGGAAATGGAATTACAGCTTACAGAAGAGAAAAATATGTTCCATTTGGAGGACCAGCAGGTGGAGATGGCGGTCGCGGCGCTTCTGTAATATTTGAAGTGGATGAAGGACTACGTACATTACTAGACTTCAGATATCAACGTCAATTCAAAGCGAAACGCGGCGAAGGTGGCCAAGGCAGTAATATGCATGGCAGAAATGCTGAAGATTTAATACTTAAAGTACCACCAGGCACATTGATTAAAGATGCTGAAACAGAAGAGGTTTTGGCAGATTTAGTAGAAGATGGCCAGCAAGCAGTAGTGGCTAAAGGCGGACGTGGCGGACGTGGTAATTCTCGTTTTGCTACTCCACGAAATCCTGCACCTGATTTCAGTGAAAATGGTGAACCAGGTGAAGAAATAGAAGTAACTTTAGAATTGAAATTATTAGCTGATGTAGGTTTAGTTGGTTTCCCAAGTGTGGGTAAATCCACATTGCTTTCTGTAGTGTCAAAAGCAAAACCTAAAATCGGCGCTTATCATTTTACAACAATCAAACCTAATTTAGGTGTTGTTTCCACACCTGATGGTAGAAGTTTCGTATTAGCAGATTTGCCAGGGTTAATTGAAGGTGCTTCTGAAGGTGTCGGATTAGGACATCAGTTCTTGCGACACGTCGAAAGAACGAAAGTAATTGTGCATGTTATTGATATGAGCGGTTCTGAAGGCAGAGATCCATTAGAGGATTATAAAACAATTAATAAAGAATTATCATCTTATGGTCAACGATTAGAAGAACGTCCGCAAATTGTTGTTGCGAATAAGATGGATTTACCAGATGCTGAAGATAATTTAGAATTATTTAAAGAAGAAGTGGGTGAAGATGTCGAAATCATTCCTATTTCTGCATACACTAAAGAAAATATAGATCAGTTGCTTTATGCAATTGCTGATAAATTAGATGAATACAAAGATGTCGACTTCACTAAAGAAGATGATGAGGCACTTGGTGTTAACAGAGTATTATACAAACACACACCTTCACAAGATACTTTCACAATCACGCGTGATGATGATGCAGCTTATGTTGTAAGCGGTAAAGCGATTGAACGTATGTTCAAGATGACTGACTTCAATAGCGATCCGGCTGTTAGAAGATTTGCACGTCAAATGCGTTCAATGGGCATTGATGATGCGCTTAGAGAACGTGGCGCTAAAAATGGTGATATTGTAAGAATACTTGGCGGAGAGTTTGAATTTGTGGAATAGAGGTGTCTAAGTGAACGAGAAAAATGTTAAAAAGTTCTATTTGATACGAGAGGATGTTTTGCCAGAGTCAGTAATCAAGACTTTGCAAATTAAGGATGCCTTAAAAGAAAATCCTGAACTCTCAATTTATGAAGCTGTCAGAGAATACGGACTGTCTCGTAGTGCTTTTTATAAATATAAAGATACTATTTTTCCCTTAGATGAAAAAGTAGAAGAAACTAAAGAGTTTACGATTATACTTTATGTTCATGATAAAGTAGGCATGTTAGCTCAAGTTTTAAATACGATATCGCAAATTCATATGTCAGTACTTACGATTCATCAAAGTATTCCCATGGAAGATAAAGCTACTATTACATTATCAATTAATACTGCAGGGAGTCCTACTTCAATTGAAGATGTGATTTTTGCGCTGCGTAATATAGACAATGTATATAAAGTAGAAATAATAAGTATGTCGATGTAAGGAAGTGACCACGTGTACGCATATATAAAAGGTAAACTATCACAGTTGTTCCCAACGCATGTTGTTGTTGAAACTAATGGCATAGGTTATGAAATACAAACACCTAATTCATATCGTTTCCAGCAGTATTACCAACAGGAAGTAACTATTTTCACTTCTTTAATAGTGAGAGAAGACGCACAACTGTTATACGGCTTTATGAGTGAAGAAGAGAAAGAAATGTTTTTAAGTTTAAATAAAGTAACAGGTATTGGTCCTAAATCTGCTTTAGCAATTCTTGCTGCTAGTACACCTAATGAAGTAAAAATCGGGATTGAAAATGAAAATGAAGCTTATCTGACAAAGTTTCCAGGAATCGGCAAGAAAACTGCACGTCAAATTATTTTGGATTTAAAAGGTAAAGTGCAAATCACCGAAGAAAGTCCTGACACTTTACTGAACTTTGATAACACGCAAAGTAATAATGCATCACCAGTTCTTGAAGAAGCACTGCTTGCATTAGAAGCTCTAGGTTACTCTAAACGAGAGTTGAATAAAGTAGAGAAAAAGTTGCAAGCTGAAACATATCATTCAGTGGATGAAGCGGTAAAAGCAGGTTTAAAAATACTTGTATCATAATATGATGAAATGGAGGGGACACAATGGATGATAGAATGGTAGATCAATCGTTGCATGAAGATGAATCATCGTTTGAATTATCATTAAGACCCCATCTTCTTAGACAATATATTGGCCAAGCTTCAATTAAATCTAATTTAGAAGTGTTTATTAAAGCTGCCAAATTGAGAGAAGAACCTCTCGATCATGTGCTGTTATTTGGACCTCCAGGTTTAGGTAAGACCACTTTATCGAATATTATCGCTAATGAAATGGGCGTAAACATTCGGACGGTTACGGGCCCAGCTATTGAACGTCCAGGAGATTTAGCTGCAATTTTGTCTGGATTGCAACCGGGGGATGTATTATTTATCGATGAAATACATCGTCTCAGCAGCGTAGTTGAAGAAGTACTTTACCCAGCTATGGAAGATTTCTATTTAGATATTGTCATCGGCAAAGGTGAAGAAGCGAGAAGCATCCGCATTGACTTGCCGCCATTTACTTTAGTAGGCGCAACTACGAGAGCTGGTAGTCTGACTGGGCCGCTTCGAGATCGTTTCGGTGTACACTTGCGCTTAGAATACTATAAAGAATCTGAGTTGAAAGATATTATTATTCGTACAGCTGAAGTACTCAATACAGAAATTGATGAGGAAAGTGCTATAGAATTAGCTAAAAGAAGTCGCGGAACACCACGTATTGCAAATCGACTGTTGAAACGAGTGAGAGATTTTCAACAAGTTAACGAAGATGACAAGATTTATATAGAAACAACCAAACGCGCGCTGCAGTTACTGCAAGTGGATGATTACGGATTAGATTATATTGACCATAAAATGATGAGTTGTATTATCAATCAATATAATGGCGGCCCCGTCGGTTTGGATACCATTGCCGTTTCTATAGGAGAAGAACGTATTACGATTGAAGATGTCTATGAACCTTTTTTAATACAAAAAGGTTTCTTAGAGCGTACACCTAGAGGCCGTAAAGCTACACCACTAGCATATGACCATTTCAGTGCAGAGTATGGAAAGAGGGACAATTTTGAACATTGAAGAATTTGATTATGATTTGCCAGAAGAACTGATTGCACAAACGCCTTTAAAAGATAGAGATACAAGTCGTTTACTTGTGTTGAATAAAGAAAACGGTGAATTAGAACATCGTCACTTTAAAGATATCATTGAATATATTAATGCAGGCGATACTTTAGTCTTAAATGATACAAAAGTCATGCCTGCTCGATTATTTGGAGTGAAACAAGAAACAAAAGCGAAAGTAGAAATGCTGATGTTGACTCAAATCGAAGGTGATGACTGGGAAGTATTGTTAAAGCCTGCGAAACGCATAAAAGTCGGTCAAAAGTTATCTTTCGGTGAAGGTAAAATCGAAGCTTTGTGTATCAAAGAATTAGACCAAGGTGGAAGAATTATGCGTCTTTCATATGATGGTATTTTGCAAGAACGCTTGGACGAACTTGGCGAAATGCCATTACCGCCATATATTAAAGAACGGTTAGAAGACCAAGACAGATATCAAACTGTTTACGCGAAAGCAACTGGTTCAGCTGCAGCTCCTACAGCAGGGTTACATTTCACAGATGAATTACTAGATGAACTCAAAGCTAAAGGCGTGCAACTTGCTTTCATCACTTTACATGTAGGTTTAGGTACCTTCAGACCCGTGAGTGTCGATAATATTGATGATCATGAAATGCATAGCGAATACTATCAAATGACTCAAGAGACAGCTGATTTGTTGAATCAAACTAAAGAAAATGGAAAGCGAATTATTTCTGTGGGTACTACTTCTACTCGAACATTGGAAACGATTCGTCGTGATTATGATAAATTTGAAGCAGCTAGCGGATGGACTGATATTTTTATTTATCCCGGCTTTGAATTTAAAGCAATTGACGGGTTGATTACTAATTTCCATTTGCCGAAGTCAACTTTAGTGATGTTGGTCTCTGCTTTCAGTTCAAGACAGTATATCTTAAATGCTTACCGAACAGCAGTAGAAATGAAATATCGTTTCTTCAGTTTCGGTGATGCAATGTTAATTATTTAAGGGAGTTGAAAACAGGTTATGCCTGCAGTAACATATGAACATATTAAAACGTGTAAGCAATCGGGAGCAAGATTAGGTATTGTACACACACCTCATGGTTCTTTCGAAACACCTATGTTTATGCCAGTTGGTACGAAAGCAACTGTAAAGACTATGAGTCCAGAAGAATTGCATGATATTAATGCAAAAATTATTTTAGGGAACACTTATCACTTATGGTTGCAACCTGGGAACGAATTAATCAAACGTGCAGGCGGTCTGCATCGTTTTATGAATTGGGATGGACCGATTTTAACGGATTCCGGCGGCTTCCAAGTCTTTAGTTTAAGTAATTTAAGAAAAATTACAGAAGAGGGCGTTTATTTCAGACATCATAAAAATGGTTCGAAATTATTTTTAAGTCCAGAGAAATCAATGGAAATACAAAATGATTTAGGTTCAGATATTATGATGGCATTTGATGAGTGCCCGCCTATGCCAGCTGAGTATAAATATGTTAAAGATTCGATTGAAAGAACAACAAGATGGGCAGAACGTTGTTTAAAAGCACACGCTCGTCCTGAAGACCAAGCTTTATTCGGCATTATTCAAGGCGGAGAATATAAAGATTTACGTCAGCAAAGTGCTGAAGAATTGGTCAAATTAGATTTTCCTGGTTACGCTATCGGCGGCTTATCCGTAGGCGAGCCGAAGCCTGTTATGTATGATATGGTTAAACATACAGAGCAATTTATGCCGAAAGATAAGCCGCGTTATTTAATGGGCGTCGGTTCACCAGATGCATTAATTGAATGTAGTATCCGTGGTATGGATATGTTCGACTGTGTTTTGCCGACTCGTATTGCACGTAATGGTACATGTATGACTTCAGAAGGACGTGTCGTTATTAAGAATGCGAAGTATGCTGACGATTTAGGTCCACTTGACCCTAATTGCGATTGCTATACTTGTCGTAATTATTCACGTGCCTATTTGAGACATCTGATTAAAGCCGAAGAAACTTTCGGTATACGTCTTACTACTTACCATAATTTGTATTTTCTGTTAAAATTAATGGAGGATATCAGACAGGCCATTAGGGAAGATCGTCTTTTAGATTTTAAAGAGGAATTCTTTGAGCAATATGGATTGAATGTGGAAAATCCTAAAAACTTTTAAAGGAGTAATTTTTGTGAATTTAACTGGTCTTATTTTACCTATAGCATTATTAGCACTTATGTGGTTCTTTATGATCCGACCACAACAAAAACGTCAAAAAGAACACCGTGAAATGATTAATCGTTTAGAAGCGGGTCAACACGTCACTACAATTGGTGGTATCAAAGGTGTTGTACGTTCTTTAGATGAAACTTCAGTCGTAATTTCAGTCAATGATAAAGGAACTCAATTAACTTTTGAGAAACCTGCAATCAAACAAGTTAATCCAGACTAAATAATTAAACAATATTCAAGCGTATAGGTTCCAATGTTAAGGGTAGCTCTATACATAATATTGAAATAACACCTTCTAATTATCACTTAAATCAAGATGATTAGAAGGTGTTTCTTTTGTAAGAAATATTACTATTTCGTTGCGATTTTGAAACATTGTTTTAAATTAAAATAATTGCGTGTATAATGTAGCATTGGTACACGATTTAACTGTGATTTAAATATTATAAACTTTTCGTAAGGTATTGTTATTTTGAAATCTCGATTGTTTGGGACTTATTTTAATTTAATCATGGTTTTTGAAAGACGTATGCAGATATAGTAAACTTGTGTGGTTCATTTAAATACTGCAATCCAAAGAGAAACAAGCCTTTCAACTTGTTTTGACTTGCAGTAAGTTTGAATTATCGAGTATGCTATTTACATAAGTAAATAATGAGGTGTTCATGTGAAGAAAAACAGTAGAATAATTGCATTCTTACTGTTGGTTGTTTTGCTTTTTGCAGGTATGGCAGCAACCTACAAGAGTGTAGTTAAAGACGTCCGTTTAGGGTTGGACCTTCAAGGTGGCTTTGAGGTATTATACCAAGTCAATCCACTGGAGAAAGGTGAGAAAATTGACGATAAAGCTGTTCAAGCAACAGCAAAAACATTAGAAAACAGGGTCAATGTGCTTGGGGTTTCCGAACCTAAAATTCAAGTTGAGAATAATAACCGGATTCGTGTTCAATTAGCCGGTGTTAAAAATCAAAATGAAGCACGAGACATCCTATCTTCTCAAGCCAATTTAACAATTCGTGATTCTGATGATCATGTTAAATTGACAGGTAAAGATTTAGTACAAGGTTCTGCAAAACAAGAGTTCAAGCAAAATACGAACCAACCTGCCGTTACTTTTAAATTAAAAGACAGCAAAAAATTCAAAAAAGTAACAGAAGAAATTTCCAAACGCAAAGATAATGTTATGGTAGTTTGGTTAGACTATGAAAAAGGCGACAGTTATCAAAAAGAAAAAGACAAAAAAGATCCGAAATATGTTTCAGCAGCTTCTGTTGACCAACCAATCAACTCAGATAGTGTAGAAATTTCAGGTGGATTCAATGGTGAAAAAGGCGTTCAAAAAGCTAAACAAATAGCAGATTTATTGAACTCAGGTTCACTTCCAGTTCACCTAAAAGAAATGTATTCTAACTCTGTCGGAGCTCAATTTGGTCAAGATGCGCTTGATAAAACAATCTTTGGTTCTTTATTAGGTGTCGGCGTTATTTACTTATTCATGGTCGGCTTCTATAGATTACCTGGTATTATCGCAGTGATTACATTAACAACATATATTTATATCACACTTGTAGCCTTCAACTTTATCCATGGTGTGTTAACGTTGCCTGGTTTGGCCGCATTAGTGTTAGGTGTAGGTATGGCTGTGGATGCCAACATTATTATGTATGAACGGATTAAAGATGAATTGAGGATTGGTCGAACCCTCAAACAAGCATTCCATAAGGCGAATAAAAGTTCCTTTATCACTATTTTGGATGCCAACTTGACTACAGTACTAGCCGCTGCAGTGCTATTCTTCTTTGGTGAAAGTGCTGTAAAAGGGTTTGCGACGATGTTACTACTAGCAATATTAATGAGTTTCGTGACAGCAGTATTCTTAACACGAATCTTATTATCATTACTCGTACAATCTAATTACTTCAAAAACAGCTTCTGGTTATTTGGTGTTAACAAGAAAGATAGACATAATATCAACGAGGGTATTGACGTTTATCAATTGAAAACGCCTTATGATCATTGGAACTTTATGAAACTTGCTAAACCTTTATTCTGGTTCAGTGGTATCGTGATTTTAGCCGGTGTAGTGATTCTCTTTATCTTTAAATTGAATTTAGGTATCGACTTTACAAGTGGTACGCGTGTCGATATGAAGGCAGATCATAAAATCACACAACAAAGTGTAACGAATACTTTAGATAAAGCGGGTATGAAGCCAGACCAAGTAGCATTATCTGGAAACAATGACAGTGCTTCAGTACAGTTTAAACATGACTTAAGCAAAAATGAAGTTGCTAAAGTAAAATCAACTATCAATGATAAATTCGGTAGTGATCCAACAGTAAATACTGTTTCGCCGGTCATTGGACAAGAAATTGCGAAAAATGCGCTGTTATCACTCATCTATGCTTCAATCGGTATGATTATTTACATCTCATTACGATTTGAATGGCGTATGGGACTATCTTCAATCATTTCATTGTTACATGATGCCTTTATGATTGTAGCTGTCTTCAGCTTATTCAGAATCGAAGTAGATGTAACATTTATTGCAGCAGTTCTGACAATTATCGGTTATTCCATTAACGATACGATTGTTACCTTCGATAGGGTTCGTGAAAACTTAAGTAAAATTAAAGTCATTACGAAACCGGAACAAATCGATAATATTGTCAACCATTCTATTAGACAAACACTGACAAGATCGATTAACACAGTATTAACAGTAGTAATCGTAGTAGTAGCATTATTAATCTTTGGTGCATCAAGTATCTTTAACTTTGCACTCGCGCTATTAATCGGCTTAATTTCAGGGGTGTTCTCATCTATCTTTATCGCTGTTCCTTTATGGGGCATGATGAAGAAACATCAATTGAAAAAAACGCCTGATCATAGATTAGTTGTTCATCGTGAAAAACGCAGTAATGATGAAAAAATACTCGTATAATTAATTTGAAGAGGGACTAGGACATTCATTTGTTCTAGCCCCTTTTCTGTTTAAAAAATGTTAAGATAGAGAAGTTACTTTTTATTTAAATAGTTCTTTTGTATAATGACATGTGGAAAAGAGGGAAGCCGGTTTATGATTAAAGCAAAATTCAAATGGGATTTAAAACAGAATTCAAAAGAAATTTCTGAACAAGTCGTCTCAGAAATGAAAATAACATCAATTGTACAGAAGATTTTAGAAAGCAAAAATATAATTGAAAAAGAAGATATTGAAGCGGTACTGCAAAAATCTACAATCCATCATGATCCTTATGAAATGAGTGATATGAAAAAAGCTATAGATCGGATTAACACAGCTATTGATAATCAAGAACGTATATTAGTATATGGAGATTATGATGCTGATGGCGTGACCTCAACTTCAATTTTAGTTTCAACTCTTCAAGAGTTAGGTGCTGAAGTCGGTTGGTATATTCCTAATCGATTTACAGAAGGATACGGCCCTAATGAAGCCGCATTTAAAAATGCATATGATGAAGGCGTTAATTTAATTATTACCGTAGATAACGGAATACAAGGTCATAAAGAAATTAAAGCGGCCCAAGAATTAGGCATGGATGTCATTCTGACAGATCATCATGAAATTGGTGAAACACTACCAGAAGCTTTTGCAATCGTCCACCCGATGCATCCTGAATTTGATTATCCTTTTAAATATTTAAGCGGAGCGGGTGTAGCATTAAAAATAGCGCAAGCATTATTGGATCATCCTTCATCCTACTATACGGTTTTAGCAGCTATCGGAACAGTCGCTGATTTAGTTTCTTTAACAGATGAGAACCGTGCTATTGTACAAAGCGGATTAGATATATTAAATCAGACAGAATTTCCTTCTATTCAAGCATTGCTTAATAATGCTGGATATAAAGACACTATCACTGAAGAAACAATAGGATTTGTGATTGGTCCACGATTAAATGCAGTTGGAAGATTGGATGATGCAAGTTTAGCCGCTGAATTGTTGATGTCTGAGAATCCAGAAGATGCAGAATTTCTAGCTGAGCAAGTTGAACATTTTAATCAAGAACGTAAAGATATTGTGAAAGAAATTTCAGACGAAGCTTTATTAATGGCAGCAAAACAAGTTGAGAAAGGTAATCAATTCTTAGTATTAGCACAAGAAAATTGGCACGAAGGTGTCTTGGGTATTGCAGCTTCTAAAGTGGTAGAAACTTATGGCCTGCCTACAATTATATTAAACATTGATACCGCTCAAAATTTTGCTAAAGGTTCAGCAAGAAGTATCGAACAAGTCTCTATGTATGATATTTTAGATAAAGAGCGTGAGCTTATTAGCAAATTCGGGGGTCATCACATGGCGGCCGGTATGACGTTGCCTATCGAAAATATTGAGCAGTTAAGTGAGGCTTTAAATCGTCATATGTTTGAAATATCACGTACTGAAGATATTTCTCCGCATAAGACTGTGGATTTAGTATTAGATGAAAATGATATTACAGTAAAAAATATTCGCGACATTCAAAAGTTGAGACCCTTTGGTACAGATTTCACAAGTCCGCTTTTCCAGCTTAACGATATTAAAATCTTGCAAGCGAAAGGAATCGGCCAAGAAGGCAAGCATTTAAAAATGACGCTTGGTAATTCCAAACTACAGAGTCTATATTGGCAGCACGGCGATTATGCAAGCCAAATTGAACCTAATCAACCTATTAATATGATTGGAACATTGCAAATTAATGAATGGAATGGTAATCAATCTCCTCAGTTTATGGTTCAAGATATGGCATCTGAAACGTTGCAAATATTAGATTTCAGAGGGAAAGCCAGACAGCAGTTAAAGCCCCATGACAATATTCCTGTTGCTGAAATTGTGAATAAAAAGACTGAAAAAGAGCATGAACATCAATATTTTTATGGTGATATTATTGAAAATGAATATGAACGCTATATTTTTAAAGAGTTACCTTTAACCATTACAGCGATGGAAAATACATTGGCTTCTATACCGCAAAGTCAGATTATACTAGAACTCAACCATCGAAATTCCATTTATTTTGATGGCATGCCGGATTTAAATAAATTCAAGAAGTGCTATAAAGCGCTGCTTTCTAAAAATAATGTGAATTTAAAACAAGATGGAATGCAACTATGCGAATACTTGAATGTAAAGCCAAATGTGCTTATTTTTATGCTTAAAGTCTTTAATGAATTGGATTTCATTGAGGATAATAATGGTATAATAACAGTGAACAAGGATGTAGAAAAGAAAGAAATTACTTCTAGTCGGCTCTATCAAGCAAGAATGAATCGAATAGACGTAGAGAAGTTTTTGCTTTATGATGATTTTTCAAAAGTGAAATTATGGATAAAAGATCAGCTAGCAAAGTGATTTAGGAGGAAATAGATAAAATGGATTTAAAACAGTATGTTTCAGAAGTACAAGATTGGCCGAAAGAGGGCGTCGATTTTAAAGATATCACAACAATAATGGATAATGGCAAAGCATATGGATATGCAACAGATCAAATTGTAGAATTCGCGCGAGAAAAAGAAGTGGATATTGTTGTGGGACCTGAAGCGCGCGGTTTTATTATCGGCTGTCCAGTGGCTTACTCTATGGGAATCGGTTTTGCTCCAGTCAGAAAAGAAGGTAAATTGCCTCGTGAAGTCATTCGTTACGAATATGATTTAGAGTATGGTACAAATGTACTTACTATGCACAGAGATGCTATTAAACCAGGTCAACGCGTATTGATTACTGATGATTTGTTAGCGACTGGCGGAACAATTGAAGCTACAATTAAACTTGTTGAAGAATTAGGCGGGATTGTAGTAGGTATCGCATTTATTATTGAATTAAAATACTTGCACGGTATTGATAAACTAAATGGTTATGATGTCTTAAGCTTAATTTCTTATGATGAGTAATTAAATAATAGATGAGAGAAAATAAATCGTTTGCTGATTCTGCAGTAAACGGTTTATTTATATTGATTTGCATTCCTCTAAGTATCTAATTAAAATTGTAAGTAAACTTCTTAAGCTAAAAAGTTGAATGTAGAAGTAGGATGTAAAACTACTGTAAATTGAAAAGGTTCATTTATCTTTCAATTTATAGTAATATAGAAGTATTATTTAATAAATGTGGACTATAGGTAAAAGAGGTTCGAGGTAAAGTATGCGAGCGAAAGTTGGTAGCTTTCTGCATTATTTTCGCAATACTAAAATAAATTCAAATTGGATTCTATTTTACATACCTCATACGAACATTTAGAAGGTTAACGAATATGTGGGGGTGTCTAATGTGAATAATGAATATCCATATAGCGCAGACGAAGTATTATATAAAGCTAAATCCTATCTAAGCGAGGAAGAATACGAACATGTACTGAAAAGCTATCATATTGCTTATGAAGCACATCAAGGACAATTCAGAAAGAATGGTCTGCCTTATATCATGCATCCAATTCAGGTAGCAGGAATTTTAACCGAAATGCATTTGGATGGACCTACTATCGTAGCAGGGTTTTTACATGATGTGATTGAGGATACTCCATACACATTTGATGATGTTAAAGCAATGTTTAACGATGAAGTTGCAATGATAGTGGAAGGCGTAACTAAACTTAAGAAAGTTAAATATCGCTCCAAAGAAGAGCAACAAGCTGAAAATCATCGTAAATTGTTTATAGCAATCGCTAAAGATGTACGGGTAATTTTAGTTAAATTAGCAGATAGATTGCATAATATGCGCACACTTAAAGCGATGCCGAGAGAAAAGCAAATCCGTATTTCTAAAGAAACATTAGAAATATATGCACCGCTTGCGCACCGTTTAGGTATCAATACGATTAAATGGGAACTTGAAGATATTGCTTTACGTTATATTGATGGCGTTCAATATTTTAGAATTGTCAATTTAATGAAAAAGAAACGCAGCGAAAGAGAAGCATATATCACTAATGCAATCGATCGGATACAAGCTGAAATGGATAAAATGCAAATAAATGGTGAAATAAATGGCAGACCTAAGCATATCTATAGTATTTATCGCAAAATGATGAAACAAAAGAAACAATTTGATCAAATATTCGATTTATTAGCAGTACGTATTATAGTAGACTCGATTAAAGATTGTTACGCAGTACTTGGTTTAGTTCATACACTGTGGAAACCTATGCCTGGTCGTTTTAAAGATTATATTGCCATGCCGAAACAAAATATGTATCAATCTTTGCATACCACAGTAGTGGGGCCGAATGGTGATCCTTTAGAAATTCAAATTCGTACACAAGAAATGCATGAAATTGCTGAACATGGTGTGGCAGCACACTGGGCATATAAAGAGGGCAAGAAAGTCACAGAAGATAATTCAGGTTACGCTAAAAAGTTATCTTGGCTTAAAGATTTGGCAGAAGCGGACAAAACAGCAAATGATGCACAAGAATTTATGGAATCTCTAAAATTCGATTTACAAAGTGATAAAGTATATGCCTTTACACCTCAAAGTGATGTTATTGAATTGCCATACGGCGCTGTGCCGATTGATTTTGCTTATGCTGTTCACAGTGAAGTCGGAAATAAAATGATCGGTGCAAAAGTCAATGGTAAGATTGAACCTATCGATTATGTATTGCAAACTGGAGATATTGTTGAGATACGTACAAGTAAGCATTCTTACGGACCAAGCAGAGATTGGTTGAAAATTGTCAAATCATCTAGTGCTAAAAGTAAAATTAAAAGCTTTTTCAAAAAACAAGACCGTTCTTCAAATATTGAAAAAGGTAAATTTATGGTTGAGGCTGAAATTAAAGATCAAGGCTTTAAAGTTGAAGATGTTTTAACCGAAGATAATATTGAAATAGTCAATGATAAATATAATTTTTCTAACGAAGATGATTTATTTGCAGCAGTTGGATTCGGCGGCGTGACGTCTTCTCAAATTGTAAATAAATTAACAGAAAAGCAACGTATTTTAGATAAACAAAAAGCATTGAATGCAGCACAAGAAGTAACGAAGTCGGTACCTATTAAAGATCATATTACTACGGACAGTGGTGTATATGTGGAAGGTATTGAAAACGTACTGATCAAGTTGTCAAAATGCTGTAATCCGATTCCAGGTGATGATATTGTGGGATATATCACCAAAGGACACGGCATTAAAGTACATCGTACAGATTGCCCGAATATTAAGAATGAAACAGAACGTTTAATAGATGTTGAATGGGTAAAATCTAAAGACTCCACTCAACGCTATCAAGTTGATTTAGAAGTTACAGCATATGACCGCAATGGATTGCTCAATGAAGTATTGCAAGCTGTCAATGCAACTGATAGTAACTTAGTCAAAGTTGCTGGTAAGTCAGATGTTGAAAAAAATGCAATCATCAACTTAAGCGTCATGGTTAAAAATGTCAATGAAGTGTTTAAAGTTGTAGAACGTATCAAACAACTTGGTGATGTCTATACAGTTACAAGAGTTTGGAATTAATAGAGGTGTTAAATAATGAAAATAGTCGTACAACGAGTGAAACAAGCATCCGTCACAAATGAATCAATACATGAAGAAATCGGCAAAGGACTTTGTCTGTTAGTCGGTGTCGGTCAAGATTCGACTGAACAGGATGTAGAAGCAATAGCTAAGAAAATTGTTAATGCGCGTATTTTTGAAGATGAAAATGGCAAATTAAATTTAAATGTACAACAAGTAAATGGAGCAATCTTATCGATATCTCAATTTACTTTGTATGCAGATGTAAAAAAAGGGAATCGTCCAGGATTTTCTAATTCTAAACCTCCTGAGGAAGCCAATCGTTTATATGAAGCTTTTAATGAGGCACTCAAACAATATGGTGTGGAAGTGAAAACAGGAGAATTTGGAACAGATATGTTGGTTGATATAGAAAATGATGGTCCTGTAACGATTATTTATGAAAGTCAGGATGGCAAGATTATATGAACCGTATTGAAAATTGGTTTAAGAAACGTAAACTCAAACCGATTCCTATATTTATTGCCTTAATTGCTTTAATTATTTTATTATTTATCATTATCTTAGTAGCAAATTATCAGACAGATCATGACGATAAAGTTACTATGAAAGAAGACGCAGAACTGCGTACAGGTCCCAATGCTGTCTATCCAGAAATTTACCCAGCTGAAAAGGGTGAAACCTTTAAACAACTGGACAAAAAAGGTAAGTGGATTTACGTATCGACCAAAGATGGCAAAGAAAAGGGATGGATTGCTGGATGGCATACGGATTTGAATATTGAACCAGACAGTAATCCTAATGCTAAACCTTTAAAGAATAAAGTGATTGTGCTGGATCCTGGTCACGGCGGCGGTGACCAAGGTGCTTCCAGTTCAACTCATTTTAAATCTTTAGAAAAAAATTACACGCTTAAAACAGGTCAAGAACTAAAGAAGTTGCTTGAACAAGAAGGTGCAAAAGTCAAAATGACGCGTGATAAAGATGAATACGTCAAACTTAAAGACCGTAACTTAAGCGGTGACGCATTTATCAGCTTACATAATGATGCGCTGAAATCACCTGATGCAAATGGAGTAACAGTCTATTGGTTTAAAAAACAACAAGAAGGCTTGGCTGAAGCTTTAAGCATGAGTATTCAAAAGAAAGCGGTACTTTCTCCAAAAGGCGCGAGACAAGAAAATTATCAAGTACTGCGCCAATCTAAAATACCAGCAGTATTGATTGAATTAGGTTATATTAGTAATCCCACAGATGAGATGATGATTCGAGATGAACTGCATCGTCATATTGTAGAACAAGCAATCGTTGATGGGCTTAGAACCTATTTTTCAAATTAAACAGTTGCAAACATAGCATAAAATCGTTATGATAGTATCTGAATAGTAAAGAAAATATGAAAACTGTTATTATTCTTGAATAGACATTAAGAAATGCAATTAGAGAAATAATCCGTGGCTGAAAGATTATTCAGAGTATTTTTGTCATGATTGAACACAAGAAGAGGTGGAGTTTGATTTAACGAAATCAACTCTCGTTTTACAAGCGTTAATTGTTGAAAGAGGAGCCATAGAATACATTTCGGCTCAATTAGGGTGGCAACACGGAATTTTCGTCCCTTGTGTGATAGTGATATCATGCAAGGGCTTTTTTTATTTACTAAAGGATGTGACATTATGATTAAAATCCCACGTGGGACACAAGATATTCTTCCTGATCAAAGCAGAAAATGGAGATATATCGAAACTAAATTAGATGAATTAATGGAATTATATAATTATAAAGAAATTCGTACGCCAATTTTTGAAAGTACTGATTTATTCGCTCGAGGTGTCGGTGATTCTACAGACGTGGTACAAAAAGAAATGTATACCTTCAAAGACAAAGGTGACAGAAGTATTACACTTCGACCTGAAGGTACTGCTGCGGTAGTGCGTTCATATATTGAAAATAAAATGCAAGGAGATCCTAATCAACCGATTAAACTTTACTATAATGGACCGATGTTCCGCTATGAACGTAAGCAAAAGGGACGTTATCGTCAGTTTAACCAATTTGGTGTAGAAGCTATCGGTGCTGAAGATCCAAGTATCGATGCGGAAATTTTAGCAATGGTGATGCACATATATCAATCATTTGGTTTAAAACACCTTAAATTGGTGATCAATAGTGTCGGTGATTTTGATTCTCGTAAACAATACAATGAAGCATTGATTGAGCATTTTGAACCCGTTATCGATACATTCTGCAGTGACTGTCAAGCACGTTTGCATACTAATCCGATGCGTATTTTAGATTGTAAAGTAGATAGAGATAAAGAAGCGGTAAAAACTGCACCGCGTATTACTGATTATCTCAATGAAGAATCTAAAGAATATTTTAACCAAGTTAAACAATATTTAGACGATTTAAACATTCCGTATGTTGAGGATCCAAATCTTGTGCGTGGCCTTGATTATTATACACACACTGCCTTCGAGTTGATGATAGACAGCCCTGATTATGATGGCGCTATTACTACATTATGTGGCGGTGGCCGTTATAATGGTTTGCTTGAATTGCTTGAAGGTCCGAAACAAACTGGTATTGGTTTCGCTTTGAGTATCGAGCGTCTATTATTAGCTTTGGAAGAAGAAGGCATTGAAATCGAAGAAGATGAACATTTAGATTTATTCATTGTCACAATGGGTGAAAAAGCTGATAGATATGCAGTGAATTTATTAAATGATTTACGTCACCACGGTATTAAAGCCGATAAGGATTATTTGAAACGCAAAATCAAAGGTCAAATGAAACAAGCCAACCGTGTAGGGGCAGAATATACAATTGTGATCGGCGAGCAAGAACTTGAAGATGGTAATATTGATATTAAACATATGGATAGTGGAGAATCTGATTCTATTCATTTAGCTGACTTAGTTTCTTATTTTGAAAGTAAGAAAGAAAAACAAGGAGAGAAGTAATATATGAGTAAAAGAACAACTTATTGTGGTCTAGTAACTGAAGATTTTTTAGGACAACGTGTTACATTAAAAGGTTGGGTGCATAACCGCAGAGACTTAGGCGGTTTGATTTTCGTGGATTTACGCGACCGTGAAGGATATGTACAAATCGTATTTAACCCTGACTTTTCAAAAGAAGCCTTAGAAACTGCAGAATCTATCCGCAGTGAATATGTAATTGAAATAGAAGGTACAGTTACCAAACGTGATCCTGAAACAGTTAACCCTAAAATCAAAACTGGTAATGTAGAAGTACAAGTTGATCATATTAACATTATTAATAAAGCACAAACACCTCCATTTTCAATTAATGATGAGAACCAACAAGTAGATGAAAATATCCGCTTAAAATATCGTTATTTAGACTTAAGAAGACAAGAACTTGCGCAAACTATTAAAATGCGTCATCAAATTACACGTTCAGTACGTGAATTCTTAGATGGAGACGGTTTCTTAGATATTGAAACTCCAGTTTTAACTAAATCTACGCCAGAAGGTGCACGTGACTATTTAGTACCTTCTCGTGTTCACGAAGGACAATTCTATGCGTTGCCGCAATCACCACAATTATTTAAACAATTGTTGATGATTAGTGGTTTTGATAAATACTACCAAATTGTTAAATGTTTCCGTGATGAAGATTTACGTGCAGACAGACAACCTGAATTTACTCAAGTCGATGTTGAAATGAGTTTCGTAGATCAAGAAGACGTTATGGAAATGGGCGAAGCTTTGCTTAAAAAAGTAGTAAAAGATGTTAAAGGTGTAGAATTGACTGATCAATTCCCACGTATGACATACGCAGAAGCAATGGCACGTTATGGTTCTGATAAACCAGATACGCGTTTTGATATGGAATTAAAAGATGTATCTGAACTTGGTCGTACTATGGACTTCAAAGTGTTCAAAGATACAGTTGAAAAAGGCGGAGAAGTGAAAGCTATAGCTGCTAAAGGCGCTGCAGACAAATATAC
This sequence comes from Staphylococcus debuckii, assembly GCF_003718735.1. Lineage (NCBI taxonomy): Bacteria > Bacillati > Bacillota > Bacilli > Caryophanales > Staphylococcaceae > Staphylococcus > Staphylococcus debuckii. The sequence continues at coordinate 1,698,816 of NZ_CP033460.1, read as the reverse complement.
ACGTAAAGACATGGATGCTTTAACAGAATTTGTAAATATCTATGGTGCCAAAGGTTTAGCTTGGGTCAAAGTTGTAGAAGACGGCTTCAGTGGTCCGATTGCCAGATTCTTTGAAGATAAAGATGTTGAAAAAGTGAAAGAGTTGACTGGCGCAGAAACAGGCGACTTAGTAATGTTTGTAGCTGACAAACCTAGTGTTGTAGCACAAAGTTTAGGTGCATTACGTGTGAAATTAGCACATGAATTAGGTTTAATCGACAAAGACAAATTGAACTTCTTATGGGTAACTGATTGGCCGTTACTTGAATATGATGAAGATGAAAAACGTTATGTAGCAGCCCACCATCCATTTACTTCACCTAAAGATGAAGATTTAGACAAATTAGATTCAGCACCTGAAAAAGCACAAGCAAAAGCATATGATATTGTATTGAATGGCTATGAACTTGGCGGCGGTTCAATCAGAATTCATAATGCAGATATCCAATCAAAAATGTTTGAAGTATTAGGATTCACAAAAGAACAAGCACAAGAACAATTCGGTTTCTTATTAGATGCTTTCAAATTCGGAGCACCACCACATGGCGGAATCGCGCTTGGCTTAGACCGCTTCGTTATGTTGCTTGCGGGTCGTAATAACTTACGTGATACCATCGCATTCCCTAAAACTGCGTCTGCAGTATCTCTTATGACTCAAGCACCAAGTGAAGTATCCGACAAACAATTAGAAGAACTATCACTTCGTATTCGTCATTAATACAAAATTTAAAAATTCGATAGTTTAAATTTGCAATTCGGTTAAAATGTGGTACTATTAACTCATAAGATAGTCGTCTGAAATATTCGTAGTTTGCTGTATGTATTTTGACCTAACACTCTTTGATCAGGGAGCCCAATAGGTTTTCTTGCAGCGCACACGCCTCTCTAGGAGGACGTGCAAAACAAGAAACAGGGCACCCACCTGTATATAGCAGGCCAAAATGATCAAGCTATAATAACTACGGTACAACGGATTCTATCGTACGCAGGGCTTTTGCCTTGCGTATTTTTTATTTATAAAGCTTACTCATCCCTAGTTTATTAAAAATTTAAATTTGCTATAATATATAAATGTAAAAGTAAGGATTAAAGGAGATTTCAAAAAATGAAACATCAGTTTTCACGTAATGAATTAGCTTACGGAAAAGAAGGTTTAGATTTACTTAAAAATCAAACGGTTGCCGTTTTAGGAGTAGGCGGAGTAGGTTCATTTGCGGCAGAAGCTTTAGCAAGAACTAATATCGGCCATATTATTTTAATTGATAAAGACGATGTAGATATTACTAACGTTAATCGCCAAATCCATGCTTTGACGACGACAATCGGTCAAAGCAAAGTAACATTGATGGAAGAACGTATTAAATTAATCAACCCTGATTGTAAGGTTACCTCGCTCCATATGTTTTATAACGAAGATACATATGAGGCATTGTTTAATGATTATGATATTGATTACTTTATCGATGCGAGCGATACAATTATGTATAAAGTTCATTTAATGAAAGAATGTTTAAAACGTAATGTGAAACTCATTTCGAGCATGGGAGCCGCTAACAAAACAGATCCGACACGCTTCCAAGTGGCTGATATCTCTGAAACTAATACAGATCCCATCGCTAAAATTATTCGTCAAAAATTAAAGAAAGAAGGCATTCGTAAAGGTGTGCCTGTGGTATTTTCTGATGAAAGCCCGATTGTGATTCGCGAAGATGTTAAAGAAACAGTCGGTGATAAAAATGCAGCCACAAGAAAAGGACAAATTCCACCTTCATCAAATGCATTTGTTCCTAGTGTCGTAGGGTTGATTTGTGCAGGCTATGTAATTAACGATATTTTAAAAGATATTCCAGTTACTCGCATTAAAGACAGAAAGCAAGATAAATAAAGATTGCATATTAAAAAGCTGAGAAAGAATGAATTCCTCAGCTTTTTATATATAACCACTTTATTAAAGATTTTTTTGTTGTTTGGTAATATTATCATAAATTTGTTTGAATTGCTGTTCTGCTTTTGAAGTAGATTTAGGATGATAATATTGACGATTTTTTAATTTATCCGGCAAGTATTGTTGCGGAATAAATCCACTTTCAGAGTTATGCGGATACTGATAACCGATAGCTCTGCCTAATTTCTTAGCGCTAGCATAGTGACCATCTTTAAGATGATTAGGTACTTGTCCGGCTTGACCTTTTCGTATATCAGATAAAGCTGCATCGATAGCTTTGATACCTGAATTAGATTTAGGCGACAGACATAACTCTATGACGGCTTGACTGAGCGGAATGCGAGCTTCTGGAAAGCCTAAACGTTCTGCAGATTCTATAGCGGCCAGTGTGCGTTGGCCAGCACCCGGAGACGCTAGACCTACATCTTCATAACTGATTACCAGTAAACGTCTAGCTATAGTTGGTAAATCGCCCGCTTCTATCAATCTCGCTAAATAATGTAATGCTGCATCTGTATCACTGCCGCGAATAGATTTTTGGAACGCACTCATCACATCATAATGCATATCGCCGTCTTTATCGCTCATGAAACTTCCTTTTTGCAAACAATCTTGAGCATCTTCGAGTGTAATGTGAACTTTGCCTTCTTCATCAGGATGAGCACTTAAGACAGCGAGTTCTAGAGCATTTAAAGCTGCACGCACATCTCCTTGACTTTGCGTGGAAAAATATTGAAGTGCATCATCATCAATTTTGACGTTATAATCAGCTAAACCGCGTTCTTCTTCGGAAAGAGCTCGTTCTAAAGCTGTTTGGATATCATTTTCATCTAAAGGATATAATTCGAAAATTTGTGCTCTTGACCGGATTGCCGGATTAATTGCATGATAAGGATTAGATGTCGTAGCACCGATTAAGACGATTTTTCCATTTTCTAAATGGGGTAATAAGAAATCTTGTTTTGCTTTATCTAATCTATGAATTTCATCTAATAATAAAATAACTTGGCCAGACATTTTGGCTTCTTCAACTACCATTTGCATATCTTTCTTTGTATTAGTTACAGCATTCAACTGTCTGAATTTAAATTGTGTAGAGCCTGCAATAGCTTTAGCAATACTAGTTTTGCCTATTCCTGGTGGCCCATAGAAAATCATAGATGTGAGTCGCTTAGCCTCCACCATTCTTCTGATAACTCCTTTTGGTCCGACCAGGTGCTGTTGCGAAATGATTTCATCCAGGTTTTGCGGTCGCATTCTGGAAGCTAATGGTTCATTATTCAATATCGATTCACACCTTTCTGTTACTATATTAACGTAAAAAATGCTAAAATTGAATAAAACAAAATCGGATTAAGCGAGGTAATAACATGAAAATTTCAACTAAAGGGAGATACGGATTAACTTTGATGATTTCCCTAGCTAAGCGAGAGGGACAAGGTTGCGTATCCTTAAAAACAATAGCAGAAGAGAACAATCTTAGTGATCTATACTTAGAACAATTGGTGGGGCCGTTAAGAAATGCCGGTCTTATACGAAGTGTCCGCGGAGCAAAGGGCGGTTACCAACTTCGCGTACCAGCTGAAGAAATTAAAGCCGGCGATATTATCCGCCTATTAGAAGGTCCGATATCATTTGTTGAAAGTATTGATTCTGAGCCGCCCGCACAAAAAGAATTGTGGTTAAGAATGCGTGATGCAGTAAGAGAAGTACTTGACGGCACGACGTTAAAATATTTAGCAGAGTTCAATGATTCCGATAAACTCGATAACTATATGTTCTATATTTAATTGAGAAAGGTTTGCCAACTGACGTTAGGTTGGCGAACTTTTTTATGATTGTATAATTAAATTAATCATTTTGTTTATAAAATATTTTTCTGGGGTATATAAATATATATTACATCAAGAGGAAATAACATGAGATGTTATCTCGAGGAGGAAGATAATGATGAAAGACGAAAAAAATAAAATTAAAGATTATGAAGAATATGCAAAAAAACATGCTGATCCGAAAAAAATGAAAGAACATGAGTCAAAGAAAGGGAAAGGCCAACATGTTATGAATGAAATGCATGATGAATTAGTAAAACACGGTGGTCCAGACAAACCGAATAAGTAATGTTTAAAGTACTAATTTAAAGGTAAATAAATTTATGTAATAACTTTTGGAGGGATTCATAATGGCTAACAAAGATGAAAGTAAATTTGAACAAGCAAAAGGTAATGTAAAAGAAACAGTAGGTAATGCTACTGATAACAAAGATTTAGAAAATGAAGGTAAAGCAGATAAAACTTCTGGTAAAGTTAATGAAAAAGTAGATGAAGCTGCTGATAAAGTCAAAGACTTTACAGACAAAGTCAAAGATAAATTCAATAATGATAAATAAGTAAAAAACGCCCATTATTGGGCGTTTTTTTATGCTATAAAGTTTCGATAACATTTTTCAAACGTTTATAGGAATCTGCTTGTTTATCTTGATCATAGATGTAGCTGACAGCCATCAGTTCATCAATTTCTCCATAGAAATCGATAAAGTCTTCGAGTTGCGCCTTCACAGTTTCTTCAGAACCAATTAAAGAATCTTGAGCACGTTTTTCTGCCATTTGCAATTCAGCAGGTGTTAAAAGTGAAGCTAAGTCATCAGTTGGCGGTTGTAAGGGCTGCATTCTGCCTCGTGCAATACTGATCATCACTTGTGCTAATGAAGTTGATAATTTTTTTGCTTTCTCATCTGTCTCAGCTACGATAGCATTTAAACATACAATAACGTATGGTTTATCGAGTACGTCAGAAGGCTCAAATAACTCTTTGTAAATTTCAATAGCATCTTTCATTTGTTGCGGTGCAAAGTGTCCAGCAAATACATACGGCAATCCTTGTCTAGCTGCTAAATGTGCTGAGTCTGTAGAAGAACCTAGGATATATAAAGGAACTTTTTTATCAACAGCAGGATAAGCACGTACATAACCCTGTTGTTTTTCAGGACCGAAAAATTTCTGGAGTTGAGCGACTTCTTCGGGGAATGCATACACGCCGTTGTGTTGATCACGTCTTAAAGCGCTAGCAGTCATCATATCTGTACCCGGAGCACGACCAAGACCTAAATCAACACGATTTGGATAAATCGTTTCTAACGTACCGAACTGTTCAGCAACGATTAATGGCGCGTGGTTTGGAAGCATGATACCTCCCGATCCCACTCGTATTTTTGAAGTTTGCTCTAAAGTATGTTGGATAAGCAATACAGTTGCTGAACTTACTAAATTAGGTGCATTGTGGTGTTCTGCAATCCAGTAACGTTCATAATCCAATTCATCTAAATCCTGAGCAAGTTTAACCATATCATCAATTGCTTCTTTTTCATTGCCGCCTTCACGAATAGGTACTAAGTTTAAAGCTGAAAGTTTAATATCACTCACAAATTTAGCCTCCTTATATAAATTATGCCCTCATTATAACAGTGGTTTACAAAAGAAAATATTTAATTGCTTATCAAAATAGCGCATGATGTTATAATTAAATCAAGCAGAGCACTAGAAAATTTGACATGTAGGTGCTAGAATTGGAACATTGATAAAATTGTGAGGAAGTGTCTGACTAATGGAAGTATATGCAGATTATGCAGCAACTACTCCTGTGAAACCAGAAGTTATAGAGAAAATGATGGAGTTATATTCGCATCATTATGGTAATCCGTCATCTATTCATAGTGTCGGCAGAGATGCGCGTCAATATTTAGATGCAGCACGTAGAGAAATGGCTTCTCTTTTAGGGGCAAAGCCTAACGAAGTTATTTTTACCAGCGGTGCAACTGAATCTAATAATACTGCAATTAAGGGCCTAGCTTATGCAAACCAGCATAAGGGCAAGCACATTATTACTTCTAAGATTGAACATCATTCTGTTTTGCATGTCTTTGAACAATTAGAACGCGAAGGATTCGAAGTCACTTATTTGGATGTTGATCGAGAAGGCATTGTGGATTTAGCGCAACTTAAAGAAGCGATGCGAGAAGATACCATTTTAGTATCTATTATGTTTGTAAATAACGAAGTCGGCACTGTCCAACCGATGTATGAAATAGAAGATATTGTAAAGCAGTATGATGCAATGTTGCATGTTGATGCTGTGCAAGCTATAGAACATTTACCTATCAAGTTTGACGAATTTCAATTTGACAGTATGAGTTTGACTGCACATAAATTCGGCGGTCCAAAGGGCGCAGGTGCTTTATTAGTAAAAGAAAAAACACCAATAAAATTTTCTCAGCTTGGCGGCAGTCAAGAAACCAAACGCCGTGCAGGAACTGAAAATGTGCCTCAAATTGCTGGAATGGCAGAAGCGCTGAAAATTGCTGCAGATCATCGTGATGAAAACAATATTCATTTAATGAATCTAAAAGAATTATTTTTAGTACAATTGCAAGAACGCAGTATTCCTTTTGAAGTCAATGGCTCCATGACGGATACCACAGGGCATGTGTTAAATATCTATTTTCCTTTTATTGATGTAGAAACAATGTTGACTCTATTAGACTTAGCTAATATCAGTGTATCATCTGGATCAGCTTGTACTGCAGGCTCTACTATGCCGTCGCATGTGTTAGAAGCTATGTATGGTGAAGACCCAAGAACTAAACAATCTATCCGCTTCAGTTTCAATGAACTGACAACTGAGTTGGAAATAAAATATATCGTAGCAGAAATCCAAAAGATTTATCATAGATTTAAGGAGGAATAAACTTGAGCAACCAAGATACAAGAGTTGTTGTCGGTATGTCAGGCGGCGTCGATAGTTCAGTTACAGCATATTTGCTGAAAGAACAAGGCTATGATGTCATCGGCATCTTCATGAAAAACTGGGATGACACTGATGAAAATGGTGTTTGTACAGCAACTGAAGATTATAATGATGTGATTGCTGTCTGTAACCAAATCGGCATCCCTTATTATGCTGTTAATTTTGAACAAGAATACTGGGACAAAGTATTTACTTATTTCCTAGATGAATATAAAAAAGGCCGTACTCCTAATCCAGACGTAATGTGCAATAAAGAAATTAAATTCAAAGCCTTTTTAGACCATGCAATGAAATTAGGTGCAGATTATGTTGCAACAGGACATTATGCACAAGTGAGACGTGATGAAAATGGAAATGTTGAAATGTTGCGTGGTGTAGACAACAATAAAGACCAAACCTATTTCTTGAATCAATTGACACATGAACAATTATCAAAAGTCATGTTCCCGTTAGGTGGTATGGAAAAATCTGAAGTACGTCGTATTGCAGCTGAACAAGATTTAGCAACAGCTAAGAAAAAAGACTCCACAGGTATCTGTTTTATTGGAGAACGTAATTTCAAAGAATTCTTATCCAATTACTTACCGGCACAATCAGGCGACATGCGTACGTTGAATGGTAAGAAAATGGGTACACACAGTGGCTTAATGTACTATACAATCGGCCAACGCCATGGTTTAGGTATCGGCGGAGATGGAGATCCGTGGTTTGTAGTCGGTAAAAACTTGGAAGACAACGTTTTATATGTAGAACAAGGTTTCCATCATGATGCACTTTACAGTGATTACTTAATTGCTTCAGATGTTTCACTTGTGAATGATATCGATTTAGCAAACGGCTTAGAATGTACAGCAAAATTCAGATATCGCCAAAAAGATACAAAAGTTACAGTTACAAGTATCGGAGAAAACCAAATTCGTGTAGACTTTGATGAACCTGTACGCGCGATTACGCCTGGACAAGCAGTAGTATTATACGATGGAGAAGTATGTCTCGGCGGTGCAACGATTGATGATGTCTATAAAGAAGCAGGTCAATTAACATATATTGTATAGAGGAATAGTAGAGAGACGAGACAATACCTCGTCTCTTTTTTTACATAAAATGCTTTATTTCTGTTAAAATATATATTTGAATCGAGATAGAAATGAGGACTGAAAAATGGAACAAGAAGCAATCTATCAACTCATAAAAGAAGGCAAATTTGAAGAAGCTTTAAAAGCTTTATTTGAAAATATAGAACAAAATCCTGAAGCTATTGAAAACTATATTAATTCAGGAATCTTGCTTGCTGAAGCTGGAGAAGTAGAAAAAGCAGAGAAATTTTTCCAAAAAGCTTTAACTATTAATTCTGATAATGGTGCAATTTATTATAATCTAGCAAATGTTTACTATAATGCTGAAAGCTATAATGATGCAATTAAATTATATCAGCAAGCCTTGCAAAAAGGAGTAGATGAAGCGGATACCAATTATATGATTGGTATGTCATTCAATCAATTAGGCGCATTCAAAGAAGCGTTGCCATTTTTAATGCGGGCAGCTGAACTTGATGAGAAGAATGATGAAGAAATTCAATTTCAATATGGTTTAGTATTGTGCCATTTAGAAATGTTCGACGCTGCAATACAGCAGTTAGATAAAGTGCTAACTATCAATTCTGAAAATACAGATGCGCTTTATAATCGTGGCCTTGCAGGTTATATGCAATCTGAAAATACTAACGATGCTTTGCCATATTTTGAACGCGCAGTCAAAATTGATCCTCAGCATTTGTTAAGTCAGCACGCAATTAAAACGTTTAAACAACTTGAGCAAGAGGAGGAATAACACTTGAGCAACCCTACATTATTTGATTACTCTATGGTCAAAGGTACGGTCGAAGCCATTCTTTTTCAAAATAAAGAAAACTTCTATACTGTGCTGAAAGTAGATCCTATTGAAACGAATGAAGAATTTGATAGTATGCCGACAATTGTAGGGTTCTTTCCTGAAATTGCAGAAGGTGATGTGTATACCTTCAAAGGACAAGCGGTTACACACCCGAAGTATGGCAAACAGTTGAAAGCAGAAACCTTTGAAAAAGAATTACCGCAAACAAAAGATGCCATTGTCAGTTATTTGTCTAGTGATTTATTTAAAGGTATCGGAAAGAAAACAGCAGAAAATATTGTCGCTACACTTGGCGAAAACACGATTAATAAAATTTTGGATAACGAAGAAGCTTTGGCTGAAGTCCCACATTTATCTAAGAAAAAGCAAAAACAAATTGCCGAACAAATCTATAGTAACCAAGAAGTAGAAAAGATTATGATTCGACTGCATGATTTAGGTTTCGGTCCTAAATTATCTATGAATATTTATCAGGTCTATCAAGTAGAGACATTATCGGAAATTGAAAAGAATCCATATCAGCTGGTCTATGATGTGAAAGGTGTCGGTTTTAATAAAGCTGACACTTTGGCTAAAAATCTTGGAATAGAATACAATGACCCCGAGCGTTTGAAAGCTGGTTTGTTATATACCATTGAGGAAGAATGCATTAAACAAGGCCACACTTATTTGCCGAAAGATTATGTTATAGAAGCTTCTCAAGACACGTTATCTCAAGTACATAGCGAATCCATTGATACTAAATTGTTGGAAGAGATGATTTTGCAACTGACAGAGGAAGAGAAGCTGGTGGAAGCGGATGAAACCCTTTCTGTTCCAAGTTTATATTATTCCGAAGTGAAAAGTGTACAGAATTTATATCGTATAGAAGCACATCAAACCAAATTAGAAACTATCGAGCAATCAGACTTGCAGATGCATATCGGTGAAATTGAAGATATGAATAAAGTGAATTATGCCGCTTCGCAAAAGGAAGCCTTAGAGACTGCAATCAATTCAAAAGTGATGTTGCTGACTGGCGGCCCAGGAACAGGGAAAACTACGGTTATTAAAGGAATTGTAGAACTTTATGCTGAAATTCACGGTTTATCGCTTGATTATGACGACTACAATGAGGACGATTATCCTATCGCTTTAGCAGCGCCTACAGGACGTGCTGCTAAAAGATTGCAAGAATCTACCGGTTTAGAAGCCATGACGATTCATCGTTTGATTGGGTGGAGTCAAGAAACGAAACCAGAAGATGTTTTAGAAAATGAAATTAATGCTAAGCTGATTATTATTGATGAAATGTCGATGGTAGATACTTGGTTATTCCATCAATTTCTAAATGCCGTACCGATTGATGCGCAAGTTATCCTCGTGGGTGATGAAGACCAATTACCTTCTGTAGGCCCAGGACAAGTATTTAAGGATTTGATTGATTCTAAAGTGATATCACGTGTGAATTTGACCGAAGTTTATCGGCAACAAGATGGTTCAAGCATTATTGAATTAGCGCATAAAATGAAATTAGGACAACCAATTGATATTACTCAACGCTTCCATGATCGCAGTTTCATCCCATGCAGTGCCGATCAGATCCCTGATGTCGTTAATAAAGTAGTGACTTCCGCTGTTAAAAAAGGATATGATATGAGCGATATACAGGTGCTAGCGCCTATGTATAGAGGAAGCGCAGGTATTAAACGCTTAAATAAAGTACTTCAAGATATCTTGAATCCTAAAGAAGAAGATACCCGAGAAATAGAATTTGGCGATGTTGTTTTTCGAAAAGGCGATAAAGTACTACAACTAGTGAACCGTCCGAATGATAATATCTTCAATGGTGATATCGGAGTTATTCAAGGTATTTTCTGGGCAAAAGAAAATGAATTAAATAAAGACGTATTAGTAGTGGATTTTGAAGGCAATGAGATTACTTTTACGAAACAAGACATGATGGAATTGACGCATGCCTACTGTACTTCAATTCATAAAGCACAAGGTTCAGAGTTTCCAATCGTGATTATGCCGGTTGTTAAACAGTATTATCGAATGCTGCAACGACCGATTATCTATACAGGATTGACTCGCGCAAAACAATCATTAGTCTTTTTAGGAGACAGCCAAGCCTTTGATATTGGCATGCAAACGTACGGACAGGTGCGTATGACCCGCATGGCACAACTACTGCGTGATTATTTCGGTATGGAAACATCGTCAAGTGAAACTGAAGAGACCCATTCAACTTCAACTGCAGAACAAAATACTAAAGTCATCGAACTGTCAGAAGCTACTATTTTCCAAATCGATCCGATGATTGGAATGGGCGATGTTACACCTTATAGTTTTGCGACTGAAAAATAAAGTCACCTTCGAAACAACATATAATTGACATTTAAGCACCATCCATCTAAAATAAAATTAAATTCGCATAAAGATGAGTAGTCAATGTACTATGGTTGAGAGAGGTGCCGGTTGGTGAAAGGTATCGCAAACATTGATGAACGCTACTTTATGTCAGTCCGTATAAATAATGAGTGATGTGTAGTGTGGATTGTACACATAACTAGGGTGGTACCGCGATACATTCGTCCCTTTTTGGATGAATGTATTTTTTTATGCTCAAGTATACGGAGCTTATCATCGTAAATTAGGAGTGAGGATATATGAAGCAATTGAAAGCTAGTGAAATCAGACAAAATTTTATTGATTATTTTAAAGAACAGGGACATATGGTAGAACCTTCTGCACCGCTTGTACCGATTGATGATGATTCTTTATTATGGATTAACTCAGGTGTTGCGACGTTGAAAAAATACTTTGACGGCCGTGAAATTCCGAAAAAACCGAGAATTGTCAACTCTCAAAAAGCAATCAGAACTAACGATATCGAAAATGTAGGATTTACTGCTCGTCACCATACATTTTTCGAAATGCTTGGCAACTTTTCTATCGGTGATTATTTCAAACGTGAAGCGATTGAATTTGCTTGGGAATTTTTAACAAGTGATCGTTGGATGGGAATGGAACCTGAGAAATTATATGTAACGATTCATCCTGAAGATACAGAAGCGTACGATTTATGGCATGATGTTATCGGTTTAGAAGAAAGTCGTATTATTCGTATTGAAGGCAACTTCTGGGATATCGGTGAAGGTCCATCTGGTCCGAATACAGAAATCTTCTACGATCGCGGACCAGAATATGGAGAAGATGATCCAGCTGAAGAAATGTATCCTGGCGGTGAAAATGAACGCTACCTTGAAGTGTGGAACTTAGTATTCAGTGAATTTAATCATAATAAAGATCATACCTATACTCCGCTTCCTAATAAAAATATTGATACCGGCATGGGTCTGGAACGTATGGCTTCTATCGCACAAAATGTACGTACTAACTACGAAACAGATTTGTTTATGCCGATTATTGAAGATGTAGAACAAATTTCAGGTAAAAAATATCAAGAAAACGCGGAACAAGATGTTGCTTTTAAAGTCATTGCAGATCATATTCGTACAATTGCGTTTGCTATCGGCGATGGTGCTTTACCTGCAAACGAAGGACGCGGTTATGTGTTACGTCGCTTGTTGCGTCGTGCAGTGCGTTTCAGCCAATCTCTAGATATCAATGAGCCATTCATGTATCGCTTAGTCGACACAGTCGCAGATATCATGGAACCTTATTATCCAGAAGTAAAACAAAAAGCAGATTTCATCAAACGTGTTATTAAATCAGAAGAAGAACGCTTCCATGAAACATTAGAAGAAGGTTTAGCTATCTTAAACGATATGATTAAAGAGGCTAAAGCTGGCGGTAATGTGATTAATGGTAAAGATGCTTTCAAATTGTATGACACATACGGCTTCCCAATTGAACTGACAGAAGAAATTGCGGATAACGAAGGCTTAACTGTAGATATGAAAACCTTCGAAGCGGAAATGCAAAAACAAAGAGATCGTGCACGTCAAGCGCGTCAAAAATCAGAATCTATGCAAATTCAAAGTGAAGTTTTAAAAAATATCACTACAGCAAGTACGTTTACAGGCTATGATGTAATGGACCAAGACACTAAAATAACAGATATTATTGTGAACGGCGAGCGCGTAGAGAAAGCAGATGCTGGCGATACGGTATTTTTTGTACTTGATAAAACGCCATTTTATGCAGTCAGCGGGGGCCAAGTAGCAGACCAAGGTACAGTCAGCAATGAAAACTTTGAAATTGAAGTGACAGAAGTGACGAAAGCTCCAAATGGTCAAAATTTGCATAAAGGTGTGGTTCAATTTGGACAAGTGTCTGAAGGAGCAAAAGTTGAAGCTTCAGTGAACCATGCAGATCGTCGCGACATTAAGAAAAACCATAGTGCGACTCACTTATTGCATGCCGCTTTAAAAGAAGTTTTAGGCGATCATGTGAATCAGGCGGGTTCTCTAGTTGAAGGTGACCGTTTACGTTTTGACTTCTCACACTTTGGTCCAGTAACAGAAGATGAATTAGAACAAGTTGAACGCCGTGTTAATGAAGAAATTTGGAAGGGTCTCGATGTGACTATTAAAGAAATGCCGATAGAAGAAGCGAAAGCATCTGGGGCAATGGCATTATTCGGAGAAAAATATGGCGATATCGTGCGTGTAGTAGATATGTCACCATTCTCTATTGAATTATGCGGTGGTATTCACGTTAACAACACATCTGAGATTGGTTTATTCAAGATTGTCAGTGAATCAGGAACTGGTGCAGGCGTACGCCGTATTGAAGCATTAACTGGTAAAGCTGCTTTCTTATATCTTGAAGCTATCCAAAATAAATTTAAAGCAGTTAAACATCAAGTAAAAGCTAAAGAAGATGACCAAGTAGCTGAAAAAGTAACGCAACTCATCGACAATGAAAAACAATTGCATAAACAATTAGAGCAACGTAATCAAGAAATTACTGCATTGAAAATGGGCAATATTGATGATCAAGTAGAAGAAATGAACGGCTTGAAAGTTTTAGCTCTGCAAGTAGAAGCTGAAAATGCAAAAGCATTGCGTCAAACAATGGATGATTTTAAATCTAAGTTGCAAGATACAGTGATTATTTTAGCAAGTGACGTCGGTGGTAAAGTAGCGCTCGTTGCCACAGTACCTAAAGCTGATACAGATAAAATTAAAGCTGGAGATATTATTAAAAACATGGCACCTGTAGTCGGCGGTAAAGGCGGCGGTCGTCCTGATATGGCTCAAGGCGGCGGAAGTGAACCAAGCAAGATAACAGAGTCATTACAATTCATTAAAAACTACATTAAATCGCTATAACTTATCGACACTCTCATGTAGAATGGTAGATGTATCAGCCTACTAAAGTAGAAGGAGTGTGCAAGAAAATGAACAATTACGATAAAACAATGCGCTTTAATCTTGAAGATGTTCCTAAAGAAAATGTTAAATCAGTGTTGACTAATGTGTATAATACCTTGAATGAACGTGGTTACGATCCAGTCAACCAAATTGTCGGTTATCTCTTATCAGGTGACCCTGCCTATATTCCGCGTCATAATGAAGCAAGAAACCAAATCAGAAGAATCGACCGTGATGAAATTATGGAAGAACTTGTTTCAAATTACTTGAATGCGTCTAAAGATAAATAGTATATGCTCACACATAAAATTATCGGTTTAGATGTTGGCAGTAAAACAGTCGGCGTTGCTGTCAGTGATTTAATGGGTTGGACTGCTCAAGGCTTAGATACACTCCGAATCAATGAAGAAGAAAATGAATTAGGTATTTCAAAGTTAACAGAAATCATAAAAAAAGAAGACGCGGATACTGTTGTAATAGGATTACCGAAGAATATGAATAATTCTATTGGATTTAGAGGCGAAGCTTCGTTAAAATACAAGGAAGCACTCCAAAATGCATTACCAGATATCAAAATTGTAATGTGGGATGAGCGCTTAAGTACGATGGCAGCAGAAAGATCTTTACTAGAAGCGGATGTTTCTAGAAATAAACGTAAGAAAGTAATTGATAAAATGGCTGCTGTGTTTATATTGCAAGGTTATTTAGACTCATTACAATAAACCATGAAAAGGAGCATTATTTATGTCTGAAAATAATAAAAATCAAGATGCAGAATTAAAAGTGAACAACGAGGAGGAACTTTTAACTTTATACGATGAAGATGGTAACGAAGTTTTATACCGTAAAGTGCTAGAGTTCTATCATCCTGAATTTGACAAAGAATATGTTATTTTAGCTGAAGAAGGCGAAACATCTGATGATGACGATATGATCGAATTGATTCCGATGATTAATGTTCCTGACGAAGAAGGCGACGGTGGAAAATTCTTACCTGTCGATTCTGAAGAAGAATGGGATATGATTGAAGAAGTAGTCAACACTGAAATGGAATAATTAAGGTTGAACGAGGCGGGGCTGAATGCTCCGTCTTTTCTTTGTTTATAAGTACGAACATTTGTTCCTGATCTCGTAAATTCGGCATTTTTAACTATTTAAAAGGGAATTCTAGGATGTTATTCCTCTGAAAAGATAATTTTACAATAATTTAAAGTCGGTACTTAATTTTGTATCTTTTTTGTGGTAAAATATGTAAAGTTAAATTATAAGAAAAGTTTATGAAGTTGGTTACATCTTTAAATCAGTCAGCGTGACTGATTTATTTTTGTTAATTTTTCGATGAAGGAAGCGTATTATGGATAAAAATGAAAATTACTTGATTAATTTATCGCAAAAACACGCACATGAGTTAGAGGTTTTAAGACCTTACGCTGAAGAAAATAATGTTCCGATTATCCATCCTTTGTCGTTGGATATGATTAAACAATTGATTAGAATTCATCAATCACGACATATTTTAGAGATTGGAACTGCTATCGGTTATAGTGCTATGCATTTTGCTTCGGTTAATGAAGACATTAAAGTATGGACAATTGAACGTGATGAAACAATGCAGAAAACCGCTAAAGAAAATCTGGAGCATTATACTTATGGTTCGCAAATTCATCTCATTGAAGGTGATGCAAGGGAAACTTTCGATGCAGTTGAGGATTTAACTTTTGATATGATCTTTATTGATGCGGCTAAAGCTCAATCGCAGAAATTCTTTGAACTCTATACACCATTATTGAGAGAAGGCGGTTTGGTGATTGTAGATAATATTCTCTACCATGATTTTGTAGCAGACATAGAAGTGGTACGCAGTCGTAATGTGAAGCAGATGGTGAAGAAAATTCAAAAGTTTAACACCTGGTTAAATGATCATCCAGACTATGAAACAAACTTTTTAGATATAGAAGATGGTTTAGCCATCGCGGTAAAAGGAGAGTCAAAATGACAGAACTACTTGTGACACCTAAATCAGTTGAACATATTGAAGTGTTGATTGAAAAAGGTGCAGATGCTTTTGTAATCGGAGAACAAAAATTCGGTTTGCGTTTAGCGGGAGAATTTGATCGAGAAGCTATGCGTGAAGCGGTACAACTGATTCACGAGCATGGGAAAAAAGCCTATGCAGCTGTAAATGGTATTTTTCATAATTATCATTTGAATGCTTTAGAAGATTATATTCAATTTCTGCATGAAATCAAAGTTGATCGTATTATTTTCGGTGATCCTGCAGTTGTCATGTATGTTAAAGCACAAGAACAGCCTATTCCTTTGAATTGGGATGCAGAGACGATTGTTACGAATTATTTCCAATGTAATTATTGGGGCAAACGCGGGGCTAAACGTGCGGTACTTGCG